>CAYGCN010000018.1:0-20909 GCA_964348385.1 uncultured Gemmatimonadaceae bacterium
TACCCCTGCAGGGCACGCTCCGGGAAGGCGAGCACCTGACGTGGCGGCACCGCGTTGACCGTCTCGGCGCCACGGTCCGGCACGATGTGTTCCAAGTGACCGTCGGTCGCCAGCCCATCTCGTGGGCAACCACCCTCTTTCTCACCCCGGCCGACCCGTTCGCCCCCTTCGACCCGTCGGATCCGTTCCGCGAATACCGAGCAGGAATCGACGCTGCCCGGGTGCGGGTGTTTGCAGGCCCATTCAGCGAAATCGAGGCGGTCGCTCGCGTGGCGGAGGTCGGTGACGACCGCACGATCACCGCGCTGGCCCGCGGCCGGACGACACAAGGACGGTGGGAGCTGAGCGGGTGGGCCGGCATGCTGCACGAGGATGCGGCCGGCGCGGTCGGGGTGACGGTCACCGTGGTCGGTGCGGCCATCCGGGGCGAAGCGGTGCTCCGGCGGTCGGACGACGAGACGGTGTTCCGGGGTGCTGTCGGCGTGGACCGAAGCTTCAATCTCGGCTCCCGTACGCTCTACGTCGTCATCGAGTACCAGCACGATGGCTTCGGGGCCACTGACGCCGTCGACCTCCTGGACGTACTGCGTTCTCCTGCCGCGTCTCGCGGTGAGCTTCAGGTGTTCGGGCGAGACGAATTGGTGGCGCAGGGGAGCCTCGAGCTGCACCCGCTCGTCTCGGCGGATGGCCTGGTGTTATGGAACCTCCACGACGCAAGCGCCCTCTTCGCCCCGGGAGTGACGGTCTCGGTGACCGGGTCGGTGAATGCTCGCGCCGGGATCTTTATTGGGGCCGGGCGTGGCCCGTCGCCGACCGGCGCGCTCCAATCAGAGTACGGCTTGGTGCCGACGTCGGGTTACGTTTCGCTTTCCGTGTTCTTCTAGTTGAGCCGCTTCGAGTAGTTGAGCCGCTTCGAGCCACCGGAGGGCAAGCCAGGCAATGCCGCACCGTGAGATGGATAGGCTGATGAGGGGTCTGTTCGCAGTGTCGGCCGCGGTGGTGCTGCTGCAGGGCTGTGTGGCGTCCGCACCCCCGCCAGCCCCATCGCCGGCCCCCGTCGTGCTCGTGAGTCTCGACGCGTTCGCGTGGGATTTCATGGAGAAGACGGCAACGCCCAACCTCGACGCGCTGGCCGCTCGCGGCGTGCGGGCCGAGCGTCTCATCCCGGTGTTCCCAACGAAGACCTTCCCGAACCACTACAGCCTTGTCACGGGGCTCTACGCCGAGCACCACGGGATCGTGGCCAACAACATGTACGATCCCGTGTTCGAGAGTCGCTTCAGCCTGGGCGATCGATCGGCGGTGACGGATGGTCGCTGGTGGGGCGGCGAACCCATTTGGGTGACGGCCGAGAAGCAGGGCCTCGTGGCCGCCGCGTTCTTCTGGCCGGGGACCGAGGCCGCCATTCAGGGCATCCGACCCACCTATTGGCGCAACTACGACGGCGGCATTCCAAACGAGGACCGCGTGACGCAGGTGCTCGCCTGGCTCGACCTCCCTGAAGGAGAGCGGCCGTCCCTCATCACCCTCTACTTCAGCGACGTCGACGACGCGACCCACCGATATGGGACCGACGCCCCCGAGACCTTGGCCGCGATCCGCGCGGTGGACCGGATGATCGGGCTCCTCGTGGCGGGCCTCGAACGGCGAGGGATGGCCACCTCCACCAACATGGTGGTCGTGTCGGATCATGGCATGGTGGATACGTCGCCCGACCGAGTCATCTTCCTGGACGACTACCTGGCGCTCGAGGAGGTCGACATCGTGGATTGGAACCCGGTCGCGGCCATCCGACCGCTCGACGCCGACGCCGAGGACTCGATCTACGAGCGGCTGGTGGCGGCCCATCCCCATCTGCGCGTGTTCCGGAAGGACGAGATTCCCACGCGATGGCACTACCGGGAGCACCGGAGAATCCAACCGATCCTCGCCGTCGCCGACGAGGGATGGTCGATCTCGAGTCACCCCTTCTTCGACCTGCAGCCGGAGCGCATGGCCGGGGCGAATCACGGCTATGACAACGCGCTGCTCTCCATGGGAGCCGTATTTGTCGCTGCGGGCCCGGCATTCAGGGTGGGGACTCGGGCGGAGCCGTTCGAAGCCATCCACGTGTACGAGCTGCTATGCCGCATCCTGGGCCTCACCCCGGCGCCGAACGATGGAGACGTGTCCGTCGTGCGAGGACTCCTGAGGTAGATGGCGCGACGACGGCGTAACGCCTCACGCTCGTCTCCGTCGACGGAGCCCGAGACGGCTCCCGCATCGCGGCGCTGGTCGACGTGGGCGCTCGGGTGGGCCAAGTCGATCGCGCTCGCCGTCGCGATCTGGTACCCGTTGCAGGCGCTGGTCGTCAAGTCCTTCCGCATCAACTCCGGCTCGATGGAACCCACGCTGCTCGTGAACGATTTCCTGATCGTCAACCGCGCGGTGTTCGGGGCTGGGATTCCCCTCGTCGGTGGTCGCACGCCCGCACTGCGGGAACCGCGCCGGGACGAGTTGATCGTGCTGAAAGGCGTCAAGCAACCGGTGCTGACCATCGTGAAGCGGGTCATTGGAGTGGCTGGCGACACGCTGGCCATGCGTCACGATTCCGTGTTCCGCAACGGCGCGTTCGTGCCGAGCGTCCCGTACCGCCGTGATCCCACCGTCACCATGGACTCGGCGCAACGGATGGACAGCGCGCGGTGGCAGCGGCCCTTGCTCGTGTCGGGCGCGGTGACCGAGCCTTACCTGCCGGACCTCCGCAATTGGGGACCGCTGGTCGTTCCGCCGGGACATCTGTTCGTGATGGGCGACAGCCGTGACGACTCGTACGACGGCCGGCACTGGGGGATGCTGCCCCGGGAGAATGTGGTCGGCATCCCGCTCGTCATTTACTACAGCTTCGATCCCGCGAGCTGGCGCCCGTTACCCTTCGTGACCGCGATCCGCTGGAACCGTCTGTTCCGGAGTCCCTGGTAGCGCCGCCCCCGCTTCGTGTTCCGGTCCCCAGGGAGCCATCAGGCCGGTGCGCCCCCGCCGCCGCGCACGATCGACTGAATCTTCGTGAGCAGCATGTCCACCGCGACCCGATTGTGCCCGCCCTCCGGAATGATCACGTGCGCGTAGCGCTTGCTGGGCTCGACGAACTCGAGGTGCATGGGGCGCACGGTTTCGAGATACTGCTGGACGACGGATTCCAGGCTGCGGCCGCGTTCGTTGATGTCGCGATGCATCCGACGCAGGATGCGGAGGTCGGCGTCGGTGTCGACAAAGACCCGGATGTCCATCAATTCCCGCAAATCCGGGTCCACCAGAATCAGGATGCCTTCGACAATCACCGCCCTGCGCGGATACACGGTCTCCGTCTCGGCCGTTCTCGTGTGGTTGGTGAAGTCGTACACCGGCACCGCAACTTGCCGGCCGCTGCGCAACGTGACGAGGTGCTCGATCAGGAGCGGAGTCTCCAGCGCGTCCGGATGATCGTAATTGATGTGCACCCGCTCGGCGGGGGGCACGTCGCTGCGGTCATAGTAGTAGGAATCGTGCTGAATGAAGCTCACATCCTCGGGACCCAGGCTTTTGATGATTTCCTGGACTACGGTGGTCTTACCCGAGCCGGATCCGCCGGCAACGCCGATGATGACCGGTTTCACGCACTGGTCCCGAGAGCGAGGGGGGCGTAACGCTCAATGCTCGCTTCGGTACCGTGCGGCGTCAAGCACGCCGCCGAACGATGATCAGGCGTCGCTCACCCTGCGGCGTGCCACGGACCGCCCCTTCCACTGCGCGCGCCCGGTCCAGTGAGCGACCGCCGAATCCAGTTGCAGTACCGCCCCTAACAGCAGGGTGACGGGCGCGAGCAGCGTAATACCGAGCGGCATGCCGACGAGGCGATCCGCGAGCCCCTTGAGGGCAAACAGAGGGACGAGGAACCACGGTGAGACCAACGGCGCGAGCACGAACACGGCGAGGTACGTCACGTGCAGCGCAAGGAAGGTCCACACGCGCTCCCCCATGAACGGGTAGACGTTCTTTCGGAATCCCAGCCACGCATCGGCTAGGTTCTCGTACATGTGGACCTGCACCTCGCCCTGGAGGTCTACCGAATGCGGTACCACGCCGCGGGCCTTGAGATAACGCCCGATGCGGACATCCTCGAGTACCTCCGCCTTGTGCCGAAGGTGGGGTTCGAGGCGGGCGTAGACGGGGCGATCGATCATCCAGCACTGGCCGTTCATGCCGCTGAGACGCGCGACCCGCGTGCGCCCAACCAGGACGAGCGGCAGATAGGTGAGGATCACGAACGGGACCAGGCTTACCAGAAGGCGGCCGCCTCCCACGAGCCGCGCAATGCCGGTGAGAACCGATCCCGGAGGCAGAGAGAGATATCGCCGCACGAGCCTCGACAGCGAGTCGGCATCCGTGAGGGCAGTATCGGCGTCGAGGAACAACAGCAGCTCGCCCTGCACGTTCCGAGTCGCCTGATACAGGGCGTGGACCTTGCCGACCCATCCCGGGGGTGGTCCCTCGCCGCGGATGGTGCGGAGGTGGGGCGCCCGCAGCGCGTCGAGCACATGCGGCGTTGCGTCGTCGGACCCGTCGTCATACACGGTGACATCGAAGCGTGGATATCGTTGCGCAAGTATGCCCGGCAGAAATCGCCGCAGGTTCTCGGCTTCGTTCCGCGCGGGAATGATGATCGAGATCGACGGCGACGCTGCGGGGGTTGGTGCGAGGCGTCGGCGGGTGCCGTGCAGGTAGCGGACGTTGAGAAGGAGAATCGCTCCGAAGACGAGGTAGGCGCCCGCGAGCAGGAGCGTCACGGTGGCCCGTCGAGGAACTCGCGATACAACGAGGGGAGCCTTTCAGCCAACAATCGGGACCGAAGGGCGTCGGCCTCCGGTGATTTCGTCTTGTGCAGCGCATACCACAGCCAGACATCGGCTTCGAGGGGATCCACGCCGCACGATGTCGGTCCGTCGATCCGCCCGGACAGGGTCCGCAGCCGCTCCACCGCCTTCGCACCGTCGCCACCGGCAATCCGGGGCCGAAACAGCAGGGACTGCGCGTCGATCAGCGTCACCAACGGGTCGTCGGCATCCCGCTCCAGCGCGTCCTGCAGCAGCGTCATAGTTCGCCGACCGTAGACATAGAGTTGGATGGGACCGACCTCGCGAATGCGGTAGCCCCAGAGTGCCGACAGCAACGCCAACTCCCGGGCCGTGGCGGAGTCGAGGCTCGTTGGAATCTCCGCGACGACCGCCTGCTCCCGGGTCAAGGCAAAGAGGCGGTACCGGAGCAGGAGGGAGTCCTCCCGCGTCGGTGCATCGGCGAACAGCGCCTGTAGGGTCGCGACGTCCTGCTCCGCATAGGCGGCGTTGACGACGTTGCCGAAACACAGGCCGAGGAGCAGGCCGATCATCGGCGCCTCCGGACGAACGCACTCAGGGACCCCAGGTCCCAGCGTTCGTGTGGTCCGCGACGGCCTTCGAGCAGGACGCGTCGCGTTCCCGTACCCGCTGTTCCAGTCTCGAGGAGTGCGCTCAGCGTGCTCCGTTCGCTGCCCGTTGGCGCGGCCAGTGGAGGCCCCCCGACGAGCACCGCCGTCGGCGTGGCGTCCTGCCATCCGGAGATGCAGAGAACGACCGGCCACCACTGCACCTGAGGGAAGACGGATGCGAGGCGTGCAAATCGATCCGCGGGGAACGGCAAGATGCCCTCTTCGATCGGATGCAGGTGTCCTTCGGGAAAATAGATGAGGGCCGTGTCGGGACGCGATGCCATCAGGCGTGCCGTTTCGCGAATCGTTCGAAACCGGCGCGCCGGATCGTCGGTCGGGAACGACCGCGCGCCCAGCACGCCGAGAAACGGGAAGCGGTCCAGCTCCTCCATCCAGACGACGGTGTGTCGTTTGAGGACACGCTCCGCCACATAGCCCAAGACTTGCGCGTCATAGAAGGCATGGTGATTGGCGTAGATGACGACCGGACGATCAACATCGGGGGGGTGCCACGGCTCCACCCACACGATCCGGCGAAACACGCGCCGCAACTGTCGCCGGAGCAGCGCGTAGGCCAGCTCTCGCGGAACTACCCTCACCCTACGCCTGTCGGGTCGGCCCGGTTGCTCGCGAGCGCCAACAGGGGAATGACGATGGCGAGCGCACCGATGATCCCTGCGCCGTAGAGCCCGTACACCAGGCAGATCCCCACGGGAAACGCCCCGTTGATGATCCAGGCGGTCGCGGTGTGCTTCGGGGCATCGCTGAGTCGGAAGCCACCGAGCACGTCGTATCCCCACACGATAACGAGTGCGGTGGCGTACCACCCCACCCAGTTCAACGCCGGCATCCCGTAGTAGAAGCCGTCAGCTTCCCATGTCCAGACGGGGAACGCGGCGCCCATGGCGGGATCGAGCGCCACGTCCCACAAGACCATGAATGCCGCGGCCGCAAGGATCCGCTGCCCGCGCGAGAGCGACAGTCGCGTGGCGAGGTCCAATGCCAGGGCGGAAACGGCATACCAAGACAGTGGAATCAGGAACGGAACGTGATCGAGGATCTTGGGATCCAGAAACGCGGTGTAGGAATACGCCCCGAAGGGATACCCCGTGCCCGTTCCTATCAGCTCCGCCATCATGCCGACAAAGCTTCCCCACACAAGCATGAACGTCGACCGCCACCATCCGAGCGCCGGCAAGTGCAGCATGACGACCAGAGCGGGGAGGGCGAGCATGTAGATCCACGTGGGGACCTTCATCAACCATGGCAGGGCGGGTCCGGTCATGGCCGCCACGGATGGGGCGAGACGGATGAGCACCATCCCCACGAGGCTGAAGGCAATCGACCCGGCGAACACCGCCAGGGTGATTCCGAGAACGCGCGGTGCCACGGTGGGCGCTCGGAGGCCGTGCATTAGCCCACGCGCAGGCGCCACTCGAGGGCGCCCGTATCGGTCATCCGTGTTCCCGTGGCGCGCGTCGGGAGGCGGAACCGATCGAGAAACGCGTCTAGGAACTGCCGGAACCGCACCTCACCGCCGCACTCGGGCACTGCCCGCAGCGCCGCACCGATATGCCGCTCGAGCTGCACGGCGCTCGACGCCGCACCGTGCTGGAGCGCGGCATTCGGGCGACCGAGCGCCGCATCGGATCCCGCCGTGTCGGCGGATCGCGCATCGGCGATGTCGTCGGCCAGTTGATAGGCTCGGCCAAGCCAATGCCGCAGCCGGTTGCCGGCGGGGAAGACCGCGTACCGAATCGCGTCTGCGAGCTGCGGAGGACACCCGTCGGCCGTGAGGTGGTCGACGGCCCGCTCGAGGGCCCGCTCCATTCGGGAGGTGGTGTCGGTCATGCGGAGTCCTCCTGGGGACGGAGCACTGCGTAGCTCCCGTCGGCCTGTGCGGCCGGAGGTTCGTCGTCCGTGTTGGAGGCCACGGCCGCCACGAGCGCCGCCGCCTCGGGCAGGGGCGCCTCGTACGCGGCTACGGCCGGCCGGCCGGTCCGGCTCACCGCGGCGCGCCACGCGAGCACGGCCTTGCGAGGTCCCGACGTAAAGGCCCGCCGGGACACCGAGTCGTAGCCCGCCCGAGCGATCTCACGGCCGATATCGGCGTAGATGAGCCGCGCTGCGCGGATTGCCAGCCGGCAGCGGCGCGGGAGCAACGGGATGCCGGCGTCGGCTCGACGGTACAGGGCGTCAGCGGCCTGGAGTATCTGCTCGACGACTCTCCCGATGGCGGGCGCAAATACCGGTGACCGGAGCCACGCCTCCGGATCGATGCCAGCCTCACGCATCCAGTCGCGTGGAAGGTACAGCCGTCCGGCCCGAGCATCCTCGCCCACGTCACGGGCGATGTTGGTGAGCTGCATGGCGACGCCGAGGTCGCACGCGCGCGCGAGCGTCGAGGCCCCTCGCTGGCCCATCAGACACGAGACTGCCACACCAACGGTGCCGGCGACGCGGACGGCGTAGGCCTTTACATCCGTGAGGGTCTCGTACCGAGGGTAGTCGAACTCCCAGGCAAACCCTTCAAGCAGGGTGTCGAACACGGGGCGGGGGAGGCCCATATGCCGCACGACCGCGCCGAGCGCGCGATCCACGGGCTCGGCGACGGCATCGCCGGCGTAGATCGCGTCCACGCGATCCCTGAGGTGCACCAACGTCCAGCCGCTCGCCGATCGGGCATCGACGAGGTCGTCCGCCGCTCGACAGAACGCGTAGAACGGTGCGACCGCGTCGCGCACCGACCGGGGCAGCAAGCGGGCTGCCGCGTGGAAGCTTCGAGAGCCCTGGCGGAGCATGCGGCGGCACGTCGCCAGGTCGGAGGCGCGCAAGCCCGGAATGTCAGACGAGGGCATCGGGACTCGGAACGACGGCGTCGAGGACGCGGGCAGACGAGAGGACGCCGGGCATCCCTGCGCCCGGATGCGTCCCGCCTCCGACAAGGTATAAGCGGTCGATGTCCTCACTGCGGTTGTGCGGCCGGAAGTATGCGCTCTGTGTCAGCACCGGCTCGAACGAAAACGCGGCACCGCGAAAGGCCAACAGCTCGTGCCGGAATTCGTGTGGCGTCAGCATACGCGATGTGGCGATTTCCCCCTCCAAACGGGGGAGCACGGTCGCCTGCAAGTAACGCGCGATGCGTGAGCGGTACGACTCCGCCGTGGCGGTCCAGTCCACGCCGCTCTCCAGGTTCGGAACCGGCGAGAGGACGTAGAACGCGTCGCAACCTGGCGGGGCGAGCGCAGGGTCGGTCGCCGTGGGTCGATGGAGATAAAGGCTGAAGTCGTCGGCGAGACGCTTGCGCCGGAAGATGTCGTTCAAGAGTTCCCGATATCGGGGGCCGAGTAGAATGGTATGATGGGCGACGTCGGGATACCGCCGACGAGTCCCGAAGTACCACACGAAGAGCCCCATGGAGAACCGGGATCGCTCGATGCGGCGGTCCGTCCAGGTGCGCCGGGCACGTGCTGGCACCAGATGCCGGTAGGTCCAGGCGGCGTCGGCGTTGGAAACGACGACGTCGGCCGCCACGGTCCGGCCGGACGCCAGGCGAAGGCCGGTGGCCCGCTTGTCGTCGACGACAATCTCGGTGACGTCCTCGCCAAGATGCAGCTCGCCGCCCAAGCCTTCGATCAGCTGGACCAGGCCCCGGACGAGCGCCCCCGTTCCGCCCATCGGAAAATGCACGCCCCACTTTCGCTCGAGGAACGCGATCAGGGAGTAGATCGACGTCGTCGAAAACGGATTCCCGCCCACGAGCAGCGGATGAAAGCTCAGCACTTGCCGCAGTTTGGGGTGTTTGACGTGCTTCGCGACCAGGCCGTACACCGTTCGGTAACTCTCGAGGCGCATCATCTGCGGCACGATGCGGAGCATGTCCCACGGGGAGTCGAAGGGAACGTGGGCAAGGTCTTCGAACCCGACCCTGAAGATGTCCTCACTGCGGCGAACGAACCGCTCGTAGCCAGCCACGTCGCCCGGCGTGAAACGAGCAACCTCGTCGCGCATGGCGTCGGCCGAGCCGGAGTAGTCGAACACGGTCCCGTCGTCGAACCGGACGCGGTAGAACGGCGTCACCGCTCGGAGGTCGATCGACTCTTCCAAGCGCCGTCCCGCGAGCGTCCACAGTTCCTCTAGCAGGAATGGGGCGGTGATCACGGTGGGTCCCGCGTCGAACACGAACCCGTCCTGTCGGAACACGCGGGCCCGCCCGCCCGGTGTGTCGAGGCGGTCGAACACACTCACCCGGTAGCCGCGCACCGCCAAGCGGACCGCGGCGGCGAGCCCGCCGAACCCGGCACCGATGATCGCCGCATGCGGGGCACCGGGACGGGCCCCGCGGGGCGTGGCTCTCGATTGCGCTGCTCCGACGGTCACGCGGCGAGTCCTCCGGCTTCGGAACGCAGTGACGTGAGGACGGTGCGCAGGCTCGTCATGTCCCGCAGCACCAGGGCGCCGATCTCGTCCAGCGTCGCGGCGTACGCCGGTGTGGCGAGACCACCGGCCAATATGGTGACTCGGGCCGGGAGGCGCTCGCGGAGGCGCTCGAGCTCCCCGGGGAGGTCGGGATCGTCGTTTGGGTGCGTGATGCTCACGGCGACGACATCTGCCCCTGCCTCGCACGCCGTGTTCGCGATGCTGTCCGCTGGAATGTCGATCCCGAGATACGCAACGCGCCAGCCGACCGACGCCGCCGTGGCGGCGACGACGAGGGCGCCCAGCTCGTGCACCTGCCGGGCTGGCGTGGCCACGACGATCCCGGGACCGGTCCCGGGCCGGTCGCGGGAGAGCACGATGGCAGACAGGACGGCGCGAATGATGGCGGTCGCCAGGTGTTCGTGGGCGATTCCCAACACGCCTTCTTCCCACCGCGTCCCGACCGTGTGCATGATCGGCACCATCACCCGCTCCATCAGGTCTGCCGGACTGAGGGCCAGGGCCGCGGCGGACAACGCCGCATGCAGCTTGGACGAATTGAGCTGGCCAATCGCCCCGAGGGCCTGTGTCACGAACGTGTGAGGCTCCGCGCTCGCAGGGGCGGGGAGTTGCTCCGCCACCCGCCGAGCCACGGCGTCGATGTCTTTGGCCACGATCCCTCGGAGGTGCTCGTCATCGAGTGCGGCGACCTGGCCGATTGGCCGGCCGACCGCCGTCGCGCGGCGCAGCAGCATCAACCGCTCGATTTCCCGCTCGGAATACCGGCGCTGGCCAGACGGAGTGCGTTCCGGCGTGACGGCGCCGGAGCGCCGCTCCCAGGCTCGCAGGACATCGGCCGAGAGCCCCGTCCGATGCGTCACCACTTGAATTGGATGCTTGTGCTCGGTCGAGCCCTCGGGCATCGGTCGAACCCCAACCTAGGCTTGTCATGTAGGCGTCTAGGACATTAATACTACAGCTGCTCGTGTGTCAAGTCCCGTGACCTCTGGTGCGGTGTCGTGCCAGGGTCAGTAGTCACTACGGCGGGGTCAGGGTGCGCGGACTGATCGATTTCGGACAGCTGGGGTGTGCTCCCGGCCGGCCACCGGCTCACTCGTAACGGAGCGACTCGATCGGGTCCACGGCGGCCGCCCGACGGGCGGGCAGGATGCCTGCTGCAAGACCGATCATCATGAGGATCGCGCCACAAATGAGGGCGATCGGCCACGAGAGGATGGGGTTGGCGATGTACTGCATGGCCTGGTCCTCGGCTGGCAGCGCATTGACGGCCGCGACGATCGCTCCGGACACGGCGAGTCCCACCACTCCACCCGTCAGGGCGATCAGCATCGCTTCGAACACGAACTGCGCCATGATGTGTCGACGGCGGGCCCCGACGGCCATCTTGATGCCGATCTCGCGTGTCCGTTCGCGGACCACCACGTACATGATGTTGGCCACCCCTACCCCGGCGACGAGCAGCGTGAACGCGCCGACGAGCCCGAGGAAGATCTGAATGCCGAGCCCGATGCTGTCCACCATCTTCTGATCCTCGATGAAGTCCCACATCGGCAGGGCTCGCTCGTCCTCCGGATCGAACTTGTGGCGTCGTCCGAGCACCTCGAACATCCGGCGCTTGACGGCGGCCGACTGCGACGCGTCACGCGGGCGAACCAGGAGGTGGCTCACAGAGCGGTGCCCGTAGATGGTCTTCAAGGTCGAGGCCGGGATCACGGCGCGATCCTCGTCGGGACCGTTGTTGCTCGAATCCTGGAACTTCGGCTGCATCACGCCGATGACGGTGAACGGCAAGCCGTCGAGCGTGACGCTTTGCCCAACCGGGTCGCTCGTCCCGAAGAGGCGCTCGGCGATGTCGTTGCCGAGAAATAGCACCCGGCGGCGGCGGTCCAGATCGTCCTGATTGATGAAGCGCCCCCCCTCTTGCGGGAACGTGCGGCGCATCTCGGCAAACTCCGGGTACACTCCTTCCATGTAGGTGGTGGTCTTGTGCTCTCCCCATTTGAGGCTGGTGCCCCAGCGGCCGTAGGAGGGACTTCCCATCTCGATTTCCGGAATCGAGCGACGGAGCAGATCGAGATCGTCTTCGGTGAGCCGAACGCGGCGGCCGGTCGGGAGACCCTCGAATACTCGGCTGGTGGTGCCACCGTAGACCATGTAGAGCCGCTCGCCGGCGTTCAGGAGGCCGGTGGAGATCGCGTACTTCAATCCCTCGCCGAAGGACAGCAGGATCACGACGGCGATCGTGCCCCAGGTGATGGCGAACATGGTGAGGAACGCGCGGGTCTTCTGCGTCTTCAGATCGCCGATGAACTCGTGGAGCAGGATCTTGAACATGGCTTAATACCGCAAGCACTCCACTGGATCCAGGCTCGCCGCCTTCCTGGCCGGAAACAGGCCCGCCAGCAGACCGATGGTGCCCAGCAGCGACAAGGTGATCACGGCTACGAGTGGGGAGATGGTCGGCGTTCCCACAAATTCCTGCATCGGTACGAAGCCGAGCAGCCACACGATGCCCCACGAGCCCACGAACCCGAGGACGGCACCGATGCCGACGATCAGGAACGTCTCCCCGATGAACTGCAGCAGGATGTCTCGCCGAGTCGCCCCTACGGAGCGCTTGACACCGATCTCGCGGGTACGCTCGCGGACCACGATGTACATGATGTTGGCGACCCCGATCCCGCCGACGGTGAGCGTGAACGTTCCGACGATGGCGAAGAAGATATGAAACGCCAGGAACACGTAGCCGAAGCGCATCTCCCACTCCGCCGTGTCCCACACCGCCAGGGCGTCATCGTCATCGGGGTCGAAGGTGTGCCGACGCCCGAGCACCTCGTAGACTCGACGTTCCACGCTCTTGGTGAGGGTGGCGTCTCGCACGCGGTAGACGAAGTTGCCCACGTAGCGGTTGCCGAATAGCGCCCGATGCGTCGAGGCGGGGATGAACACGCGGTCCTGGTCACGCCCGCTGTAGGAGGAGTTCTGCGTCTTCGGTCGCATGACGCCGACCACGGTGAAGGGCGTCTCCCCGATGAAGACCTGCTGACCGACGGGCTCCGTGTCGTCGAACAGGAGCGTCGCGAGCTCGTCGCCCAGCACCGCCACGCGGCGGCGATCCGCGACATCCTGGTCGTTGATGAACCGTCCCCCCATATCGGCGATGACGTTGCGCATCTCGCCGTAGACGGGGATGATGCCGGTGATGTTCGGATTGGCGGTCCGAGTGCCGCGTCGCAGCGGCGTGCTGCGGTTCGAGTACTCCGGGCTCACCATCACGATGTCCGGAATCTCCTGCTGCAACAGGCTGCCGTCCTCCTCGCGCAGGTTGATATACCGACCCTCCGGGAACCCACGGTAGCTGACGGTGGTGCGTCCACCGAAGAGGATGACGATGCGGTCACCGAGCCCGTGGAACCGCTTGCGCGTCTGCCGCTCGAGCCCGACGCCAAAGGCCAGGAGAACCACCACGGCGATGGTGCCCCAGGCGATTCCCAGCACCGTGAGCGCCGTTCGGAGGCGCTGCGCTCGGAGGTCGGCCGCGAATTCGCGTAGCAGCGAGGTGAGCTGCATCGGCGGCTACGTGATCTCCCGCGGCGGCGGCTCCACGACCTTCTCGCCTTCGCGGAGTCCGTCGATCACCTCGAGGTTGATCGCGTCGCTGAGCCCACGAGTGATGATGCGCTCCTCGGTGGCCCCGTCCGGCAAGAGCACGGTGACCGTGGCGGTGTCGCCCGACACGCTGATCACCCGCTCAGGGATCACCAGCACACTGTCGCGGCGGGCAATGATGACGTCGGCATTGGCCGAGTAGCCCGCGCGGAGCGTGGTGCCGTGGGCCTCCACCAGCGTGATCTCGACCGGGAAGACCGTCGAATTGTCCTCGGTCCGAGCCTTGAGCGAGATCCGGCTGAGTCGCCCCTCGACGCGTGCGTCGGGGAGTGCCCCGATCTTGATGTCGACCGCCATTCCCTCGCGCAGACGCCCCACATCGATCTCGTCCACCGTCCCGCGGAACATCAACTTGTTCATCTCGGCCATGGTCATCAGCACCGTGCCTTCCTGGTAGGTGCTGAGCGGCACGACGGGGTCACCAACCTCCACGGTCTTCTCCAGAATGAATCCGGCGATCGGCGAGCGGATGACCGTTTCGATCGCGTCGTCGGCGATCGTGAGCTTCCCCTCTTCGAGCAGGGTGAGCCGCTCGCGGGCCATCTGGAGCTGAATGCGTCGTTCCGCGTACCGCTGCTCGGTCTCCTGATACTCGCGATCCGACAGCAATCCCTGTTCATTGAGCGCGCGCTGGCGCTCACGATCCCGGGCGAGGTTGTCGAGTTCCACCTGCCGCAACTCGAGTTGCCGTCTGGCATCGGCCAGCTCGAGAGGCGTGGGGTTCGGCTTGATTTCCAGCAGGGGCTGGCCGGCCCGCACGAAGTCCCCCTCGTCGTGGATCAGGCGTCGCACGACGCCGGATATCTGTGATTTCACGCTGATCTCGATTTCGGGCTCGATGCGTCCGACGGCGAGGGCCTTGTCCACGATCGTTCCCCGGTTCACCGTGACCGTCTTGACGTCGTCGCCGCGGCCGCTGCCTCGCGACACGCCCACGGCGACCGCGGAAGCGGCGATCACGGTCACGGCAATGGTGGTGAGGATGAACTTCGTTCGGCGCGTCATGGGCACATCCTATTGAGTGGGCGGCCTCACCGGCGTCGCGGTCGGAGTAGGGCGGCGGAGAGCCATCGTTCCACTTTGCGACAGGTGACCCTACGACCCGAATCCGCGGGGGGTTTCAGCCGTCCGGTTGCGCGTATATTGGGCGGTATGACCACGCCCGCACCCGCACCCGTGACGATCCGGCTCGCCCGCCCCGATGAGTACTCGGCTGTGGAGGAGCTGCTGCGCCGAGTGCGCCTCCCGGTAGAAGGGATCGCTCGGTTGACCGGGCTCGTGGTCGTGGCCGACGCCGGCGGACAGGTGGTGGGATCGGCGGCGCTGGAGCCCTACGATCCCGCGGGCCTCCTCCGATCGGTGGCGGTGGAGCCCGCGTTTCAGGGACGGGGACTCGGCGTGAAGCTGACCGAAGCGGTGCTCGGGCTGGCCCGCGAGCGGCGGCTGGCGCGCCTCTATTTGCTTACCGAGACCGCCTCGACGTTCTTCCCGCGCTTCGGTTTTCGCGCGGTGGCCCGTGCGGAGGTGGATCCTGCGGTTCGCCAGTCGGAGGAGTTTGCGCGGCTGTGTCCGGACAGCGCGGTGGCGATGGTCGCCGAGCTGACGCCCGAGCGGCATGGGGGAAATGAAAGGGCCCCGGTGTGATCCGGGGCCCCGTGCCACTCGACTCGCCCGGCCGTCAGCTACCCCGCCCGCGTGCCACCTGCCGCTCATCGCCGGTCTCGAAGTACTCCCGATTCTTTGCCGTGAACCTCTGCCATTCCTCCGGCACATCCTCTTCGGGGAAGATGGCGTTCACCGGACATTCCGGCTCGCAGGCCCCGCAGTCGATGCACTCGTCCGGGTGGATGTACAGTTGATCCTCGCCCTCGTAAATGCAGTCCACGGGGCAGACATCAACGCACCCTCGATCCATCGTGCCGATGCAAGGCTCGGCGATGACATAGGTCATTCGTGGGACTCTCCGGGGAAAAAGTGCAAACCGGCGACGCGTGCAATCTTGATGGACGTCGGCAACACTGTCAAGCGGGTTGCGATCCTGCTGTCATCGCGCTAGCCATCGAACACTCCATGCGTGTTGCCTCACTGCTGGCCACCGGTACTGAGATCGTCTCTGCGCTCGGGATGGGAGATACCCTCGTCGCGATGTCGCACGAGTGCGACTACGCGCCCGAGGCCTGCGGCAAGCCCCGAATTAGCCAACCGCGGCTCGATTCCGGGGCGGTGGCAGTGGGGAGATCGACCGGTTGGTGCGGGATACCGTCGTGCGACACGGGAGCGTGTACGAGGTGGATACGGATGTCCTCGGTGATCTGTCGCCGGACCTGTTGCTCGCCCAAGCGGTGTGCGAGGTGTGCGCGGTGCCCACGTCCATGGCCCAAGCCGCGGCGGGCGCGCTCGGGGGATCCGCCCGCGTGCTCTCGCTGGATGCCCACACAATCGACGACATTCAGCCGGCGTGGTGTCGCGGGCGGTCTCGTGGGAGGCGCCGGCGACGTACGACCCGGATGTGCTGTTGGTGGTCCCGTGCGGCTACGATCTCGCCGCCGCCCGCCGGGACGCGGATCGTCACGCGACGCAACTCGCCACGGTTGCGGGACGCGCGCTCTCCGACGGGCACGCCTTCGTGGCGGATGGCTCGGCATATTTCAACCGATCCGGCCCCCGAGTGGTGGACGGCATCGAGATCGTCGCGGCACTGCTCGATCCGGAGCGGAGCGGGGTCGCCGCGCTCGAGAGTCGCGCGGAGCACTGGGTACCGGGTGGCCGGCACTAGCGGAACGTCTTTCACGCGGAGGCAAGGCCCGTGCGATACAGTCCACTGCTCGTCCAACCGATGCGCGAGGACCTGACGCGGCTTGGCTTCGAGGAACTCCTCACCCCGGAACGCGTGGACGAGGTCCTCGGGATGGAGAAGCGCTCGATGCTGGTCGTGGTGAATTCGGTATGCGGCTGCGCCGCCGGGAAGGCCCGTCCCGGCGTGGCTCTGGCGCTCCGGAGTCCGAAGACCCCACGCCGGCTGGTCACGGTGTTCGCCGGGATGGAGATCGAAGCGACCGATCGTGCCCGCTCCTACTTCACGGGCTACCCGCCTTCCTCGCCCCAGATCGCGCTGTTCGTCGACGGTGAGGTAGTCCACATGCTCGAGCGCAAGGACATCGAGGGCCGGGAAGCCGAGGCGATCGCGGCGGATCTCCATGCCGCGTTCGAGCGCCACTGCTGAGACGGACTGCCGTCGCGGATCCGCGAACATGATCCTGCTGGAGCCGAGCGCGCGTCCCATCGTCGGACACCGCGGTGCTGCGGGTGAGTACCCCGAGAATACGTTGCTGTCGTTCGACAAGGCGTTGGAGCAGGGAGCCGACGCGCTCGAGCTGGACGTCCGCGTATCGGCCGACGGACAGGCGGTGGTCATTCACGATTCGACGGTCGATCGCACGACGAGTGGCACCGGTCCGGTCTCATCGTTCACGGTGGATCAGCTCCGAACATTGGACGCGGGTCGTGGACAACGGGTGCCGACCCTTGAGGACGTGCTGGTCCGGTACCCGGAGACACCGCTGATTATCGAGGTCAAGGAAGAGGCGGTAGCGGCCGCCACGGCCGCGGCGCTGCTGCGTCACGGCGCTGCGAGCCGGGTGCTGGTCGGGTCCTTCGAGTCGGCGGCGCTCCGTCCGTTCCGGGTCGGCTTCTACCGGTCGGCATCGCGTCGCGAGACGGCGCTGAGCTGGGTGACGGCCAGGGTCGGGGCATCGCTGCCCGGTCTGCGAGTGCACGCCTTCACCGTGCCCGAGCACTACGGGAGGCTTCGCGTCGTCGACGAGGCCTTCGTCCACGCATCGCGCCGGCGCGGTCGACCGGTCCACGTGTGGACCGTCGACGAGCCCGATCAGGCGCGGAGGCTGCGCGGTCTCGGCGTGGCGGGTATCATTACCAATCGACCGGCGCTGTTACGCACGGCACTCTCAGGGTAGAGGACCTCCCATGTCCGTGTCACCTCCAACGATGGCCGCCGGTACCGCGCGCCGACAACGGCGCCGCGCCGACCGCTCCCGGACCTGTTAGGAGGGCGACACGTCTCTCACGGATCTCATCCTGGTGGTCACGGCCGTGGTCTCCGCCGTCATGCTGCTGCTCATCCGCTTCGGGCGACGCTTGCCGACGCAGGCGGACTTCCGGCAGCTGGCCACCCGTGTCGACAGGGCGCTGCCGCCGGACCAGCCCACGGCCGAACTGGTGGCTGCGTGGGTGCAGTTCCTGCGCGATCACGTCCACCAATCGTCCAGCGCACTCAACAACCGCCTGAGCGCGATCGTGCTGGCGCTCGACGCCCTCGAACGCGGAGGACTCTCCGACGAACAAAAGGCTTCGGTGGAAGCCGTCAGGACGGAGATCGCGCGGGCAGCCAACATCACAGGGTCACTGGTCCATCGGGCCTCGTCCGATGCGGTCGACCAGCCACCCCCGGCGTGGCACGTGCTGCGGGATGCGGTGCTGCGTCCGGCACGGATTCTGGTTGTCGACGCCGACGAGAGCAATCGCGTTGCGGTAACGAGGCTCCTGCGGAGCCTCGGACATCGGGTGACCGCCGTGCCCGGTGGCAGGGAAGCGTGGGACGAGCTCAGTCGGGAGCCGGTGGATTGCATCCTGTGCGATCCGCGAATGCCGGTGTTGGGCGGGCGCGCACTGTACGAACAGGTGACCGAACGCATGCCGCCCTTGGCCCGGCGCTTCGTGTTCGTGACCGGCGACTACGCCACCGCCGAGTCGCACGCGTTTCTGGAGAGTACGGGTCAGCCGGTGATCGGCAAACCCTACAAGGTGGAAGATCTCCTCGCCGGGGTGGCGACCGTTCTGCAGATCGCGGGCGTGGTCCAGCGCGACGGGTAGGACTACCGGTACGGCCCCTCGTCCCGGGCTACGCGAGCAGTGTCCGCACCGCCGTCGTCAGGACGGAGAGGGCTGCCGCCAATTCAGTCCGGTCTCCGCCGAATCCCAGCCGCAAATGCCCCGGTAGTCCGAAGTGATCGCCCGGAACGAGCAGGATGTCGTATTCGGCGCGAATGCGCTCGACGAGCTCGAGGGCTGTCATTGGGTGGTTGTACCGCAGCAGGGTGATCGCTCCGCAGGCTGGCTTGCGCCAATCGAAGAGCTCGCCGAAGTCTCCGAGCCATGATGCCAGAATCGGGTAGTTGGCATTGAGGATGGTGCGTGTCCGCTCGAGAATCGCCGCCCGCGAGCGCAAGGCCAGGGTCGCGAGGCGGTCACTGGCCGGACCCGCACCAATGACGGTGTAGTCGTGACGGCGCAGCAGCGCGTCCTTGCACTCCGGCGAACTGACCAACCAGCCGATCCGCAGGCCGGGCAACCCGTAGGCCTTCGACAGCCCGCTCACGACGATCGTCCGATCGTGTGATCCCCAGAACGAGGGCGTGATGCGACCGCTCAGCTCGGCTCCCTGGTAGACCTCATCAACGAGCAGCCAGGCGCCGACCGAGCGGCTGCGGTCCACGATCGACCGGCGCGCCTCGTTCGACAGCAGCTGACCCGTCGGGTTGTTCGGATTCGTCACAACCACCAGCTTGGTGCCCGGTGTGATCGCCCGCTCGACATCGACGGGATCGAGCGACCAATCGTGGTCCGGGCGCAAGCGGAACTCGGTCACCGTGGCGCCGAAGTTCCTCACCAACCCGGGGATCTGCATGTACGTGGGCGTCAGCACGGCCACGCGGTCCCCGGGCTGGAGCAGCGTCCAGCACGCGACGAAGTTGGCCTCGGCGCTCCCGATCGTGACCGTCACGTTCTCGGGATCGGCGTCGTCGTAGATCGCCGCGATCGCGGTTCGGAGGCCGAGGGTCCCGTCCGACTGCCCGTATCCCAGTCGGGCCTGCAGGAGCTCTTCGGCTGTTTCCCCCGCAAGCCGAAGCACCTCATCCATCGAGAGCGCATGCACGCCGCTCTCCGAGAGGTTGTACCGAACCCGGTGCTCCCACGTACTCTGCCAACGCTCGAGCTCGAACGTGACGAACGACATTGATCGCGCTCTCCCGGGTGCACGTCGGCCCGTCATTTCAGATCCTCGCGAGGTAGGTGAGCTTGACGACGGCGCCGCGATCGGTGGTATCCCACAGACCGGCGGCGGAGCCCCGTTGCTCGTTGAAGACGACGAAGAGGTCGCTCCCCGGTCGGTGAATGAAGTTGAATCGTACGTTCGCCGAGACGGTGTTGTCGAGGCTGTTGTACTGGAGCAGGGCGTTCACGAATACACGCGTCGAGAACGCATAGCTGATGCGCAGCGATGCGACATCTGCCGTGAACGCGCCGCTGGGGACACTGACATCATTGTGTGTGTAGCCGAAGGTGAGGCTCAGATGGCGATTCGGCGTGACCGAGAGGGATCCCACTATGCTCAGCAGATCGCCGTCGTAGAACTGTTGCGCCAGGGTCTGCAGGGACACGACCCACGGTCGGCGCGGGCTGGTGTTGGCGAACGCGCCTACCTGCCAGATGTCGTAGTCGCCGGGGGGCACGACCACGTCGTCGGTGAGGTCGAACTCCTCGTCGATCCGCGTGAATCCGCGGCCGTAGAACACGGTGACGTTGTCGCCCGAGTTCCACAGGGGATTCACGGCAAGGCCGGCTTCCCAATCCTGAAGGAGGCCGTCGGTGCGCGTGACGTAGCTGCCGATCGCGAACGCATCCAGGCGCCGCAGGCCGGCGATTGGCGGCCGAAAGGTGACGCGGGTGAAGGCGTTCGTGCGGCGGATGTCGGTGCGGGTGATGAACCCCATATCGGCCGTGGTTTCCGGACCGATGTAGAGGTGCTGACCCGTGACGCCCCAGCGGTCGCTCTGAAAGTCGAGGCCGACCCGATAGGCGGAGCCACTCGCGCTGTCCGCCGACGACGCGGTGTGCGCCACAAACCCCTGGAGATTCAGATTGGCGAGGGGCCACACGGAAGCATCCACACCGCCGCCCGTGTTCCACGCCTCCCCCGACCGACGGTCGGTGAGCATCGCGCCAAGGTAGCCGGTGCCGGCGATGTCGCGCTTGATCCTGGCGACGGCGAAATTCTCCCGCGGCAGGTCGAAGGCCGCATCCGTCACGAGGTCCAGGAGCCCTACCGTCTGCTTCCCCACGCGGCCAGTCAGACGAGCCCCACCGATCACCGGGACCTCCCCGTCCTCCGCGATCCCGATCTGTCGCGAGAAGAAGAGCAGGAACGGAGGAGGCTCGAAGAAGCCCCGCGTCCCAAACTCGAACACACCGGCGTTCTCGAGAAAGAACTCCCGCTTCTCCGGAAAGAACAGCGAGAACC
>CAYGCN010000018.1:20919-37121 GCA_964348385.1 uncultured Gemmatimonadaceae bacterium
ACCTGCTCGTCATCCGCCTCGACCTGCGCGAAATCCGTGTTGAGTGTGAGGTCGAGCAGGAGCCCCGGCCGGAGTTCGTACTTGACGTCGAGTCCGGGCTCGAACCGCGGATCGGTGTCGAGCAGGACGGGCACACTGTCATCTTCCGCCTGTTGGGTGATGCCGCCCAGCAGGTATGGCTTGATCTCGAGATTGTGGCCGGGACGCGGCAGGTCGCGCAGCCCCTCCAGATGCCCTGCTCGGCTCACCCGCGTGAACCCCTCGTTGGCCCGTGACCACGAGGCCAGCAGAGAATGCTCGTTCTTGCGGCTGATCGAACGGTACACGTTGAATCCCCACGTGCGTCCGTCCGAGGGGAAGCGGAGCGTGCGAAACGGGATGGCGAACTCGGCCGACCACCCGTCTGCGGTTCGGGCGGCGGCCACCCTCCACACGCCGCGCCAGTCGATGTTGAACTCCCGTCCCTCGTCCGTGATCAGCGCGTCGAACTCGGCACCATTCGGATTCGTCCCGAACACCACCGCATTGCGGTGGTCGTGAAACGGATCGAGCAGGATGACGACGGCGTCGTCCCCCGTGAACTCGGGCCGGTTGTCGAACCCGAGTTGCATGAGTCGGTCACGTTGGAGGATACGTCCAATGACGGCGTCGGGCTCAGTGTCGAGAGCGAGGATGCCCACGTAGAGTGTCGCGCGATCGTAGGTGACGCGCACTTCCGTGCGCTCGGACACCGGTGCGCCCTCCAGCGGCTCCAGTTGCCGGAGATCGAAGACGGGAGGAATATCGTGCCAGATGGGCTCGAGCAGGCGTCCGTCGACGGTGATCGACGCTGACACAGTGTCGGGGAGCGGTACGGCGTGGACACTAGACCCAACGTCGCCCTGCGCCCAGGCGCTGGACGCGGAGAGCACGATCGCGATCGTGACTGTGATGCCGAGGCCGGGCCGCATGGTGTCGATTATACACGAGCGGCCCGGGCCTGCCATTCACGCGCCTTGCCTCCTGCTTGTCCCTCGTCCTCCACGTCAGCGCGGTGCGAGGCACGTGGTCCGGATGGCGACCGATTCAACTCCCTCTGACGATGCGCACGCCGCCCGAGCCCGTATCGATCATGACCCGCGCACTGCCGTCGCCGATGGTGCCGCGCAGGTGACGACGCTCCCACTGCTGCATCTCGACCGGGAAATCCACCTCGATGCCCCCGCTGCCGGTCTCGATCTCCAGTTGCGCACCGAATGTCGGTGGCACGGTCATCGTCACGCCGCCAGTCCCGGTGTCGATGCGCACCGAGCGGGGGTTCGCACGGAGCGTGAGGGCCACGCGCCCACTTCCGGTGTCGATAACCACATCCCGCGCCACGGCCGCATCGACCTCGACGCCGCCCGAGCCCGTGTCGATCGTGAGCGCCGACGCCGAGACTCGTGATGCCGCGACGCCGCCGGAGCCGGTATCGACCCTGAGCTCGTCGGCGCGTACGTCCGTGAGCCGGACCGATCCGGAGCCGGTATCGATGGTCACGTCGCCCTCGGCGTCGGTGACCTCGACACTGCCGGACCCGACATCGATGCTGAGGGCGCCGCGCGTGCCGGTCGCCGTCACCGAGGCGGCGTGGGTATCGAGCACCAGGGTGCCGCGCACGTTCGCCGCCGAGATTCGGCCGACGGCGAGGTACACTTCAACGCGCTTCCCGTCGGGGACCGCGATGCGCAGATCGGCTGCGGCCTCGAGTCCGTCGCCGCTCCGGGCAATGCGTACCCGTCGGCCGCCGTCGCCGAACGTGCCGTCGTCGCGCACGCGCACATCGGACGACCCGCCGCCCGCACCGCGGTACACGATGCGATCGCCCGGGTACACGACGCGGAGCGTTTCCCGGCCGTCCAGTCGCCCCTGCTGGACCTCGAGCTGGCCCGCATCAGCCCCGGTGTGCGTGACCTCGACGACGACGGCCCCGCCGGATCCGCGCTCCACCACGACGTCGCCTGCCAGGTTGTACACGGCCACCCGATCGCCGGAGAGTTCGTACGACTGCACCTGGGCCGATGCCTCGGCTCCCCGGAGTCCGGTCATTCCCACGGCGACAATCGCTAGGAGGACTGCCTTCATCGATCGTCTCCTCGTTGAGGCCTCAGTATCGCGATACGCCCCCCTACGGACCCGAGGGCCCGGAGGTGTCACCGTGGGCGGCCGACCGCCCGATCAGGTGCTGGGGCGCGACGGTCGGGCGTCGGGAGGGCGGGTGTCGGGTTTGCCTTCGAGCCGGTTGTCGTAATAACGGTACGTGGGGTAGGCGAAGTCGATGTCCCCCTCGCGCGCGAAGGCCTCGAGGATCTCCTCCCAGATGGCCTGCGCGGTGCCCCGGCGCTTCCTGGGCTCGCAGAGGTAGCGGATGGTGAGCAGTACGCCACTGTCGGCTACCCTGGTGTAGACGGTGGGCGTGAGGGTCGTGTAGAAGATCATGAACCGTCGGGCCACCTCGCCGATCTCTCGCTTGGCGGCGTCGGTCAGGTGTGCGGCGTGCCTCCCGGCGATCTCCTCGAGGATCGCCTTGGCCTTCTTCCAGTCGCTCTCGAAGGTGACGAGCACCGGCAGCTCGTTCCAGATGTAGTTGAACCCCTTGGTGAAGTTCGCGAGGGGTTCGGACAGGACTTTCCCGTTGGGAACGTGAATGATCCGTCCGGTGCTCTGGTCGGCGTCCACCCAGTTGCCGATCTCGAGGAGGGTGAACTGGAAGATCCGCAGGTCGATGACATCACCGGCGTGACTGCCGATCTGGACGCGATCGCCGACCTCGAACGGCCGCCGCCAGATGATGAATCCCCACCCGGCCAGGTTCACAACGAGGTCCTTCAGCGCGATCGCGAGGCCCGCCGACAGGAGCCCGAGGAACGTGGCGAGGGAGCCCATTCCCTCGAACCAGATGCGGCCGATGATGAGGATGCCGATCGGAACGACGACGTACGTCGCCGTCTTGCGCCAGCGGTACCGCGTGCGGACGTCGGACGTGCGATGCCACACGATCGCCAGCACGATCCGCCGTAGGACCCACAGCACGAGAATGGCCGCGACTGACGCCACGATCCGGTCCACGGCACCGGCCGAGAGCCCGAAGGTGTTCTGCAGCCACTCGTTGACGGCGTTCATGTCGAATCGGCCATCCTGGGAACGTCTCTGCAATTAAACGTGGCGGGACGGCACCCGTCGATGGTGCGGACGCTCACGGGCCGGCCAGCCGGATCAGGTCCGCCGGCGCTTCGATCCAGTGGTCGGGTGCGAGGGGCTGGAGCGTGGACCGAGGAAACGGACCCCACGAGACCGCGGCGGTCTGCACACCGGCGGCACGGCCCGCCGTGAGGTCGTGCGGGGAGTCTCCCACAAAGACGGCCTCATCGGCCTGTGCCATGAGGAGCGCCAGCGCGCGTCGGACCGGCTCAGGATCAGGCTTGGGCCTCTCGACGTCGTCCGC
This sequence comes from uncultured Gemmatimonadaceae bacterium, assembly GCA_964348385.1. Lineage (GTDB taxonomy): Bacteria > Gemmatimonadota > Gemmatimonadetes > Gemmatimonadales > GWC2-71-9 > JAOTVV01. The sequence continues at coordinate 24,383 of CAYGCN010000018.1, forward strand.
ACCGACGACGACCTCGAACAGGCCGTCGAACCCGCATCGTCGCAGCCCCCGGTAGGCGCCCGCCCGAATCTTGGACGTCACCACCCCGAGGCGGATCCCGCGACCCTCGAGTGCCTCGACGGCCTCACGCACGCCGGGAAACGCGCGCACGGCGTCGTCGTGGTGGGCGAGATTGTACTCGCGGTACGTCGCCACCATGGCGTCGATCTCGTCCTCGTCGTCCGTGAACTTGCGGAATTGCACGACGAGCGGCGTTCCCAGGCCCTGAAGCCAGGTCTCGTCGGCCGGCACGGTGCCGCGATGCACCCTGAGCGTGTGGCGATACGAGCGCAGGATGAGGTCCACGGAATCGATGAGCGTCCCGTCGAGATCGAACAGCATCGTGGAGATCGGCCGGTGGGTCATGGCGCGCAATATAATCCCCGCACCGCGGCGGACCGTATGTGGGGTGCACCATCGTCGCCCACCGCCGCCTCCTTCACTATCTTTGAACCTCGCAGGCCGGTGCCGACCGAGCGGGCCCGGGCTCCAGTTGACGCTTCCTTGTGCCGCCATGATTCGACGACGTTCGATCGGCTATGTCGTGCTGCTTGCATTCGCGCTCCCGCTTTCGGCGGCGCGCGGGCAGGACGATGTGCGGGCCGCCCGCTCCAATAGGGCCGAGCCCGTGATCGATGGCCGGCTCGACGACGTGGTGTGGGAGCAGGCCGTACCACTCACGGGATTCCTGCAGCGGAACCCGCTCGAGGGCGCCGCGCCCAGCGAGTCGACGGAAGTGCGATTCCTGTATTCCGATCACGCGCTGTTCGTGGGCTTCCGCGCGTTCGATCGCGAGCCGAGCAAGATCATGGGTCGCCTGGTCCGGCGTGACCAACGCATCGCGGCCGACAACTTCAGTCTCTTTCTCGACACCTACCACAACAAGCGCACCGCGTTCGAAATCTCGATCAACCCCTCCGGGGCACGGCGTGACGTGTTCATCTATGGCGACGGGACCGGCCGGGACGACTCGTGGGATCCGGTCTACGATTGGGGTACTCGAACCGATTCGCTGGGGTGGACCGTCGAGCTACGCATTCCGTTCTCGCAGCTGCGCTTCGCGGCCCGGGATTCGATGACGTTCGGCCTCCGTGTCCGGCGCGACATCAACCGGCGGAACGAGGAGGTGAACTGGCCGTTCTTCCCACGTGACTTGGCGGGCGAAGTGTCACACTACGGTCAGCTGGTGGGCTTCTCGGCCGTCCCGGCCCCCCGCCGGCTCGAGTTTCTCCCGTACGTCGCGGGAAGTACGTCGTTCGAGGCGTCGGAGGCGGGCAATCCGTTCGCCACCGGCCGGCACTCCGCCGCCCGCACGGGACTCGACGCCAAGCTCGGCATCACGAGCGGCATGACGATGGACATCACGGTGAACCCGGACTTCGGACAGGTGGAGGCGGATCCGGCGGAGGTGAACCTGACCGCCTTCGAGACCTTCTTCCAAGAGCGTCGACCGTTCTTCGTGGAGGGCACCAACTTGTTCGAATTCGGACTGCAGCCGTCCGAGCGTCGCGAGTTCGGTGGCGGTGGTCGGGGCGGCCAGGAAGGCCTGGTCTACACACGCCGGATCGGGCGGTCGCCGCAGGTGTCGGCCGACGACGGTGGTGGCCATGCGGAAGATGTGGCGCAGACGACCATCCTGGGTGCGGCAAAACTCAGTGGACAGCTGGGCCGGGGATGGTCGCTCGGGTTGGCGCAGGCAGTGACGTCCAAGGAGCGGGCCGCCATCGTGGATGCTGCGGGCGTGGAAGGCAGCTCGCCGGTGGAGCCGCTGACCAGCTACTCGGTGGCGCGCGCGGAACGGGTGGTGCGCAACGGGCAACTTGCTTACGGGGCCGTGGCGACGCTCACCGAGCGCCGACTCGACGAGCTGGCGTTCGAGGAGCTGCATAGCCGTGCATACTCGGGCGGCCTCGACCTGAGTGGCCGGTTCGGGGGCGATCAGTACGAGTTCGCGGCCGCGCTCGCGGGGTCGCGTGTCGAGGGATCGGAAGTGGCGCTTGTAGAGACGCAGCGCAACTCGGCCCGGTACTACCAGCGCCCGGACCAGGACCACGCCACCCTGGACTCCACCCGGACGGCCCTTACCGGACTTGCGGGCTACGGTCGCGTGGCCAAGGTCACGGGCTTCCTCACCTGGGATGCTCGTTACGGGACCCGAAGTCCGGGATTCGAAGTCAATGATCTGGGCTTCCTGCGGGCGGCCGATCAGCATGCGCAAAGCTTCGCAGCGGAAATGCGCTGGCTCGAGCCCGGACCGGTGTTTCGCGAATTCCGGTGGCGTGTCGAGGAGCAAGCCGAGTTCACGTGGGGCGGGGAGCGCACGCGCACGTCGGTGGAGAGCCGCGTGTCCGCTTCCTTCCTCAACTACTGGAATCTCGACGTCAATGCGGAGCGCTCCTTCCCCAGCCTCAACACGCGCCTGCTGCGCGGCGGGCCGGCGTTCTCCGAGCCCGGTCAGTGGGAGTTCCGCGGCGGAGGGCGGACAGATTTCCGGCGCAGCCTCTGGGCCAACCTCGGGATGAGCTATAGCACCGAAGACGAGAGCGGTGCGCGCCGCGTCGGCCTCAACGCCAATGTGCGGTGGCGGCCCCCAGGCAGCTTCTCGATGAGCGTCGAAGGTCGCGCGAGCTGGAGCACGAACGATCGTCAGTACCTGACGCAGGAGACCGTGGCTGACTCCACGTTCTATCTGCTCGGTGAGCTGGACCGCCGCGAGATCTCCATGGAGCTTCGGGCCGACTTTGCCCTGACGCCGCGCCTCTCGTTCGAGTTCTACGCGGAGCCGTTCGTGTCGGCCGGTCGGTACGACGTCATCAAGCTCGCCGCCGACCCGCGGGCGGAAGCGTACGCCGATCGGTTCGACGTGCTGGAGCCGGACCGATTGTCGCGGCCGGGTGGTGACGAGGACGCGACGGTCGATGTGGACCGGGACGGGGCTGCGGATTTCACGTTTTCCGAGCCGAACTTCCGGGTCGTGTCACTGCGCACAAATGCGGTGCTGCGCTGGGAGTTCCGTCCGGGATCGACGCTCTTCGTGGTGTGGCAGCAGAACCGCCGCGAACGGGATGAGACGGGTGCGCTGGATGCCGGCTCAGCGCTGTTCGATGCCGTCCGCGCGTCCGGCAGTCACGTGTTTGCGGTCAAGGTGGCCTATTGGTTCGGGCTGTGACGGCGTGTGCCGCTCGGCCCTTTCCCTTTCGAGGTGAGTACGCATGAGGCGACGCCTTCTCCTCTCTGCGGCTGCGCTTGCGGTCGCGCTCAGTGCCCCACTCTCCCCCGCAACGGCGCAGCGCCGCCCCTCCGCCGAAGCACTCAAGCGCGAGGTGTTGCAGGAAGTGACCTCGATGCAAAAGCTGTCGCAGGAGATCGTGGACATGGTCTTCAGCTTCTCGGAACTCGGGTTCCAGGAGCGCTGGACCATGGAGTATCTCACCGACATCCTGCGGCGCGAGGGCTTCCAAATCGAGACTGGCTGCGCGGGGATGCCGACCTGCTACGTGGCGAGCTGGGGCAATGGTGCACCGGTCATCGGGGTGATGGGCGACATCGACGGGTTACCCGAGACGTCGCAGAAGCCGGGCGTGGCCTATCACGATCCGCTGATTCCAGGCGGACCGGGACACGGCGAGGGGCACAACAGCGCACCGGCCGTGGATCTGGTGGCCGCCATCGCGGTCAAGCGCGTGATGGAGCGCCACGGGATCCCTGGTGAGATTCGCGTGATCCCGGGCGTGGCCGAGGAGCTCGTCGCGAGCCGCACCTACATGGTCATGGCGGGGATGTTCGACGACATGGATGCGATGCTCTCGACGCACGTGAGCAGCCGCACGTCGACCACGTATGGGGTGAGCGGGTCCGGTCTGGTGTCGACGGTCTTCACCTTCCGCGGCCGCACCGCGCACGGGGCGGGCTCTCCATGGGCGGGTCGGTCGGCCCTGGATGCCGTGGAGCTGATGAATGTCGCGTGGAACTTCCGACGTGAGCACTTGCGGCTGCAGCAGCGATCACACTATGTGATCGTCAACGGCGGTAACCAGCCCAACGTCGTGCCGGGCGAAGCGGCTGTGTGGTACTACTTCCGCGAGCTCGACCATCCACGCATCAAGGCGCTGCACGAGCTTGGGCAGACCATGGCCCGGGCCGCGAGCATGATGACCGAGACCACGGTCGAGGAGCGCGTCCTCGGCTCCGCATGGCCGCAGACCTACAACAGGCCGATGGCGGAACGGATGCAGCGCAACATCGAGGCCGTCGGGGTGCCGCGCTGGTCCGAGGCCGACATCGCCCTCGCCAAGGCCGTGCAGAGCGAGCTGGGCCGAGACACGGTTGGGCTGCCGAGCGCCGTGGATTCCCTGCGAGAGGCGGATCAGGGGATGGGAGGTGGGAGCGACGACATCGCCGAGGTGTCGTGGAAGATACCGACGGTCCGTCTCCGCTACGCGGCCAACATTCCCGGAACGATTGGCCATCACTGGTCGTCCGCCATCGCCATGGCGACACCCATCGCCCACAAGGGCGCCAATCACGCGAGTCGGATCGTGGCGATGACCGCCATCGACCTGTTGACGGATCGACGGCTGCTCGAGGAGGCGAAGCGATACCATCGCGAGGTTCAGACGAAGGACTTCCAGTGGACGTCACTGATCCCGGCCGGCACGCCGGCACCGACTCATCTGAATGCGGACAAGATGGACCAGCACCGGCCACGCCTCGAGCAGTTGCGGTACGACCCGAGCCGCTACGCGACGTATCTCGAGCAGTTGGGGATCGCCTACCCAACGCTCGTCAGACCGACGACGGGGAATCCTGATGAGTGAGCCGGGACCGAGGCGCTGGGTGCGACGCGCCCTGGTCGGTGCGGTTCTGCCCCTCGCGCTGGCGGCGCTGCCGTCCGGCGCGCTGGGCCAGGCGACGACCTACGACGTACTGATCACGGGTGCGCGGGTGCTGGACGGCAGCGGAAATCCGTGGCGCTACGCGGACGTGGCCGTTCGGGACGGGCGCATCGCGGCGGTTGGACGTCTGCGGGGGGCCGCGGCGGCGCGCGTGATCGACGCGACTGGGAAAGTCGTCACCCCCGGCTTCATCGACATCCACTCGCACGCCGACGATCCCAACTACGGCCCGCGGGGCCTTCGCTCGTCGGACGCGCGGCGCCGCGCGGCCCCCAACCTCGTGATGCAGGGCATCACGACCGTGGTGGTGAATCAAGACGGCCGTTCGCCGGTCGCGATCGACCGGCAAAAGGCCGAACTCAACCGCCTGGGGATCGGCGTGAACACCGCGCTCATGGTGGGGCACGGGAGCGTGCGTGGCGAGGTCATGGGTGACGACTTTCGCCGGGCCGCCACCGCGGCCGAGGTGACACGCATGCGGGCGCTCGTGCGGCGTGGCATGGAGGAGGGTGCCTGGGGCCTGTCCGCCGGATTGGAGTACGTGCCCGGCCGGTGGAGCACGACCGATGAAGTCGTGGCTCTGGTCGAAGAGATCGTTCCCTTCGGCGGCGTATACATTTCGCACGAGCGAAGCGAAGGGGCGGACCCGATGTGGTACTGGCCCAGCCAGCACGAGGGCCGTCCACCGTCGCTGATCGACGCGGTGCGGGAGACCATCGAGATCGGGGAGCGGACCGGCGCGATCGTGGTGGCCTCGCACGTCAAGGCCAAAGGCGCCAACTACTGGGGCGCGAGCGCAGTCGTCATTCGGCTCATCGAGGAAGCACGCGCACGCGGTGTGGCCGTTTACGCGGACCAATACCCGTACAATACCACCGGGAGCGATGGACGCACGGTGCTGATTCCGGACTGGGTGTGGGGGCTGGAGCGACAACGCCCACGCGATTTCTCGGCCGCGCTGCGACGCGCGCTCGCTGACGATTCCCTGGCGGTGCTCATTCGGACCGACATTGCCCACGAGATTCAGCGCCGTGGAGGCGCCGCCAACGTCGTGGTCATGGAGTATTCGAACACCGACGTGGTGGGGCGATCGGTGGCGCAGCTTGCCATGGAGCGCGGCGTGGGGCCGGTCGACGTGGCGATCACCCTGCAATTCGAGGGTGACCCGACGGTCCCGGGCGGCGGGGCACTGCGTGGCTTCTCGCTCTCGGAGTACGACATCGAACCGTACGCGGCCCAGGAGTGGACGGTCACGGCGACCGATGGGTGGATCGCGTTGCCGGAGGACGGACTCACCCATACCCGCGTCTACGGCAGCTTCCCCCGGAAGATCGGCTACTACGCCCGGGAACGAGGCGTGCTCTCGGTAGCGGCGGCCGTTCGGTCGGCCACCTCACTGCCCGCCGCGGTGATGGGGTTTCCCGACCGTGGGACGATCCGCGAGGGAGCCGTAGCCGATCTGGTCGTGATCGATCTCGATGCGCTGGCGGACAATGCCACGTTCTTCGAGCCCCACCAGTACCCGAGCGGCATCGAGCACGTGCTGATCGGTGGGCAGTTTGCCGTCGACGGGGGACGCCCGACGGGCGCCCTGATCGGCCGGGTGCTCATCCGCGGCGATCGGCGCTGACGACGGTGACTCGACCGACGGCACGTGATTCGCGTGGAGGCCGACGATGTCTCGGATGACGCGGCTCTCACGCCGGATGGAGATTGGCGGTCTCCTCCTCGGCCTCCTACTCCCCGGACAGGTCGGGGCTCAGGCTCACCCCGAGACCGCCCGGGCTCCGGGATCGGGACGGTATGCGGGCGCGGTCGACGGCGCCCGGATACTGATCGACTCGTTGATGCGGGCGAATCAGATCCCGGGGGTCTCGATCGCGGTCTCGGTTCGAGGGGAGGTGGTGTGGTCCGAAGGCTTCGGCTATGCCGATCTGGAACTCGGGAGCCCGGTCACCACGACCACACGGTTTCGCATCGGCTCCATCTCGAAGTCGTTGACCGCGGCGGCCCTGGGGCAACTGTACGAGCGGGGCGCATTGGACATCGACGCCCCCGTGCAGCACTACGTGCCCACATTCCCGCAGAAGCGCTGGCCGGTCACGGTCCGTCAGGTGGCGGGGCACATCGCCGGGATACGCCACTACGCGTCCGATGACGAGTTCCTCCTCAATCGGCGTTTTGCGACCGTACAGGAGAGCCTGGGGCTCTTCCAGGATGACTCGCTCCTGTTCGAGCCGGGGACCCGGTACCTGTACTCCACCTTCGGTTGGAATCTGTTGAGCGCCGTCGTCGAGCAGGCGTCGGGAGAGGAATTCCTCGTGTACATGCGCGAGCACGTGTTCCGGCCGCTTCACATGCGTCACACGGTGGCCGATCACGTGGACAGCATCGTCTCCGGTCGGACACGGTTCTACATGCGGAGTCGGGATGGCGCCGTGGTCAATGCACCGGCAGTGGACAACAGTTACAAGTGGGCGGGCGGCGGATTCCTGTCCACACCGGAAGACCTGCTGCAGTTCGCCAACGCACATCTGGAGGGGTCAGTGCTGCGTCCGGAGACGGTTGCGCTACTGTGGACGCCGCAGCGGACCACCGACGGCAACGGGACGGGCTATGGGATCGGGTGGCGTGCCGACGAGATCCGCGGACACCGGGTGATCTCGCACAGTGGTGGCTCGGTCGGCGGCAACTGCTTGCTGCTGATCTACCCCGATGCCGCCGTGGCATTGGCCGTGACGGCCAACGTCTCGAACGCGGGCTACGCGCGAGTGCCACACCGTCTGGCCGAGCTCTTCATGACCGCGATGCCGGACGCACCCGGCACGAGGGAGCAATGACGGCCCGGTCGTGGGGTGCTCGGGTCGGATGCGTGCGCGTCAGCGCGGTGGTCGCCGCCATCTGTTCGCTGTGGCCGGCGGCGACCGTGGCACAATCGGGAGCGGTCAATTCCTCCAGAGCGCTCGTCCGCACGCTCATGCTGCGTGAGCGGATTCCGGGATTTGCGGTTGCCGTCGCAGTCGATGACCGTCTGGTGTGGTCGGAGGCCTTCGGCTACGCCGATCTCGAAGACAGCGTCCCGGCGACATCCCGCACCATGTTCCGCATCGGCAGCGTGTCGATGCCGCTCACCTCGACGGCCGTGGGTCGGCTCGTGGAGCGTGGCCGACTAAATCTGTCGGCCGACGTACGGTCGTATGTGCCGTCGTTTCCCCAGAAGCGCTACCCGTTCACGGTAGAGCAGCTCGCCGGCCACGTGGCGGGGATACGCCACTATCGGGGCGATGAGTTCCGGAGCGCCAAACGGTATCGGACCGTCCAGGATGGGCTGAAGATCTTTTCCCGCGATACGCTCGTGTTCGAGCCGGGAACCCGCTTCGCGTTCTCGACCTACGGCTGGACCCTGCTGAGTGCGGTGTTGGAAGCGGTGTCGGGCATGGAGTTCCTGGAGCTGATGTCTCGGGAAGTGTTCCAGCCCCTCGGGTTGCAGCATACGGCCCCCGACCGGTCCGACTCTGCCATCGCGAACCGGGCGCAGTTCTACGAACGGGCCGACGACGGCTCGATTCGCGTGGCGCCGGCCGTGGACAACAGCTACAAGTGGGCAGGTGGTGGCTTCGTGGCCTCGCCGGAGGATCTGGCGCGATTCGGCCTGGCCATGCTTCGCGGCGAGATGCTCGACTCGACGACCGTCAGCCGCCTCTGGACCTCCCTCAGAACCCAGGACGGGGTCGAAACGGGCTACGGCATCGGTTGGGCGGTGGGCAGGGACGCAGCGGAGCACCGCGTCGTGAGTCATACCGGTAGCTCGGTCGGGGGGCGGGCGATCCTGCTGATCTACCCCGACGAGCGCGTCGTCGTGGCGATGGCGACCAACCTGGCGGGCGTGCAATTCGGAGATCTCCCGAGCACGATCGCCGGACTGTTCATGACCCGGTGAGCATTGGCTGCGTCGTCCACCCCGCGGGACGGGGTGCTGCGGCCCCTACCAGAAGCGTGTGCCGGGCCCTCCCTTGAACGGGTTGCAGACATTCTGTTCGCCGAATGCCCAGGCGGGGATTGGGTCACTTACTGCTAATATGTTCCGCCACTTTGGCTTGAAGGCCTTCATGTGGTTTGCTATTGGTGCAGCCGTCGCTGTCATGGCGGGTGCTGCGACTGTGGCGATTCAGGTGGACGATTGGGGCAGGGATCTCACAACAAACGTGGCGGAGACCGCGCGAGCCGCTACCGATCCCGATCTCCGGCCACTCACGGTCGCGCTTGCGCCGCCGGCCACTGCGGATCTCGTCGCGTCCGTGGGAGGAGCCTTGCCCCGCTGGACGTTGGCAGCCCGTCGGTCGACCGATTCGACGATCGTGCTGGATTTCATCCGAGCCACGCGGATCTTTCGCTTCCGCGACGACGTTACCGTCACGGTGACCGGGCGCGGAGACCACAGCGTGGTGACCGCCCGGTCCGCGTCGCGTATCGGGACGGGCGACCTCGGGCAGAATCCGCGCAATCTCAAGGAGTTGGGTCGCGCGCTCCGCGTGCATCTCGAGGATCTCGCCGTGGGCGGCCCCCGCTGATCTGTTGGGTCTCTGTCGCCCTGCACGCCGCACGGTAGGTTCCGGGGGTGCTCTGGATCGTCACGGGACTCCTCGTCGCCGGCATGCTCGGTGTGGCCGTCCGGTGGATGACAGTCATGCCTGCCCGCTCGCACTCCGGTCCCCTCGCGACGCTTTCGCCCGCCGAACGCCTGACCCGCGACCGACTCCAGGGGCACGTGGCGGCACTCGCCGTCCGCATCGGTGAGCGCCACATCTGGCGGGGAACATCGTTGGCCGACTCGGCATCGTATTTGGATGCGGTCCTGCGGGAAGTCGGGTACGTGCCCGAGCACCAGCGGTTCGTGACCCGCGGAGTCGAGGTGTTCAACGTCGAGGCCGAACTTCCGGGATCGGCGGCACGCGAGGAAATCGTCGTAGTCGGCGCCCACTACGATTCGGTCGTCGGAACGGTGGGAGCCAATGACAACGCATCAGGTGTCGCGGCGATGCTCGAGCTCGCTCGCCTGCTCGCTAACAGCCGACCCGTGCGAGCCGTGCGCTTCGTGGGTTTCGTCAATGAGGAGCCGCCGTTCTTCCTGAGCGGCGAAATGGGGAGCCGGCGCTACGCCCAGCAGTGCCGGGCGCGCGGCGATCGCGTGGTGGCCATGCTGTCGCTCGAGACGTTGGGCTGCTACTCGGATCGGCCGGGGAGCCAGAGCTATCCCTTCCCGTTCGGCCTGTTGTACCCGAAAACGGGCAACTTCGTCGGATTCGTCGGCAACCTGCGCTCGCGATCGCTCGTGCGGAGCTGCGTGCACGCCTTCCGCACGGCGACCCGGTTCCCGTCGGAAGGCGTTGCGGCGCCCGGGTATCTGCCGGGCATCTTCTGGTCCGACCACTGGGCGTTCTGGCGCGAGGGATACCCTGCCGTGATGGTGACCGACACGGCGCTGTTTCGCTCTGCGTACTATCACACCGCACACGACACCGCGGAGAAGATCGACTACGACCGCCTGGCCCGAGTTGTCGTGGGCTTGGCAGCCGTGGTCGAGCGTCTCGCTGGCCCGGGGTCGTCGCGCTAGTCGCGCCCCCCGATGGGGGTCCCGGGCGGGGACGGTATCGGCTCACTGCGGGCCGTCGCCGCGTCTCGGCGGCCGAGAAACCGCTCGACGTCGGCCCAGATGAGCAGTTGGTGCGCCGCGTCCTCCGGGAGCCGAGGCTCCTGACCCTGGATGCGCTCCAGCACACGCCTGAGGCCCCACTCTGCCGCCGCGCGCGACTCGACGGATGCCCGCTCTGTGCCGGCCACATCGATCAGGGCATCGACCACGGCGCGCTGCACCACGCGCCGCAACGCAACGTGCTCTGGTGCCGTGTACGTATCCCAGGTGCGGTCGATGACTCGCGCGATCACCTCCTCGGGACTCGGGAGGGTGGCGTCCCGGGCGCGGAATGCCGCGAGCCGAGCCAGACGTCGCGGATCCAGGAGGTTCTCGATGACCGTGGCGGCAAGCGTCCGGGCCACGCCAAGCTGATCGAAGGCGGGCGCGGCGGCCGAGCCGAATGCCCAATCGTTGGCCGGGACGCCGTACGCACGCGGAGCCATCATGCGCAGGATCCGCTCGGGGATGGCCAGGGCGTCCGGCTCGAGGGCGTCGAGCACCAACTCCAACGCACGACGTTGACGCACTTCCGGGATGATGGTGGTGGGAGGCAGGGAGTCCCCTCGGACGGCGTACCGGTACTCCATCCCGCCCACTGCCTTGATCGCTCCCTCCAAGGCGTATCGGTGGTGCAGGTAGACCGGGACGAACCGGTAGTTCAGCCAGACCATGGGTTCGCCGGCCTTCAGGGCGCCGGCGCCGAAGCGATCCATCAACGCCGCCCGTACTGCCTGCGTGCGCGCCAACTCCTCCACGGCGTCGGGGCCGTTGAGCCACTGCGTCACCTCCGGGAAGGATCCCCAGGTAGCGTTGTCGCCGTCGGTATTGAATCGGATGCCGCGGCGCATCGCCTCATCGACGATCGCTCGAAGTCCCGCAGGCTCGTCGGTCTCGAACTCGGTATAGGCGTACCGGATGGCGATCGAATCGTAGGCCCCGGGGCCGGCCCGGTAGGCGTCCGCGAGGCTGATCTGCCCGTCCACCAGGGCGATGAGCGGGCCGGGGTAATCCATGACGGACGCGCGCCCGTCACTTGCGGCGACGAAGTTGTGGGCCAGGCCCAGAGTATGGCCCACTTCGTGTGCCGCGTGCTGTCGTCGGCGGGCCATCGCGAACGCTTCGGCGGTGACGGTCGAGTCGAGCGACGCCAACCAGTCGCTCAGGTCGCCGGCGGCGATCCCGGCCACGGCGGGCTGCGCGCCCGCGTAGATGTTGTAGTCGGTCAAGGAGCGGTACGAGTCCATTCGTACGGCCGCCTTGATGATCTCACCGGTTCGGGGATCGACGAAACTTGGGCCGATCGAGAACCCGGGGTCGCTGCGATGGACCCACTGGATCACGTGGTACCGAGCGTCCATCGGGTCCATCTCGGCCGGCATGTCTTCCACCCGCAACGCGTCGACGAACCCGGCGGCTTCGAAGACCCGATTCCACCACTCCGCGCCCTCCCGAAATGCCGATCGGTAGGGCTCGGGAATGGCGCGGTCCAGGTAGTAGACGATCGGCGTCACCGGCTCCGAGCGCTCGGCGGCCGCATTGCGTTTCTGGAGCCGGTGGCGGGCCACGTAGCGCGCCTCGTATCGCTCATCGAGCGGGCGGGAGAAGTCGAAGAACGCGACGCTGGAATTGCCGATCCGCGGATCGGCCACCCGAGGGACGAACGCCGGTGCCGGCAACCGCACCAATGAGTGGTGCTGGCGCACCGTCACGCTGCCTCCCTCCGGCGCGTGCGCTCGGACAACTGGGCCCGGGCTCGTGGCGGTGAAGGTCAGCGCAACCTCGACTTCAGTGTTTGTAGGAAACCCCTTGGTGCGGGGCAGATGCACGCGGCTGCGGTCGCGATGCAGGCTGAAGCTTCCCTGACCGCGTTGCTGGAGCGTGGCAGCCACGTCCAGGTGATCGGCGAGGAAGTGCGGTGTAGCGTCGACCAGTACGCGACTGCCGTCCTCGGCGAGCACGTCGAAGGCGGCAACCGTCGAGAGAGGAAACGACTCCTCGACCGAGCGGGTCAGCGCGGAGTTGTCCGTCGTCACCGCGCGGAACCGCGGGTTCGTGAGCACGAGGTATACCTTGGGGCCGACCCGTTCGAACCGGGCGATCGCTTCGTCGC
>CAYGCN010000019.1:0-33102 GCA_964348385.1 uncultured Gemmatimonadaceae bacterium
CAGCGTCCGCCTCGGGTCCGTCGCCCGTGGTCGAGCCCCTCGCTGCCGCCACCACTTCAGACTGAAACTCCACCGAAGTTGACTCCGTATGGAAACGGAACTAGGGTTAACGGCGTTAAGTTAACACTGTTAACCTGGTTTCGGATCCTGCTGCTCGACGGTGAAGCCATGACAGTCAACCAAATGGTAACCCGGCGCAGCTCAGACGCGGAGGCGGCGATTCTGGCTGCCGCGCGCGACGTGTTGGCGCAGCGGGGCCTGGATGGTCTTTCGATGCGCGCGGTTGCCGAACGCGTCGGCGTGAGTGCCACCGCGCTCTACCACTACTTCGAGAACAAAGATGCCCTGGTCGACCGTGTGGTCCAGGGCGGCTTCCGGCGTTTCGGCGAGTACCTGCAGCACGCCGCGGAGCCCCACCCCCGCGGCTCCTTGGAGCGCGTCCGGGCCCTCGGTGAAGCCTACGTACGCTTCGCCCTGGAGAACCGGGCCTACTTCCGCGTGTTGTTCAGCCTCAGCCCTGGTCAACCCCACAGCATCACTGACCTTCCGGACGGAGGCGGGTATGGACTGCTTCGGGCCGCCGTCGTGGACGCCATGGGGGCGGGCACCATGCGTCGCGCGGACCCCGACCTGGTCGTGATGTATCTGTGGAGCATGACTCACGGTCTGGTGACCATCGGCCTCGCGTGTCGGATTGAAGAGTGCCCGGAGCTCGGCCCGGGAATCGCGCATGGTCATCCGTTGGAGCTGTTCGAGGCGTTTGGGACGTTCATCCACGAGGGCCTCGCCCGGCACCCGCAGGGAGCGCCCACCGAGAACAATGGGGAGGGATCATCGTGAGGGGAGGAACGATGCGCTTCGGAGTTGGGGTGGCGGCAATCGTCGTCGGCGCCGCCCTGACGGGATCGCCCCCGCCGCTCCACGCACAGGAGGAGTCGTATTCGCTCCGCCGCACGATTCAGGTGGCGCTGGCCAACAGTCGGACCGTGGCCGACGCCGAGTACGGCCTGGCGATCGCCGAGCAGCAAGTGCGCGAGGCGTGGTCGGCCGCCATGCCGAGTCTGTCGGGGAACATGTCGTATTCCCGCAATCTCCTGGTGCAAGAGATTTTCCTGCCGGCGGAGTTCTTCGGCGGCGAGCCGGGGGAGGTGCAGACGGTCCGCGTGGGGTCCGACAACAGCTGGCAGCTGGGGCTGACGTTCAGCCAGAAGCTGTTCGAATACGGGGTGTTCGTTGGGGTTGGTGCGGCGAGCCGTTTCCGAGCCCTCGAGTTGGAGCGGGTTCGGGGGACGACGCAGCAGGTGATCACCACGGTGCGTGAGGCGTACTTCGCGGCCCTCCTCGCCGAGGCCCAACTGCGATTGTTGGAGCAGAGCGTAAGCCGGGTCCAGGCCACCCTGGAGGAGACGCGGGCGCTCAATCGGGCCGGTCTCGCCAGCGACTACGATGTACTGCGGCTCGAGGTCGAGTACGCCAACGTCTCGGCCAACCTGCAGGGAGCGCGGAACGCGGTCACGTCGGCCAGGCGGACGCTGCTGGTCGAGATGGGGCTCGCCGCCGATCTCCCGATCGCCCTCGAGGGATCGCTCGAGACCATCGACCCGGACAGCCTTGAGGCGAATGCGGATGCGAACGTCGAGCTGCTCGTGCTCGCGGGCGTGCCGGGCGTGCTCGAGGAGCCGGTCGATGGGCTCATCGAGACGGCGATGCGGCGGCGGAGCGATGTGCTCCAGCTTCGGTCGGCGATCCTGCTGGAGGAGGCTCGTCGCCGGGTGGAGGCCGCGGAGTTCTTTCCGCGGCTCAGCCTCTTCTCGAACTACTCCTTGGTGGCGCAGGAGGACGGACGCCCGAATTTCTTCGGGGAGAACGAGTTCCAGCGTTCGAGCGCGGCTGCCGCGGGCATTCAGATCGAGATTCCGATTTTCCAGGGATTCAAGCGGGTGGCGCGAATGAGTCAGCGCACGGCGGCAATCCGGCAGAACGAGACTCGTCTGGAACGCGCCGAGCAGGACGCCGTCAACCAGGTGCGATCGCTGTATGAGGCGGTCGAGGAGGCGTTGCAGCGCGCACGGAGCCAGCGGCGGGCCGTGACGCAGGCGCGGCGCGGCTTCGAAATCGCTTCGGCGGAATACCGTGAGGGCATCGGATCGCAGTTGCAGGTGACCGATGCGGAGGAAGCCCTCCGGCAGTCGGACTTCAATTACGCGCTCGCCATGCGGGACTACCTGGTGGCTCGGGCGCAACTCGAGATGGCCATCGGATTGGTCCCCGACGAGCCGGGGGCGTTTCCGGTCGCTCGAAACCGATAGGGGCGTGTGAGATGATGTCGCTCAGGGAGCAGAAACAGGGAATCGGGGCCGCCATGGTGGCGGTAACCGTCGCCACCGCATTGGCCACCGGATGCGACCCGTCCGAGGGCGGTGCGGCGCGTGCCGAAGACGTGAATACCACCGGGGCGAGGGTCGTGAATGTCGGGGTGTCGCCCGTGGAGCGGTCGGTGTTCGCCGATTACGTCCGCATCGTTGGCGAGGTCGAGGCCCTGTACGACGTGACCCTTTCGGCGGAGGAGACCGGTACGATCGTGCGGTTCCTGAGGCCGAAGGGAAGCTGGGTCGGGGAAGGGCAGACGATCGCGAAGATCGACGATGCCGTGCTCCGAGCGTTACTCGACGAGGCGCGGGCGACGGCCGATCTGGCTCGTGAGGAGTTCGAGCGACGGCGTCGGCTGTGGGAAGAAGACCGGATCGGCAGTGAGATCGCCTATCTGCAGTCCAAGGCCGCCGCCAAAGCCGCCGACGCGCGCTATCGGACGCTCCAGACCCGCCTGGCGAAGACCGAGATCCGCGCACCGGTCGCGGGTGTCTTCGACGAGAAATTCGTGGAGATGGGGGAAATGGTCACCCCGGGAACCCGTGTGGCCCGGGTGGTTTCGACCCGCCGCGTGAAGATATCGGGCGGAGTGCCGGAACGTTTCGGCCTCGATATCGCGCAGGGAGACAGTGCGCGGGTGAGCTTCGACGTGCTGCCCGGCCGCGTGTTCGTCGGCACCATTCGCTACGTCGGCACCACCGTCGATCCCGACAACCGCACGATCCCCATCGAGCTCGTGCTCGACAACCCGGAAGGGCACATCAAACCGCGCATGCTGGCCAACGTGCAGGTCGAGCGAGCGCGCTTCGACAACGTGATCGTCGTGCCACAGGAAGTGCTGCACCGTACCGAGGACGGGTATCAGGTCTTCGTGGCGGGGGAACGGGACGGCGCGCCGGTCGCGCAGGCCCGACCGGTCACGGTCGGCTCCGCCTACGCCAACCGCGTCGTGATCGAATCGGGACTGACCGATGGTGAGCTGCTGATCGTGCGCGGCCACGGCCTGGTGGACGACGGGACCTTCATCGAAATCGTCGAGCGTGGGGGACGGTCATGACCCCCAGCACGGGCGACGGGGGCACGGGCAAGCGGCGCGACTCCGGATCGTACCACACGCCCACGTCGGTGGGAGGCAGCGGGGCGACTCGGGCGGCCGCGAGCGCGGGGACCGATCCCCGCCACAAACGCCGGTTCAAGGAGTTCCGGATCACGTCGTTCGCGATCGACCATCCGACGAGTGTCGTGGTCATGACCGTGATCCTGATCATCCTCGGCGTCGCCTCCTACATGTCGGTGCCGAAGGAGTCGATGCCCGAGTTCGTGATCCCCAACATCATCGTCAACACGATTTACCCCGGTGTCTCGCCGGGCGATATCGAGACGCTGATCACTGAGCCGCTGGAGGACGAGCTCAACACGATCGCCGACGTCAAGACCATCACGTCCACCTCGGCCGAGGGGTACTCGAGCATCAACATCGAGTTCGAGGCCGGAATGGACATGAACGAGGCGCTGCAGCGGGTTCGTGAGAAGGTGGACATCGCGAAACCCGAGCTTCCCCCGGCCGCCGAGGAACCGCAGATCCTGGAGATCAATCTCTCCGAGTTTCCGATCATGCAGGTGAACATCGCGGGGCCGTACAATCTGGTCCGTCTCCGCGACGTCGCCGAGGATCTGCAGGACCGGTTGGAGCAGATCCCGAGCGTGCTCGAGGTGCGGCTGTCCGGAGGGCTCGAGCGTGAGGTGCAGGTCGATGTCGACCTCGCGAAGCTCAAGTTCTACGACCTCGCATTCGACGATGTCATCGAGGCGGTCCAGAACGAGAACGTGACCGTCCCAGGCGGGACGATCGACGTGGGTGACGTCAAGTATCTGGTGCGCGTCCCCGGTGAGTTCGAGAGCACCGATCCCATTGCCGACATCGTCGTCACTACCCGAGGAGGTCGGCCGATCTACGTCCGCGACGTGGCCGGGGTCGACTTCGGTTTCAAGGACCGCGACTCGTTCGCCCGGCTCGACGGCAATTCCGTGATCTCGCTTGCCGTGGTCAAGCGAAGTGGCAGGAACATCATCGAAACCGCCAACGCCGTGCGGGGCATTCTCGCCGATGCGGAGGCGAGCTTTCCGCCCGGCACGGTGGTCAAGATCACCTCTGATCAGTCGGAGGAGATCGAGGCGATGGTGAGCTCACTCGAGAACAACATCATCTCGGGACTCATCCTAGTCATCTCGATTCTGATCTTCGTGCTGGGTATCCGCACGGCGCCATTCGTCGGGCTCGCGATCCCGCTCTCCATGCTCGTCTCGTTCAGCGTGATCCAGCTGTCCGGCTTCTCGATGAACATGGTGGTGCTGTTCAGCCTGATCCTGGCGCTTGGGATGCTCGTGGACAACGCGATCGTGGTAATCGAGAACATCTACCGGTTTCGGGAGCGGCGCTTCGATCGGGTGCGCGCCGCGAAGTATGCCACGGGAGAGGTCGCGGTGCCGATCATCGCCTCGACGGCCACGACGTTGGCGGCGTTCTTCCCGATGCTGTTTTGGCCGGGCATCACCGGTGAGTTCATGAAGTACCTCCCGTATACGCTCATCATCACCCTGTCGTCGTCCCTGTTCGTGGCGATCGTGATTCTCCCGACCTTGGCCGCGCGGATGCTCGACACCGAGGACGCCCCGGTGGCCATGACCCCCGGACTCCGCAATCTGCTCATCGGCAGCGCCGTGCTGGTCGTCCTGATCATGCTCGCGGTGAACTGGCTGACGGCGGTGTTGCTGTTGCTGACGGGGGCGGCCGTCTACGGGTTCCATCACTACGTGGGGCACCCGGCCGGCCACTGGTTCATGAGCCGGGGGCTGCCGCGAGTCATCGATCGGTACGAGGTGTTGCTGCGCTGGGCGCTCAACCATCGCTGGCGCATGGTCGCGGGGGCCGGAGCTTCGTTGGTCCTGGTCGTAATGGTGTTCGGGTTCCTGAACGCCGGGATCGAGTTCTTTCCGGAAGACATCCCGCCGGCGACCGTCTACGTGCAGGTCGAGGCGCCGCTGGGCACCAGGGTCGAGGAGGCGGATCGGATCGCGGGGGCGCTCGAAGGGCAGTTGGCGTCCGTCCCCGGCAAACAGGACTTCGAGTCGCTGGTCTCGACCGTGGGGTCGAGGGTCACCGCCGGCTTCTCGGGCGGCAGCGGCACGCACCTGGCCACCGTCGCCGTCAACTTCGTCGATTTCGAGGACCGGACCACCGATGCGTTCGTGACGCTGGATAGTATCCGACAGACCGTGGGGCGCGGCGTGGCCGGGGCGGATATCTCGGTGGAGCAGCCTGACATGGGGCCGCCCACCGGGCTCCCCATCGCGGTCGAGATCAGCGGACCGGATCCCGCTCGGCTCAAGGCGCTGGGTGACGCGGTGGTTCAGCGGCTCCAGAACTCCGCCATCTTCGCGAAACTCGACGGGCTCGAGAGCGACATGGAGAGCGGTCGGCCGGAGGTCGTGGTCCAGGTCGATCGGGAGAAGGCGGCGTACTACGGACTCAGCACGTGGAAGGTGGGATCGACGGTTCGCAACGCCATCAACGGTAGCGAGGCATCCAAGTACCGCGACGGCAAGGACGAGTACGACATCACGGTGCGTCTCGCCAAAACGTACCGGGACGACCTCACCTCGCTCGGTGACCTGACAATTCAAAGCGACTTCGGTCAGGTACCCCTCTCGTCGGTCGCGACGTGGCGCGTGGGCACCGGCCTGGGCGACGTGCGCCGGAAGGACCTGGACCGCGTGGTAACGGTCTTGTCGGACGTGCGGTCGGGCTACAACGCCAATGCGGTCCTGGCCGAGGTGCAGGCGGAGCTGGCGGACTTCGCCGCCACCCTGCCGAGTGGCTATCGGCTGCGGTATGCCGGCCAGCAGGAGGAGCAGCAGGAATCGCAGGCCTTCCTGAGCGGCGCGTTCGTGCTCGCCATCCTGTTGATCGGATTCATCCTGATCTCCCAGTTCGACTCGATCACCAAGCCGCTCATCATCTTGAGCTCGGTCATCCTGTCGACGATCGGTGTGCTGATCGGACTGATGCTGTTCCGAATGCCGTTCGGGATCATCATGACCGGCGTCGGCGTGATCAGTCTCGCAGGCGTCGTGGTCAATAACGCCATCGTGCTCATCGACTACATCGACATCCTCCGAGTCCGGGATGCGATGGAGCGGCGGGAAGCGATCGTTCGGGCCGGCATGACGCGGTTTCGCCCGGTCATGCTCACCGCCGTGACCACCGTGCTGGGACTTGTGCCGCTCGCCATTGGACTGAATATCGATTTTCTAGGGCTGTACGGGCAGTTGCAGCCGGACTTCTATTGGGGCGGCGAACAAGCATCCTGGTGGGGGCCGATGGCCATCGCGGTTATTGCGGGGCTCACCTTTGCGACACTAGTGACCCTCGTGCTGGTGCCGGTCATGTACTCGCTGCTGGACGATTTCGACGATTTCGTCAAGCGCACCTTCTCCCGTCCGGTTGAAGAGGAGTCGGTCAAAGGCTCCGGGATCCACCGCTCGGTGGGCGAGTCACGACCGGGGACCAAGCCAGTCGCCGTATAGGTCGGGCCGGCGGTCGTTCCAAAAGAGCGTCCGAGCCGGCGAGGCGGCGCACGCCGCGAAATCCAGATCGGTGATGAGGAGGTCCTCCTCGAGGCGCTTGCCTCGAGCGAGGACCTCGCCCGTCGGGCTCACCACGAACGATTCACCGGCAAACACCAGCTGATCCTCGCGCCCCACGCGGTTGCAGAGAGCGGCGAAGTAGCCGTTCTGAAACGCTGCCGAACGGACTTCGGCCTCGTACATGCCGTCGGGCCATTCGTCGAGCGTCCCCGCCTGGGGGATGACGACGAGTTCGGCGCCGCCGACGCCGAGGGCCCGCATGTATTCGGGGTAGTGACGATCGTAGCAGATGGCCACGCCGACGCGGCCGACCGCCGTCTCGTACACCGGCGCGCCGCGGTCCCCCTCCGCGTAGTAGGCCCGCTCGTGAAAGCAGGCGTAGTCGGTGATGTGCACCATCCGGGTAATGCCGAGAATTGTGCCGTCGGCGTCGATGACGGGCGAGCTGTCGAAATAGCGATCGCCCACCCGCTCGTAGAGGTTGAACACCGTCACGAGGCCCAGCTCGCGCGCCCGTGCGGCCACGCGATCGGTCGTTGGACCCGGGATGGACTCCGCATGGACCGTGGTGTGCTCGGGCCGGGGGTACTGCGGAAAGAACGGCGTGAGGGCGAGTTCCGGCACGCAGAACAGCTGTGCCCCTTGCCGGGCGGCCTCCTCCATCGCGCCGATCGCGCCACCGAGGTTGACGTCGTGGTTGTCGGTGGCGGCGCGCTGGGCGAGCGCTATGCGTACCGTCATGAACACCTCATCGAGTGTGGGTCGCAGGCGACGAGCGGACACTCGACTCGTCGAGGAACCGCTGCGCGATCGGGACTGGGGCGAACGCTTCGACGCGTGACGGGCCCCGCGACCCCAGGCGCCGGCGTTCGGTCGGGTCACTCAGGAGCCTGTACAACTCCTCGGCCAGCGTGTGCGCGTCGTCCGGGGGGACCAACCTGCCGGCGTCCGCGCCGATCAGCTCCTCGGCCGCCGTTCCCCGACAGGCAATCACCGGCTTTCCCGCAGCCATGGCCTCGAGGAAGACGATACCGAACCCCTCCTGCCGACTGGGAAGGCAAAACACGTCACAGTTGGCGTACGCATGGGCCAGGGCCGCGAACGATATCTGACCCGCAAACTCCACACATGGCGCCAGCCTCATGCGACGCGCCAGCGTCTCCAACCGACGTCGCTCAGGGCCGTCGCCGATCAGGCGCACGCGCAGGCCAGGAATTCGGTCGCGCAAGAGGTCTGCCGCCCTCACCAGCATCTCGAGGTTCTTGCGCGGATACATCCGAGCTACGCTGAGCACCGTCGAGCGCGCCCGGTCCGGGTCCCGCTCAGCGTGGTCGAGCGCGCGGCGCCACCGGGAAGCGTCGAACGCGGGTGGTACGACGCCGACACGGGATAGCGGCAGGCCGTACAACTCGCAGAGTCGACCACGGGCGAACCGGCTCACGGTGAGCACCCGGTCGGCCCGCTGCGCGCTGCGCCGTTCGGCACGCGCCTGGAGTCGCATCCACAGCGCGACCAGTCCACGCTCGAACCGCGCTTCGTCGGCCAATTGTCCGTGCACGTAGGTCACGAATGGGCACGGGAGTTTGCCGGCGAATCGGTACCCGTCCATGTCCCACCCGACCACGAGATCGGCCGTCCCGAGCGCCGCCGCTCGCAAGGTGTGGTTGAATCGGAAGCGGTGCAGCGTGTATCCGAACCATCCCGCACGCCGGGCCGGGGCGACGACGTCCACGTGGTGGCCGAGGGCTGCGAGACCCTGGATCAGTGTCTCGAGTGCCACGAACGTGCCGCTTCCCTGGTCCACGGACCTGGGGGTGGCGGTGATCATCGTGATCCGCATCCGTATCTCGGCTCACGTCCCCTGAGTGAACCTGCGCCACAGGCCGCCCAGCACACCCGTTCCCCGGCCAGCCGCGGCGCGCAGCGCTGCGCTGTACTCGACCGCAGACGGGAATCGGTCGTCGGGGCGCGCCGCGGCACCACGCGCCAGGATGCGCATCAGGGAATCCGGCACCCGCCCGCGCAAATCGTCGAGATCGGGAGGACCGCCCGTGGCACGCAGCGCCAACGTCGCCTCGACCGGGCCGGACCCGAACGGAAGCTTTCCGGTAAGAACGTACAAACCGACGAGGGAGAGCGAGTACAGATCGCTCCGATGGTCCACGCTCTCGCCCAGCAACTGCTCCGGAGCGGCGAAATCTGGCGTGCCCGACTGCGAGGTTGTCCGTCCCGCGCCCTCTCTCCCACGCAGCCCGATCGCCAGACCGAAATCGACGATGCGTACGTTCCCCGTCGCCTTGTCGATCAGGATGTTCTCGGGCTTGAGGTCTCGGTGGACGAGCCCGAAGGCGTGAGCGTACTCGAGCGCGGAAACCGTCTCCTGCAGCACGTGGACGACGCGCTCCGGCGGGAGCGGGCCTTCGGCCTGTACGGTCCGAGCCAGGTTTCTCCCTCGAACATACTCCATCGTGTACCACAGCAGGCCACCGCGCTGCCCGATGTCGTAGGTGTTGGCGATGTACGGATGGACCAGTTGGGCCGCCATGCGCGCCTCGCGACGGAACCGCTCCACCACCTCCGGATCGACCACGAGGTGCGGGTGCAGCACCTTGAGGGCCACCTGACGCTCGAGCGCCAGATCCCGGACCCGATACACCCGCCCGAACCCGCCGACACCGAGCTCCTCGAGCAGTTCGTATTCGTCACCCAACGCACGACGGAGCCGTTTCTCCCAACTCTTCGGGTCGTCCGGCTGGACGTGTTCCGGGGCCAGGGGGGACTCCACGGCGAACTCGCCGAGATCGGACACCAGGTCCCTCACCATCTCGATGGCCGTGAGGAAACGGTCGGACGGATGTCGCCGCAGGCCACGCACGATGACGCGCTCCAGTGCCATCGGACACGCCTCGCGGATGGCACGAGGATTGACGATGCTCTCCGGCTCCGCATCCGGAGCGGTCCCCGTCACGGCGCAGTACAGGATCGCGGCGGCGCTGTACACATCGCATGACGGATCACCCCGTTCGCCTCCGCGGATCTCCGGGGCAATGAACGGCATCTGCAGCGGATCGCTGTCGGAACCCGCCACGTCCAGGAGGCTGTTGGCATACCGGAGATCGATGACGTGCGTTCGCTCGCTGTTGTCGATCATGATGGTAGGCGGCGTGAGCTGGCGAATCACGATACCCTGGGTGTGCACATACTCGAGCACGCTGGCCAGGTTGCGGGCGAGCTGCAGCACGGTCGGGACGGGGCGTGGGCCCCTGGCGACCGCATCTGCCAGGCTCTCGCCGTCGATCCACTTCACGATGCGATAGGCCCACTCGCTGCGATGCCCCGCCGCGAGCACGACGCGGAGAGCGGGATGATCCAAGCCGGCGAGCAGCTCACTCTCCCGCTCGAACCACCGGCGGCTGGGCGAGTCAGGCTGCAGGTGGACGCGGAGCCCGACATGCCGCTTGAGCACCACGTCGCGAGCCACGAAGAGGCTGCGCGCGGTCGACGCGGCCACGAGCTCCAAGATCTCGAACGTGCCCGCGAACTCCTGCTGCACGGCCTGGAACAGCGCCGCGGCGTCCACGTCGGGAGCGATCAGCGGTGGGGGAGGGGAGCCACGATGCGGCATGGCACGTAAGATACACTCCCCTCTGGCGCCCCACGGTCGCGCTGCCGACCTTCCTGCCATGCGCGCCATCCGTATCTCCGCGCCCGGCGCACCCGACGTGCTGCGGTTGACCGAGGTGCCGCGGCCGACGCCGTCGGCCCAAGAGGTGCTCCTGCGCATCGCCGCCGCGGGTGTGAACCGCGCCGACATCCTGCAGCGACTCGGTCGGTACGCCGCTCCGGCCGGAGTGCCGGCCGATGTCCCGGGCCTGGAGGCGTCGGGGGTCATCGAGGCCGTGGGCCGCGATGTCTCCGGGTGGAGCCCAGGGGATCACGCGATGGCGTTGCTCGCGGGGGGTGCCTACGCGGAATTCGTCGCGGTGCCAGCCGCACAGCTCCTGCCGATTCCTCCGAACTGGACGGCCGAACAGGCCGCCGCCGTGCCGGAAGCGTATCTCACGGCCTACGATGCCCTCGAGCAGGTCGGGGCGGGTCAACACGAGCGCGTGCTCGTGCACGCGGTGGCGAGCGGGGTCGGCGTCGCGCTGGTGCACCTGGCGCGGGCGCGAGGAGCGGTGGTCGCCGGTACGTCACGGACGCCCGCCAAACTCGAGCGCATGGCGAACGAGGGACTCGACCGGCCGATCGCCGTGGCGGGACCCTTCGCCCCGGCGGACGACGTGACAAACTGGGCAGACGTCATCTGCGACCTCGTCGGCGGGAGCTACCTCGCCGGCAACCTCGCCGCGGCCGCTCCGAGAGGTCGCATCATCGTCATCGGACTCACGGGCGGACGCAGCGCCGAGCTCGACATGGGACTGCTGCTCCGCAAACGACTGGTCCTGATCGGCACCGCGCTGCGCCACCGCAGCCTCGAGGAAAAAGGACAGCTGGTGGCCGCGTTCCGGCGCGCTGTGCTCCCACTGTTCGAGAACGGTCGGATTCGTCCGATCGTCGACAGGGTGTTCCGCATGGAAGCCGCAGCGGAAGCGCACGCGTACATGGAGGCGAACAAGAGCGTGGGCTCGATCGTGTTGTCGTGGGATGTCGGGAACGGGCGGACGTCTTAGACTGCCAGCGGGACGCGTTCCCCACCCGCGCCGAGCCATCGTGATCGGTGTGGGCGCGACCGACGGCGGCACCGCCTAGGACACCCGGTGCCCCACCCCGTCGATCTCTTCGTCGTCCCGCACGTTCACTGGGACCGAGAGTGGTACGAGCCCGAGGGGCGTTTTCGCCAGCGGCTCGTCGACACCTTGGACGCGGCCATCGACGCCCTGGAAGCATCCGATCGCGCCGGTCCGTTCCTCCTGGATGGACAGACCGTGCTGGTGCGCGACTATCTCGAGGTGCGACCGGAGCAGCGTGACCGACTCGAGGCCCTCGTCCGCAGCAGGCGTCTCCTGCTCGGCCCCTGGTACGTGCTGACCGACGAGCTACTGCCGGTGGACGAGACTCTCGTGCGGAACCTGCTGCTTGGTCGGGCCGACGGCACTGCACTGGGAGGCTGGCTCCCCGTGGGCTACAGCCCCGACGCCTTCGGCCATCCCGCCGCCCTGCCAACGGTGCTCTCGGGCTTCGGTATTCGGTTCGCGATTCTGTGGCGCGGGTTCGGGGGATCCTCAGCGCCGCCACAGGATCGGTTCCGATGGGAGGGGCCGGACGGATCGAGCGTCCTCGTGCACCATCTTCCACCGGGAGGCTACGAGGTCGGCGCCAACCTCCCTCGCGACCGTGAGGCGCTCCACACGACGTGGGCCGCACTCCGAGACACTCTGTCCGACCGCGCGCCGCACGGACCGTGGTTGCTCCTGAGCGGAGCAGATCACCACCGGTACCGGACTGATCTGCCCGATGTGATGGACGCGCTCGGCACGATCGACCCGTCGGTGCGTGCGCGGCTGGCCTCGCCCGTCGAGTACTTCGAGGCCGTCCGGGTTGACGCGACGCGGCCGGCGGTGCGGGGTGAGTTGCGCGATTCGTATGGCTATACGTGGACGCTGCAGGGTGTGCACGCCACCCGGTCCGCTCTCAAGCGCCGCATCGCCGAAGGTGAGCGGCTCCTGCTGCGCTGGTCGGAACCCGCCGCCGCGCTGGCGATCCTTGAAGGCGCGCCGACGCGGCAGCCGACTCTCGCCTCGGCGTGGCGGGCCCACCTCGAGAACTGCTTTCACGATTCCCTGGCCGGAACGACGATCGACGAGGTGGCCCGTGATGTGGATCGGCGTGCCGCGCGCGTGATCGTGCAGGCGCGTGGACTCCTGGTGGATGCGATCCACGATCGGCTCGGCATCGATCGGGGGCATGTGCGAGCCTCGTCCGCCGCGTGGACGCCGGTGATGTCGATCATGAATCCCTCGGCGTACCCGCGGACGGGAGTGTGTGAGTGCACGATCACGGTGCCACGGGAGCGACTCTCGGTTGGGTTCCCCCCGCGGCGCACTCCCCCGGAGTCGGCGGCATGGCCGCCGGCACCTGCCCTCGTCGATGAAGCGGGTACCCCCATTCCGGTCCAGGTGCTCGCCGAGTATCGGGGGTACGAGCGCCTCGATTCGCCCGTTGAGTACCCGATCCAATGGTCGGTCGCGGCCTTTCGCGTGGCGTGTTTGGTGGAGGCGGTGCCCGCGCTGGGACTCGCCCAGCTCAAAGTCACCGAGCGCCATAGCCCGGTCGGGCCGACACCGCACGTGTGGCTGAGCGGCCGGCGGGCCGCTGCGGAGTGGGGCACGGTCGAGGCCGATGCTGCCGGTGGCTTCGTGCTGACGGATCACCGGCACGGCCGGCGGTACCCAGGCCTCTGCTCGCTTCGGAGTGAGGCCGATCGCGGTGACGCCTACACCCACGAGGCGGATGACTCGAGGCCGCCGCTGGTCGCCGAGTTCGGACCGGCACGAGGTATCTGGGGTGGTCCGCTCATCGCGGCCATCGCTCGAGAGTTCCACGTGCCGGGGCGAGCACGCGGAAGGGTGTACGCGCGGCTCGACGCTCGGTCCCGCCTGCTGCGATTCGTGGTCGAGGGGTGGAATCTCAGCGGCGATCATCGCTTGCGCGTACACTTCCCCCTCCCTGCCGGGTGTGCCTCGTCAACGGTGCTCGCCGACATGCACTACGGCCTGGTTGAGCGTCCGGCGAGACAACAAGGCGTTCCGCCGTCGCCCATGGAGCATCGACCTGCGACGGCGCCGATGCACCGTTTCGTCAGCGTCGAGGATGGACTGACCGTCTTTGGTCGCGGGACGTACGAGTACGAGGTGACGCCGGACGGATCCGTGGCGGTCACGGTGCTGCGGGCGGTGGGCCAGCTCTCCCGTGGCGACCTGACCGCGCGGCCGGGACACGCGGCCTGGCCTGCGGCCATCCCGGCGGCGCAGGAGCCGGGGCCGTTTCGGGTCGAGTTCGCGGTGGCCCCCGTCGGGATTGGGGCCGCGGCGTCACGCCACCAGGTCCACCTGGTCGAGACCTTGGCGGAGGAGTTCCATGCCCCTTTGGGGGGGCTCATGCTCAATTGGGCCGTTGATCCAGCGCCCCGAGTGACCGGGCCCACGCTCGACGGTGTTGGGTTGGCGTTCAGGGCGGCCAAGCCTGCCGAAGACGGTCAGGGGGTGGTGTTGCGCTGTGCCAACCTGACGGACAAGTCGGTCCGCGGCGCGTGGGTGTTTGGCGAGCCGATTGGACGCGCGCGGCTCGTGCAGCTCGATGAGTCCGTCATCGAGCCGTTGGAGCCGTTGCAGGGTGGGCGGCGGGTCGAATTCGTCGCGCCGCCGCGGGCCGTGGTGGCGGTTCAGATCGAGGCGCACTTGAATCGCTCCTCGTGACGCCCTAATGTGGGGATCGATCGCTCGCGGCTCGCCGTGACGAGACGCGCACACGCGGGATCATCGCACGGGAGGTACCTACGCGATCCGAGACCAAGTTGGTGCTGAACGGCGGTCTGTTCGCCGGTCTGCTGGGGTACGGTACCGTCGTCGTGCTGTTTGCCCTGATCAACGTGTTGGCGGGTCGGTCGCCCTTCTACACACCCGCCATGTTCGGGGGAGTTCTGTTCTACGGACTGCGCGACCCCAGTGCCCTCGAGATCACGCCGGGCCCCATACTGGCGTACAACATGGTCCATGTGTTGGCGTTCCTGGCATTGGGCCTCGCCGCGTCCTGGCTCGTGGCCAAGGCGGAACGGTACCCGGCGGCCCGTTACGTGGTGCTCTTCGTGCTGATCTTCGTTGGCGCCCACATCTACGCCGCCATGTTGCTCTTTGCCCAGTCGTTGCTCGCGGGCGGCGCGTGGTGGCAGATCCTGGTGGTGAGCGTTGCGGCGGCACTGGTCATGGGGTGGTACCTGCTGCGACTGCATCCGGCGCTCCGGGAAGGGCTGACGACCCTTCCGATGGGCGACGAGGAGTAGTCCTCGAGGCGACTCGGCGCTGTGGGTCGAGCGCGTCACGCAATCCGTCTCCCAGGAGGTTGCAGGCGACCACGGTGACCGCCACCGTGAGGCCCGGGAAGGTCGCCACCCACGGAGCGTTCACCAGTGCGTCGCGTCCATTGGCGATCATGTTGCCCCATGACGGCGCCGGGGCGGGTATTCCCAGGCCGAGAAACGAGAGACCGGCCTCGAGCATGATCGCGTTCCCCACACCCAGGGCAGCAGCCACGATGAGCGGGGTTGCCGCATTGGGCAGGAGGTGGTGCACCAGGAGCCGAAGGCGTCCTTGACCGCTTGCCCTGGCGGCCTCGACGAATGGCCTGCCGAGGAGCCCGCGCACCTCGGCTCTCGCCAGGCGGGCGACCCCCATCCACCCGGTGACGCCCAGCACCAGCACGACCAGCACTAGGGACTGGTCCCACAGCGTGACCAACACCAGGAGCAGGACGATCCTCGGCATGGCCAGCGCCGCATCGGTCACGGCCATGAGCATTCGCTCCACCACGCCACCGGTCATCGCTGCGGCGACCCCGACGGCGACACCCAGGGCCAGCGACACTCCCACGGCCACGAAGCCGACTGCTAAGGAGATCCGGGCGCCGTAGACGAGCCGGGCAAAGAGGTCCCGCCCCAGCGCATCGGTTCCCAACAGGTGGCGGATGCCGTCTGGGCCCACCGTGAGCGGGGCCAGGAACCGCGTGGCCACGACGTCGGTCTGAAGCACGGGGTCTGCGGGCGCGAGCAGCGGGGCGAGAACCCCGAGCAGCGCGAAGCCGGAGAGCACGGCCAGGCCAAACACGGATCGGGCGTCCGTGAATACCGCCCGGATCATGCTTCCGTCCGCCGGAGTCTCGGGTCGGCCACCGCGTACAGCACGTCGGCCAGGAGGTTGCCCAGCACCACGAGCACGGCGAACAGCGCCGTGACGGCCACGACCACCGGATAGTCCCGCGCCCCCACGGCGGTGACCATCACACGCCCCATCCCGGGCCACGCGAACACCACTTCGACGAACACGGTTCCGGACACGAATGCCGGCAGTGACAGACCGAGCAGGGTGATGACCGGCAGCAACCCGTTACGAAGGACATGGCGGGTCTGGACCGTCCGGGGCGGGAGGCCCTTGGCTCGGGCCGTGCGAACAAACCCACTGCCGCGCACATCGAGCACGGCACCACGCACGAACCGTGCAGTGCCGGCGATCCCGATGGCGCCGAGGGTGGCAAGCGGCAAGACGAGATGACGCAGGCGGTCCATCAGCCGGCCCCAGGGCGAGAGGAAGTCGGCGTCCAGGCCGGCGACGCCCATCGCCGGGAACTGGAGCCATGCCGGCCAGCCGAACCGCGCGGCGCCATACGCGAACACGAGCACCAGCATGATCGCCAGCCAGTAGGCCGGCATCCCGTACACCATCAGACTCGTCACGGTGAGCCCCGTGTCGATGGCCGAACGGCGGGTGACCGCTTGGAGCAGGCCGAGCGCGATGCCCCCCACGTAGGTGAGGAGCAGCGACGCGCCGGTGAGGATGAGCGTGTGGGGAAGCGCGTCCCGCAGCACGTGGGCAACGGGCCGCTGCTGGGTCAGGCTCGTCCCCCAATCACCGCTCACGAAGTCGATGAGCCAGGCCCCGTATCGCACCGCGAGCGGTCGGTCCAGCTCCAGGGCGCGCCGGGCCGCAGCGAGTTCGGCCTCGCCGGCGCCGGGGCCGACCCACAACCTTGCGGGATCGCCGGGTGCGAGGCTAATGAGGGAGAACGTGAGCGTGACCACGAGCAACACGATGCCGGCTCCGGCCAGGAGCCGACCGCCGAGTTGACGAAGCATGCGCAAGAGTCGCTCGCCAGTCGTACTGGCGTCAACCCTGTGGCTGACCGTGGCCGTGGCGTGCACCGTCCCCGCGAGCGATGCGCGTGACGCGACCGTCTTCTATGCCTCGGGAGCGGACCTGCAGAGCATCAACCCGCTGGTCGCGGTGCACCCGTTGGCCAAGGCGGTACAGAAGCACCTCCTGTTCCTGACCCTGGCGGCGTACGACGCCCAGCTCCGACCCGTGCCGCGGCTCGCGACCTGGGAGTGGGGAGATGCGCGCACGGCGCTCGTGTTCCGTTTGCGATCGGACGTGGGATGGCACGACGGTGTCCCCACGCGGGCGGGCGACGTCGCGTGGACGCTGAGCATGGCCCTGCGACCCGACGTCGCGTATCCCCGAGCGCGTGATCTCGCGGGGGTCCGAGCGGTCGAGCTGGTGGACTCGCTCACCGTGCGCGTGCGATTCGAGCATCCCCAGCCGACGTTCCCGGACGTCTTCACCGATCTCGCGATCCTGCCGGCCCACCGCTTCGTAGGCGTGCCGCCGGCGGAGATTCGGCGAGCGGCCTTCAACACCGCGCCGGTCGGGAACGGCCCGTTCGCCTTCGTGGAGTACCGGCCCAATCAGCGATGGGCGTTCCGCAAGGTCGACGACTTCCCCGCCTCGTTGGGCCGTCCGACCATTGAGCGCTTCGTCATCGTCGTGGTGGACGAGCCTTCGACGAAACTCGCCGCACTGACATCCGGCGAGGTGGACTTCGCGGGGATCACCGCGGCACATGCGGAGTTCGTTCGCCGCGACCCGGCGCTCCGGGTGGTCGACTATCCGATGATCTTCTCCTACGCCCTCGTGTGGAACCTGAGGCGTGAGCCGTTTGACGACGAGCGGGTGCGTCGAGCGCTCACGATGGCGCTCGATCGTGGGGCGATCGTCGATGCTACCCTCTACGGGTTCGGAACACCCGCCGACGGTCCGGTCCCGTCCGAGCACCCCTGGTTTGAACGCGTGGAACCGGTGCCGCACGATGTGGCGGCTGCTCGTGCCCTCCTGGACGCGGCAGGATGGACGTCGGGGCCGGATGGCATCCGCCGCCGCGGCGCGCGTCAGCTCGCGATTCAGCTCTTGACGGTGGGGAGCGGTGACAACGTCTTGGAACAGATGATTCAGGCGCAACTCCGGTCTGTGGGAGTGGCGGTGACCATCCGGCAACTGGAGTTGACGACTTTCCTTTCCACCGTGCAGAGCGAAACGCGCGACTTCGACGCATTGGTGACGGGCATTCCCGGCGATCTTGCGCTGAGCCACGTCAGCGCGATGTTCGACGGGACTGCGCCGGGGCCGCTCGCGTATCCCGGGTATCGGAGCCTTCGGTTCGATGAGGCAATGACGAGCATCCAAGAAGCCACCACGGAGCCGGAATTGGAGGCCGGGTGGCGCCGGGTGCAACGCCTTCTCGCGGCCGATCTGCCGGCGACGTGGCTGTATCATGCCCGTGGCGTCCAGGGCGCTGCCAACCGGATTCGGAGCGAGGCGCCGGACCTGCGGGGCGAGCTGGCTGGAGTGGCGGAGTGGACGATCGTGCGACGAGGCCGAGGGCCATGAAGGTTCTGGCGACGGCACCGATGCGTATCGACTTCGCCGGTGGGTGGACGGACGTCCCGACCTATGCCGACGGCAATGGCGGTGCCGTCGTCAGTGCTGCGATCGACCGGCGAGTGCGAGTCGAGTGCCTGCTTGGCGGCGGTCGGATTCGGCTGCATGCCGAGGACCTGGAGCAGCGGCTGACCGTTCCGTCGTCGCCGCTCCTCAAATACGACGGCATGCTCGACCTCCACAAGGCGGCGCTCAACATGCTCCCGGTGACGGGTGGGATCGAGATCCTGACCCGGTCCGAAGCGCCGAGTGGCTCGGGACTCGGCGCCTCCGGGGCGCTCGATGTCGCTCTTCTCGCCTGCCTGGCCCGCTGCCGGGAGGAAACGTATTCCCCCGAGGAGCTGGCCGAGCTCGGGTTCCAGCTCGAATCCCAGGAGTTGGGCCTCCTCGGTGGACGCCAGGATCAGTATGCGGCGGCCCTGGGCGGTATCCACCTGTTCGACTTCGGGCAATCAGCAGTCGGTGTGCGCCGGCTGGCGGTCGACGGATCCGCTGCGACGGACCTCGCGCGACATCTCGTCGTAGCGTTCACCGGCCACTCGCACTTCTCGTCGGCGACACACGAGCGCGTGTGGCGTGCATTTCATGCCGGTGAGCCTCACGTCGTCGGGGCGTTGAATACCATGCGAGAGCTGACCGCATCGGCCGTCGCCGCCCTCGAAGCAGGCGATTGGCGCGGTCTGGCGGAGGTGATCGACGCCAACTGGCACGAGCAGCAACGACTGGATCCGACCATTTCCACCGAAGGGATGCAGGCGATTGAGCGGGCCATGCGTCAGGAGGGTGTCTGGGGGCTCAAGGCGAGCGGTGCGGGCGCCGGCGGCTGCCTCGTCGCCCTGTGTGATCCGTCCTCCCGTCCGGCAACCATCCGCGCGGCCGAGCGAGCCGGAGCGGACGTGCTCGAGGTGAGCCTTGCGGCGGACGGCGTCCGCGTGTGGGAGGAGGACGATGCCCCTCCTGTCACGTGAAGCGCTGCGCACGCGACGGCAGGAGGTTCTCAGCGCCGCAGAGCTCACCCGACTCCGCGATCGTCTCCGCAGCCAGCTTGACCCGCTGCTCGACGCTCCGCTGTTTGTTCCCGATCGCAAGCCGGTGCTCACGCAGGATGGAGGAGTCTGCCCGCGGGACGCATCGCGGCTCGAATTCGCTCCCTTCTCACCCACGCGCCACCGCTGCCCACGATGCGGTCGGAGCTACGAAGGGGAACGACACGACTGGGCGTGGATCTGGCGCTACCACCTCTGGCTCTCCGAGCGCGCCATCCATCTCGCCCTCCTCGCCGGGCTCACCGAGGAGGTCCCGCTTGCCCGACGCGCGTGTGACATCCTCGAGGCATACGTGAGGCTCTACCCCACGCTGCCAAACCGCGACAACGTGCTCGGTCCCACGCGTCTGTTCTTTTCCACGTATCTCGAATCCATCTGGCTGACCCAGGTGGTCGCCGCGGGGTCCCTGCTCGCCACCCATGAACACGGAGCACCGGTCGACCTGTCGCCCGTGGTCCAGGCGTCGGTAGACCTGATCGTCTCGTTCGACGAAGGGTGGTCCAATCGACAGGTATGGAACAACCTCGCGGTGGCCTCGGCCGGCCTATGGCTCGGCGAGCGCGCACTCGTTGCGCATGCCATCGACGGGCCGCACGGGTTCCGACAGCAGCTCCGCCGCGGGGTGACGGACGATGGGCTGTGGTTCGAAGGCGAGAACTACCACTTCTTTGCTCTTCGGGGGTTCCTGTTGGGCGCCGAGGTGGTGAGGGCCGCGGGGGTCGATCTCTATGACGATGCCACGGTCGGACACCGCTTGCGGTCGATGTACCTGGCGCCGCTGGATACGGTTCTGCCCGATTTGACGCTGCCTGCCCGCGGCGATTCGCCGTTCGGCGTGAGCCTCCGACAGGAACGGTTTGCGGAGTTGTGGGAGGTGGCGCGGACTCGTTTCGACGACGTGCGGATCGACCGGGTCCTCACGTCGATGTATGGCGGAGACGCTCCCGAGGTCGACGACTGGGGACTTCGCGAGATCGCGGAGCAGGAGCTCAACCGGGAACCTCACCGCATTCGGCGGGATCGATTGGGATGGAAGGCGCTGCTCTGGATGCGACCCGATGCTCCTGCCGACCGTGGAGCGTGGGGAGGCGGGTCACGGTGTCTTGCCGGCGCCGGGCTGGCGGTATGCCGGGCAGGAGACGCCCGGTATGTGAGCCTCGAAACCGGGGGCATGCCCGGGGGACACGGCCATCCCGACCTCCTGCACGTTACCCTCTATGTCGACGGCCTGTGCCTGGGAGACTTCGGCACCGGGTCATACGTCGACCGGTCGCTGGCCTGGTATCGCTCGAGCCGCGCGCACAACGCCCCCGCACCGGCCGACGGTGACCAGTCCGCGCGAAAAGGCTGGTGCGCGGCGTTCGATGACAGGGAAGGCTGGTGGTGGTGTTGTGCCGTCGCCGACGATCTCTTCGGCCCGGGCACGCGCGCCACGCGGGCGCTCGTGGCAGGGCCGGTGTTCACGGTGGATGTCGTGGACGTGGATGTGCCGGCCGACGTTTCCGTCGACCTGCCGATCCATCCGCTGGGAGGCCTTCCGGTCGACGTCACGAGTGCAGTACCCGTACGCGTCGACGGGCTGCCGCTGCGGTTTGCGATGCACCCGGAGCGATCGACGGAGCTCATCGTGGTCGACCGACCGGGAGAGATGCTGTTCGCGGCATCGGCGCCCGGCCCGCCGACGCCGCAGTTTGCGCCCGGGCCACCGCTGTCGTACCTGGTGCGCCGCGCCGCGGGACCCGGCCGGTGGATCCAGGTCTACGCGTATCGTCGCGGGCAGGTACGCTCGGTCACCGACGGTGGCCGGACGGTTCACGTCGCCTTGTGCGACGGCGCGGCCGTGGACCTTTGGTTCACGGCCGGGGCCGCCGTCGTCCGGCACTCCGGAGGGACGGTTGAACTGCGCGGAGGCCGGCCCCGTCCACCGGATCGGTCACCGTCGGTGGCAGCCTCGGGTCCGCGCATTCGATGTCCGATCCTGGCGGAGGTCCCGTCGTCCTCGGCGTGGCGGACGGTGCTCCCGTCGGATGCGGTGTATCGCCTCGGCGCGGAGCAGTACCGGCGGTCGGAGGACGACAGGCCTGCGACGTTCACTGCAGCCGCGGCGGTGTTTGCCGTGGGGTCGTCGCTCTGTTTTGCCACCGACGTGTCGAAGGCCGAGCTGTCGATCCGGGCTCCCGACGCTCCAGACCCGCGATGGGACAACGAGCATCCGGACATTCATTCCGATGGGGTCGAGTGCTTTCACGATGTGGGTGGATGGTCCGGCTACCTCGCGGTGCCCGATGAGCGGTCGGATACCATGCGGGTTCGCGCGGTTGCCGGGACCGCCGCAAATCCGGCGGTCGTGCGCGGCACGTGGTGCCGAACACCGACCGGATACGCCACGATCGTCGAGGTCGAGCTGGGACACGTACTCCGGCCGGGCGACACGGTTCGGGTCAACGTGGTCGTGAACGAGATGTACGGGCATCGTCGGCGGCGTGCGGGGCAGTTGGCCCTGTCGGGCGGCGGTGGATGGGTGTATCTCCGTGGTGATCGGGAGCGGCCGCAGGACGCGGCCATCGCGGAGGTGTCGTGAGCATCGTCGTGGTGTTGGTGGGCACCAGAGACATCGTGAACATCGCGGGGGTCGTGCGTGCAATGAAGAACTTCGGGCTGCGCGACCTTCGGTTGGTCGATCCGGTCGAATACGAGCCCCGGCGGATCGAGGGCATCGCCCACAAGACCGGTGATCTCCTCAAGCGCGTCGAGCTGTTCGATACCTTCGACGAAGCGATTGCCGACTGTACGTTGGTCGCCGGCCTGACGGCGCGAGAGCGGACGGCAAAGCGCAACGTGCGGCGACCGCGAGACGCGGTCGGGGAACTGCTCGCCTCGGCCGAGTTGGGCACCGTGGCGATCGTGCTCGGACGTGAGGACCGTGGTCTCACCAACGCAGAGCTGGACTGCTGCCATCGCAGCATCGTGATCCCGGCCAACCCCGACCATTCGTCGCTGAACCTGGCGCAGGCCTTCACGGTGATGGCGTACGAGCTGTTCGTGGCCCAGGGGGTCCCCGCATTCAAAGCACCGAGACGCGCGGCGCCGCCGGCGTCGGCGGGGCAACTCGAGGAGGTGTTCCTCGCGGCCCGTGAGACGCTGACCGCCATCGAGTTCTTCAAGTCGCGCAACCCCGAGCCGATCATGCGAACGGTCCGTGAGGTGACCCATCGCGTGCCGCTGGACGCGCGGGAGGCGAAGCTCATCAAGGCCATGTGTCTCGAGGTCCTGCGGTACTTGGAGCGGCGGGGGGTGGCGTGAGAATCCCGGGCTTCACCTCCACCCGCAGCAAGCGACCCGAGGCACTGTTCGGGGCGACGGAAGGTGTCCCGGCCCGGTTGATCCGCGCCGAGGGATGCCGAGTGTGGGACACGGACGGTCGTGAGTACCTCGACACGATCATGGCGCTCGGTGCCGTCGGGCTCGGCTATGCCCACCCGGCGGTCACGGCGGCCGCCCGTGAGGCGGTACGCGATGGGGTGGTCGGTTCCCTGGCGCCGTCGGTGGAAGCGGCGCTCGCCGACGGCCTGTGCAGCGTGATGCCGGGAGCCGAGCAGGTCCTGTTCTTCAAGACCGGGGCGGAAGCCGTCGCGGCCGCCGTCCGCCTGGCGAGGGTGTACACCGCTCGCGACCATGTCGTCACGTGCGGCTACCACGGATGGCTGGATTGGTGCCAGGGGGGCGATGGCGTGCCGGCGGCGGTCCGCGCGTTGCGGACCGAAATCCCGTTCAACGACATCGCGGCCCTGTCCAACACGGCGGGAGGTGACGCCCCCCCCGCGGCGATCGTCGTGGAGCCGGTCATCGACGGTCCGCCGGATCCGTCGTGGCTCCAGGCCCTGCGCGACCTCGCCACTCGGAGCGGGGCCGTGCTCGTGTTCGACGAGATCAAGACGGCGTTTCGCGTGGCAGTGGGCGGCGCGGCCGAACGATGGGGGATCCGCCCCGACATGATGGTGGTGGGGAAGGCGATGGCCAACGGCTTTCCGCTTGCGGCGGTCTGCGGACGCCGTGATCTCATGGAGACCGCCACGCGCACCTGGATCTCGTCCACGTTGGCGACCGAAGGCGTGAGCCTCGCCGTGGGCTCGGCGGTGTTGGACACCTACCTGCGGGAGCGCGTGTGCGATCATCTTGAGGAGGCCGGCACGGTCCTGCTGACGGGGCTGGAGCGCCTCGCCCGGGCCTTCCCGAGCGCCGCCCGAGGTGTACGGGGCATGCCACAGATGTGCTATCTCACGTACGCGAGGGAGGAGGTGTCGGCGGCCGTCGCCGTCGCGGCGGCCCGCCGCGGCCTGCTCTTCAAGCGTAACGCCTACAATTTTGTGTCCTTCGCGCACGCGGATGATGTGGTGATCGAGATCGTACGACGTTTGGAGGCGGCGCTCCAGGAAGTGGAGCCGTCGTGTTAGTCGACGTCCACGCGCATTTCTACACGGAGATCTCGGGGCGTTCGGACTGGCGCGAGCGTGACGATCGCCGCCTCGAGATCGGCGCGCGGCTGGGTATTTCCGCGCACATCGCGTCGATCCTTGGCTCGTGGGGTCGGTGGTCCCCGGTCTACTTTCCCTCGCCGGGGGACGTGACCCGCGGCAATGGCGCCATGCTCGAGCTGCAGCGGTCCCACCCTGGACTGGTGTTCGGCTACTGCACCGTCAATCCGAACTACGAAACGCATGCGCTCGCGGAAATCGATCGTCGCCTCGGGGAGGGGATGGTAGGTATCAAGATCGCCGCCAGCCGACGAGCCGATGACCCGCTGCTCGATCCGATCGCCGAAGCCGCTGCGAGACACGACGTCCCCATTCTGCATCATATCTGGCAGCACCGACGGCGTGACTGGCCCGGACAGGAGGCGTCCGACGCTACGGAGTTGGCGACGTTGGCACGTCGACATCCCGGCACCAAGTTCATCCTTGCGCACCTGGGCGGCGGCGGTGACTGGTCGCATTCCCTGCGCGTTGTGCGACGGGCGCCGAACATCTGGGTGGATCTGTCGGGAAGTGGGGTGGATGTCGACATGATGCACAGGGCGATTGAGACGGTCGACCCGCAGCGCCTGGTGTGGGGGACCGACGCGACCATGTGCACCGGCTGGGCGAAGCTCCGCTACTTGGAATCCGGCGTGGGCTTGACGGCGGAGCGGCTCGGCCTCATCAAGGGTGGCAACGCGCTCGAACTGTTCGGGACCGCGGTGGCTCGTGGCGCTCACTGACGTCAACGCGTTTCTCGGCGCCTATCCGTTCCGGCACCTGGGACCGGCTGCGACCCCGGAGTGGCTCCTTGCCCAGATGGACCGCGTACACATCGAGGCGGCGTGGGTCGGCTACCTGCCGTCGATTCTGCACACTGACCCCGCGCCCGGCAACCGCGAGCTTCAGCGCTTGACCGCTCAGGCGCCGGACCGCCTTCGGCCGGTGCCCACCGTCAACCCGGAGCAGGCGCGGTGGCAGGACGATGTCGATGCAGCGGTCGCGCTGGTCGCGCCGGCCGTCCGGCTCTTTCCTCAGTATCAAGGCATTGCCACGGCGGGCCAGGAGATGAGAGCGGCCGCCGAGGCGTGTGTGAATGCTGCCCTGGCCGTGATCCTCAGCGTGCGCCTCGAGGATATGCGGCAGCGGCATCCCCGCGACGCCGCCGGTGAGCTCGCGCCACAGGACGTGCGGGCCCTGATTCGCGCGATCGACGGTCTGCGGCTGATCGTCACACACGCCGAGCGGACCTTCATCGAGGAGGTGCACTTCGGTCTCACCCCGCACGAGGCAGAGCGCGTGGTGTGGGACATTTCGTGGCTCTGGGGTCCGCCGGACGATCATCTGCGGCAGCTCGCGCAGACGGTCGGCCCGGAACGATTCGTGTTCGGAACCGGGATGCCACTCCGCGTGCCGGACGCGGCGATCGCCAAACTCGACCTGTCCGACCTCGAGCCCGACATCGCGGCAGGTATCCGCGGTGGGCACCTCGATCAGTGGTTGGTTCGCTGACGCATGCCCGCGAGCCCGCGCCACGCCCGGTTGTGCTAGCCCTTCCATCGACTATCTTAGTGGCGGCCGCGCCGGACGCTCAGTGACACACACCTCGTTCGTGAGGTCCGGCGCGGCTTTTCCGAAGCGAGTCACGTCGGTCGATCGGTACGGCATCACACACGGACGGAGCGTGTCCATCAGTCGCATGCCTGGGTCATGACAAGGCGCGCCCTCACCGCGGTCGGGACGCTCACGGTGCTTTCCGCGATCGTCGCCTTTCTGGCCACGAAGCCGGACGGCGACTTGCGAGCCCAGGCCGACACGGCGCAGGAGGAGGCAGCGTACAAAGCGCCGGTCGACGTCGATACGGCGGGACTCCGCGGCGCGGTACAGCCGATCTTCTTCCGTCACGATGTTCATGCCGGCGAGTACAGGATGGATTGCCGGTACTGCCACTTCGCGGTCGAAGTGAGCTCGAGTGCGGGGCTCCCAACCGTTTCCCAATGCATGGGCTGTCACATCATCGCCGGGGTGGCGAATCCCGAGGTCCAGAAGCTTCGGGAGTACTGGAATGACCGGCGGCCGGTCGAGTGGGTCGAGATTCACGTGATGGCACCCTTCGTACGTTTCCCTCACCACCGTCATGTGCAGTCGGAGCAGGGGAGTTTCAAGGATCTCGAGATCGTCGAGAAGTGCGAAACGTGTCACGGACCGATTCGGCGGATGCCGCAGGTGTACCAGCACGCATCGCTCAAGATGGGGTGGTGCATCACCTGTCACGAGAAGGAAGACGTCACGATCGATTGCACGGCGTGCCATTACTAGTTCGGGTGCACGTCGACATCATGGGGGTGCAAAGCTGAGGCTCGATGGCTGAGAACTCGAATGGCATGAACCGGCGGAAGTTCCTCACGGTCCTCGGCATGACGGGTGGCGGGGCAGCCGCGCTGTCGGGGTGTTCCGGCGATGCCGTCGAGAAACTCATTCCCTACCTCGTTCCCCCCGAGAATCACGTCCCGGGAATCGCGACGTGGTATGCATCGACCTGTCGGGAATGCCCGGCGGGTTGCGGGTTGCACGTACGCGTGCGCGAGGGCCGCGCCGTGAAGGTCGAAGGCAATCCCGATCACCCAGTGAACGCCGGACGGCTCTGCGCGCGCGGTCAGGCATCGTTACAGGGCCTTTACAATCCCGATCGGGTGCGGGAACCGCTGTCCCGGACCCCCGACGGCGCGTTCGAGCCGATCACCTGGGAGGATGCAATCACCCGGGTGGCCGAGCAGTTGGGCGGGTCACCGGGGGACGGACTGCGGTTCCTCACCGGTCATGAGGCCGGCAGCTTTGACCGCTTGGTGGACGAGTGGCTCGCCGCGTTCGGGTCGCGCGGGCGGGTGGTGTTCGAGCCGTTCGCCTACGAGGCGCTGCGGTACGCCAACCGTGCGGTGTTCGGGTTCGACGGCATGGCCCACCACGATCTTGGCGCCGCCGAGTATGTGCTCTCGTTCGGGGCGGATTTTCTGGATACCTGGCTCAGCCCCGTGGAGCACGCCCGCGGCTTCGGAGCGCGGCACGGCTTTCACGACGGACAGATGGGACGCTACGTCCACGTCGAGCCGCGGCTCAGCATGACGGCGATGAGTGCCGACGAGTGGATTGCTCCGGCACCGGGGTCGGAGGGCACGCTGGCGCTGAGCGTTGCGCACGTGATCGTTCGCGACGGCCTGGCGCCACTCCCGGTCGATGTGCGCCGCATTCGCCCCGTGCTCGATCGGCACGCGCCGGAGGTGGTGGCGACAGAGACGGGTGTCCCGGCGGAGACCATCGTGCGGCTGGCACGCGAGTTCACCGCTGGCCCGAGCGTCGCCGTGGCGGGCGGCATGGGAATGCAGCACGCCGCCGCCCACGTGACGGCCGCAGCGGTGAATCTTCTCAACTACGTCGCCGGCAACGTGGGCCGCACGGTGCGTTTCCAGGGAGCGCCGAGCGGCCGCCCCGATCCGTACAGTCGGCTCCGGCAGCTGGTGGACGACATGCGCGGCGGGGCCGTGCGGGTGCTCCTGGTGCATGGCACAAATCCGGCGCACGGAACGCCCCTGGGACTGGGATTCCGGGAAGCCATGCAAGGGGTGCCGTTCAAGGTGAGCTTCGCCCGCTTCATGGATGAAACGGCCCAAGCCTGCGATCTGATCCTACCCGATCACGATCCGCTCGAGCAGTGGAACGATTCTGAACCCCGGCCCGGTGTCCACACCCTCCAGCAACCGGTCATGCAGCCCGTGTTCGACACGCGGGCTACCGGTGACGTCCTGTTGCAGTTTGCCTCCAGGGTCGGCGGAGCGGTGGCGGCGCGATTTCCGACGCCCACCTTCAAGGACTATGTGCTGCGCACGTGGTCCGCGCTGCAGAGCCGAGTCGGTGACGGCCGCCCGTTCGAGGTGTTCTGGACCGACTCGCTTCAGCGCGGTGGTGTGTGGCGCGAAGTGACGCCGCAGCGCGTCTCACTCACGGCGGACGCGGGCTCCCTGTCTAGTCCGTCGCGGTGGCGCCTCCCCGAGGGCCGGCTCGCGCTGATCGCCTACCCCTCGTCGGCACTGTACGACGGCCGCGGGGCGAACCGTCCATGGCTGCAGGAGCTCCCTGACCCGGTAACGAAGACGACGTGGACGACGTGGGTGGAAATCCATCCGGAGACAGCTGCCGAGTACGGGATCTTCGAGGGCGACGTCGTGGAGATCTCGTCGGACATGGGAACCATTCGCGCACCGGCCTACCTCTACCCCGGACTGCGGCGGGATACCATCGCGGTGCCGATGGGGCAGGGGCATACGGCGTTCGGGCGCTACGCCGAGGGACGGGGTGCCAACGTGCTCGACCTGCTGGACCCGACACCCACGGTCTTTGGGGGCGTGGCCACCTACGCCGCGGTGACACTGCGGCATACCGGTGAGCACACGCCGCTCCCCAAGACGGAGGGCAAGCCCAGACAACTGGGGCGTGGGATCGCTCAGATGGCCACGCTGGAGGAGTTGTCGCACGGTGAGGCGCATGAGGCGCACGGCATGCACGCCGCGCCGGTGCCCGAGCACATTGAGGAGGTCCTCGATCAGTGGCAGGAACGGGAGGACGAGGCAGCGAAACACGGCGACTACGAGGGCGACCACCCCCGGTGGGCGATGGCCATTGACCTCTCGCGGTGCACGGGCTGCAGTGCCTGCGTGACTGCCTGCTACGCCGAGAATAACATCGCCACGGTGGGGCCGGAGGCCGTGCGGCGGGGGCGGGAGATGGCGTGGCTCCGGATCGAACGCTACTTCGAGGGTGGGGAGAGCGGTGAGCCGTTCGAGACCCGGGTGATCCCGATGCTGTGCCAGCAGTGCGGCAACGCACCGTGCGAGCCGGTGTGCCCGGTGTTCGCCGCCTACCACACGCCCGACGGGCTGAACGGGCAGATCTACAATCGGTGCGTGGGAACGCGATACTGCTCCAACAACTGCCCCTACAAGGTGCGGTATTTCAACTGGTTCGACCACCAGGAGCCGGCCGATTCGACGTTCGCGTGGCCGGCGCCTCTCCACTGGTTGTTGAATCCCGACGTGACGGTGCGGTCCAAGGGGGTGATGGAGAAGTGCACGTTCTGTGTCCAGCGCATCCGTGACAAGCAGAGCCAGGCCAAGTTGGAGGATCGGGACCGGCTCGCCGATGGCGAGGTGCGGATGGCCTGTGAGCAGACGTGTCCGTCCGACGCGATCGTGTTCGGCGATCTCAACGACCCTGACTCCCGGGTCAGCTCGCTCGCACACGACGCGCGCGGCTATCACGTGCTTGGCGACCTCAACACGAGGCCGGCGGTGACGTACCTGAAGAAGGTGCGCCACTTGGTGGAGGGATAGGGGCGAGATGGCGACGATCGCGCGCGAAGACCAGATCACTCGGCCCTCCTACCACGAGATCACGCGGGACATCACGGCCACGCTGGGTCGGCCCTCCCGCGGGTACTACGTCCTGCTCGGGTTCGTCCTCGTCGTGCTCGCCATCGGCGCGGGCGCGCTGCTGTACCAGATCAGGTTCGGGCTCGGCGTTGCCGGCTATACGCCACCCGTCATGTGGGGCGTCTACATCACGACCTTCGTCTTCTGGGTCGGTATCGCGCATTCCGGGACGTTGATCTCGGCCATCCTCTATCTGTTCCGGTCGGCGTGGCGGACCTCGGTGTACCGAACTGCCGAAGTGATGACCGTCTTTGCGGTCATGACCGCTGGTCTCTTCCCGGTGATCCATGTCGGACGCATCTGGTACGCGTACTGGCTGTTCCCCTATCCGAATCAGCGACAACTCTGGGTCAACTTCAAATCGCCGCTGCTGTGGGACGTGTTTGCGGTATCGACGTATTTCACGGTGAGCACGCTGTTCCTCATCGTCGGCTTGGTGCCGGATCTCGCCGCGGTCAGGGAGAAGGCCACAGGCTGGCGCCGCAAACTGTACGAGATCACGTCGCTCGGCTGGCGCGGCACCGACCAGCAGTGGCGCCACTACACCCGGGCCTACCTGTATCTCGCGGCGCTCGCGACGCCACTCGTTCTCTCCGTGCACAGTGTGGTGTCGTGGGACTTCGCCATGTCGATCGTGCCGGGATGGCACGCCACGATCTTCGCACCGTATTTCGTGGCGGGGGCGATCTACTCCGGTGTCGCCATGGTAGTCACGCTGCTCGTCCCCCTGCGGAAGGTCTTTCGTGTCGAGCGGTACATCACCGTCGAGCACTTCGAGAACCTGGCGAAGCTTCTGCTCCTCACGGGTCTGATCGTCGGCTACGCCTATGTCGTGGAGTACTTCATCGCCTGGTACAGCGGCAACCCGTTCGAGCGGGCCTCGTTCTGGAATCGGGCGTTCGGCGACTACTGGTGGGCCACTTGGACCATGATTCTGTGCAACGGTGTGCTGCCGATCTTCCTGTTCTTCCGGAAGATTCGACGCAGCATCCCGGCGCTGTTTGTACTGTCGCTCTTCGTCAACCTCGGCATGTGGTTTGAGCGGTTCGTGATCATCGTGGTATCGCTCTCCTTCGAATACGAGCCGTACGCGATGGGTCACTACACGCCGTCGTGGGTCGAGTGGGCGATTCTCGCCGGTAGCTTTGCCTGGTTCTTCATGTGGTTCCTGCTGTTCGCCAAGAACTTCCCGACGGTGTCGATCACCGAGGTGAAGGAGATCATTCCGATGCCGCGTAAGCAGCGGGCTCACTCGTGAGTGCCACTAGCGGCGTGCTCGCGTCGTATCGGTTCGTCGACGCCGCGTCCGCGGCGATTCGGCAGTTGAAGGCGGAGGGCATCCGTGACTTCACCGTGTACACCCCAGTGCCGAACGTTGAGATTGCGGAGGCGATGGGGCATCGCGTGAGTCCGGTCCGGCTGTGGACGTTGTTGGGCGGGCTGCTGGGGTGCGCGTCTGGCTTCGCCCTCACCCTCTGGATGTCGTTCGACTGGCCGTTGGTAGTGGGGGGCAGACCGATCGGGTCGGTGATCCCCTACGTCGTCATCGCCTTCGAGCTGACGATCCTCTTCGGAGCCGGGGCCACGATCTTGGGCCTGCTCTACCACAGTTGGCGGAACCGGCAGCCGGGCGCGTACGACGGCCAGTTCACGGACGACCACATCGGAATCTTCGTGCGGTGTCCTGCCGAGCAGCGGCGCGACGTTGAGGCGCTGCTCCGGGCGTCGGGCGCGGAGGAGGTGCGGGTTGAGTCGTAGGCACGTGGCAGCGCTTGCGCTAGTGACGGCCGTCGCCGCCGGCTGCACTCGGGAGCAGTGGCATCGGTT
Source organism: uncultured Gemmatimonadaceae bacterium (assembly GCA_964348385.1). Lineage (GTDB taxonomy): Bacteria > Gemmatimonadota > Gemmatimonadetes > Gemmatimonadales > GWC2-71-9 > JAOTVV01. The sequence continues at coordinate 31,374 of CAYGCN010000019.1, forward strand.
TCCCAGCCCTGATGACCTGGTGGCGGCGGTCCCGTGGTTCTCGGTGATGCACCGCGGCATCGCGATTCAGCCGTACAAGATGCCGTTACCGCCGGTCGAAGGAACGGTCCCCATCACCGGTCGGGATGTCGTCCCGGATGCCGTGCCTCAGAATCAGGCTCAGCTCGATCGTCTCACGAATCCCTTCCAAGTGACGGCGGAATCACTGGAGCGGGGACGCGACCGCTACGCGATCTATTGCGAAGTGTGCCACGGGGCTGAGGGTCTCGGTGACGGTCCCGTGGCACCCTCGTTGGCCAATGCGGTTCGGAACCTCACGGACGAGCGGGTGACCCAGTCCTCCGACGGGTGGGTGTACGGGGTAATCGCCAACGGTTTCGGAGCCTTGATGCCGGGGTACGGCGGCCGTATCACGCGGGAAGACCGGTGGCACGTCGTGAACTACATGCGGACCCTCGCAGGGACGGCACGGTGAGCGTGGGCACGGCCTACCACGAGATCCACCGGCGTGGCGCCAACGCGCCCGTCGGGTCGTTCCTCGTCGCGGGAACAGTGCTCGCCATCCTCGGACTTGGGACGTTCGTGGCCCTCGCCATGGGAGACGATCCGGGCCGTGCCTGGCGGATGTTCCTGATCAACTTCCTGTTCTTCACCGGTGTAGCTCAGGGCGCCATCGTCTTCGCCGCAACACAGAAGATCACGAAAGGTGTCTGGGCCGGCCCGATCATTCGCTTCGCCGAGGCCGCTGCCTTCTTCCTGCCAATCGCCGTGGTGTGCTTCTTGGTGCTGTTTCTCGGGAAGCACCACCTCTTCCCCTGGATCGAGCACCCGACACCCGCGAGGGGCAACTGGCTCACGGTTTCCTGGGTGTTCTGGCGGGATCTCGCGGCACTCCTCGCCCTGATGGTCACGAGCATCGCGTTCGTGTACTACGACCTGAAGCCGGACGTCGCCGAGCTGCGGGATCACGTGACGGGATGGAGGCGGACGCTGTACGACCGGATTGCGGGAGACTACGTGGGCACGCCGGACCAGGTCCACGCCGTGGAGCGTCGCCTTAACTGGCTCGCTCCGGTGCTGTGTCTGCTGTACGCGTACCTGTTTTCCCTGCTCGGTTTCGATCTGATCATGTCGCTCGCGCCGTACTGGCTGAGCAACCTGTTCGGCGCGTTCTTCTTCATCGGGGCGTTCCTCACCGGCCTCACCATGCTCGGCCTCATGAGCGTGTTCTGGCGCTGGAAGCTCGGTATGCACGAGGTAATCGGCCGCGAGCAGTTCCACGATCTCGGGAAACTGGTGTTCGGGTTTTCGATCTTCTGGGCGTACCTCATGTACAGCCAGCTGCTCGTGATCTGGTACGGCAACCTCCGCGAGGAAACGTCGTTCGTGTTCTTGCGGCTGTGGGGCGAGTGGCGACCCATCGCCATCCTCGTCGGGCTCATGATCTTCCTGATCCCGTTTTGGGGCCTGATCTGGGTCAAGGCCAAGATCACCGGCGTGACGTTCGCCACCTTCCTCACCGTCAGCTTCGCCGGGGTGTGGCTGGAGCGCTATCTGCTGGTGCAGCCGTCGCTCACCGAAACCGGACCCGCGTTCGGTACACCGGAGATTGCCGTCTCGCTCGGGTTCCTCGGGTTGTTCCTGCTCGCGTACGGGCTATTCGCCCGAACGTTTCCGATGGTGAGCCCGCGGCTGTTGGCCAAGGCGGAGTTGACGGGTCACCACTAGC
>CAYGCN010000020.1:0-32866 GCA_964348385.1 uncultured Gemmatimonadaceae bacterium
TGTAAAAGTAGGTACCGACGAAGCGGATGTACCCATGCTGGTTGAGGAGATAGGCGAGCGCGCCGCGAGCCGTCGGCAGACGATCACGCCGTGCACGAGTTGCTGGCGGCACGCGCCGTACCGGTCCTGGTCGCCATCACCAAGGCGGACAAGCTTCCCCGGGGTCGGCGCGAGCAACGTGTTCGGACCATTCTGGACGCTGTCGGGGTGCCCGCGGACCAGTGCGTGCTCACGAGCGCGCGCACCCGGAGCGGCATCGATGACCTGCGCGACTCCGTCTTCGCCTTCGTGGCGCCGGAGCCGAACGAGCCGGCGGCGTCAGGAGAACAGCCATGACCCATCGCATCCCGCGCATCCGGCGACCCCCCGTCCGGTCGGGCTGGACGTCCGTCCTGGCGGCTTCCCTGGTTCTCGGACCACTGGGTTGTGCCCAAGCCCAAGAGCGGCCGCCCGTGGCCCCGGACGAAATGGATCTCCCCCCTGCGGGCTACGGCACCTTGCGGCAGGACGACGTGTCGCTACAGTTGCGCACGTCCACGGTCCAGGTCCAAGTCGTTCCCCTGGACGAACGCGTAATCCGTCTGCTGGCCACGGACACCTACAACGCGCTTCACCGGCTCCTCGAATCCAGGGCGGACGAGGTGGCCGAAGCCGCGAGCCGCCTCGGCATCAGCGACCCGACCCTGTTCCTCATCACGTTCTTCGGCCTCGAGCGCGATGCTCGCTTCAACCCTGACGACCTCACCGTCACCAGTCAGAACCGGTTGTTTCGACCGGCGCAGACCTTCCCGCTCTCCCCGCTGTGGAGCGCCCAGCAACTGGGACAACGGGAGACTGCCACGGCCATCTATCTGTTCGAAGACGGAATCCGCACGCTCGATCCGTTCACGGTCGAGTACATTGGGCAGCGGAACGACACCTGGGAGCAGATCCTTCGAACGCTCGAGCGCGAACGCGCCTCGGTGATCGCGCGCGCGGCCGCCGGCAAGCCCTAGAGCAGTCGGGGAATCGGGAACTTCGGAACGGCCAACGGCCGTTTGCGATAGACCACATCCACGCGAGACCAGCAGCAATGGCCCACCATCCCCTCCGGAAGCTCGTGCTACCGTTCGAGAGCGACCGGCTGTTCGCACGGTGGATCGGGGAGTTGGACGAGCGGCTCGCCGACCCGGGGGTCGACCGGTATCGACTGTGCCGCGACACCTTACTGCAGATGTTCTATCCCACCCTCGGCGCCTATGAGGACCTGGTGGCCGACCCCCAGACTCCCATTGCGACCCGAGCGGCCCTGCTCTCGCTGGACCCGCACAACGTCACGCTCGAGCCCGAGTATTACGACGAGATCGACCCCGAGCGTTACGCGCGGGTCAAGCCGCTGCTCTGGCTATGGCAGAGCTTCGATCGATCCCCGATGGGGAGCGGGAACGTGGACGTTGGCGTCAGGGTGCGCCGCGTGCTGGCCCGCCACGTCTTCCGACGCTGCGGCAAGCACTTCAAGTGCTTCCAATTCGTGGAGTTCTCGTTCGGGTACAACATGGAGGTTGGCGACGACGTGGTGGTGCATCGGCACGTCCTGCTGGACGACCGGGGGGGCATCGTCCTCGGCAACAAGGTCTCGATCGCGGATTACGCCAACATCTACAGTCACACCCACAGTCTCGCCGATCAGGAGGACGTCACCAATGCCACCACGGTGCTCGCGGATGGCGTGCGCATCACGTACCACGCGACGGTGTTGGCGGGAGTGCACGTGGGTGAACAGGCCATGGTGGGCGCGGGCGCGGTGCTCACGCGGGACGCCAAGCCCTGGCATCTCTACCTTGGCGTGCCGGCAAAGCCCGTGCGGATCAAGCCCAACGCGCCACCCGGCATCGGCGCGGGAGGCGACTGAACGCCTGGGGGAGGGGAAAGCTAGTGGGCTGGCCGTGGACGACCGAGCACCGCCTGCAGCCGTGCCGACAACGCCCTGGCCCGGAACGGCTTGGAGAGGAAGTCGTCCGCCCCCAGCTCGAAGACGCGCACCTCACTGTCTTCGTCACCATGGGCCGTCAGCACCACCACCGGGATGTTCTCGGTGGCCGGTCGCGACCGTAGGTGGTTCAGCACGCCATACCCGTCGAGCCCGGGGAGATTGAGGTCGAGCACCACGATGTCGGGGGCGTGCCGATCGACCTGATCGAGTGCCTCGACCCCATCGGCCGCCTCCTCGACCTCGTACCCGTCACGCTCCAACAGATCGCGCATGACCTTGCGGAGCTGCTCCTCGTCGTCCACCAGCAGTACTTTGGCGTTGGGGCCGCGACGGGGAGGCGCCTCCACAGGATCGATCAGATCGAACTCGCCGGCCAACGCCGCCGCAGAGGGTGCTTCCATCGGACCCGAGACCCGTCGCCGCTCCACTACGGCCGCGTGTCCGCCGGACGGTCGCCGACGACGCGGACCGGATGTCCGCTTCGCGTCCGCCATCTCCGCCGCCTCGGTGTCTTCCTGCGGGACATCGACCACTCGGAGCAGCTCATCGATGGTCGACTCGCCGTGCAGCACGTGCGCCAGCCCGCTCGCCCACAGCGACTTCATTCCGCCCCGCTCCGCCACCTGGGCAATACGGTCCGCCGTGTCGTTGGCGCCAATCGCCCGCTCCACTTCGGGAGTGACCTTCAGGATCTCGACGATCGAGAAACGGCCGCGATAGCCGGTCATGGCACACTCGGGGCAACCGACCGCGCGGTAGAGGGGCGTATCTGGCGGAACCCACTGGTGCAGCTTCCGAGGGATCGCCTCCACCCAGACTTCCTTGCACGTTGGGCACAGTCGGCGCATCAGCCGCTGCGCAATGACGCCACGGAGTGCGCTGGCGATCTTGTACGGCTCCATCCCGATGTCCACTAACCGGGTCACCGCATTGGGCGCGTCGTTGGTGTGGAGCGTGGAGAGCACGAGGTGCCCGGTGAGCGAGGCCTGCACGGCGATCTGGGCCGTCTCGCGATCGCGGATCTCGCCGACAAGCACCACGTCCGGATCCTGCCGCAGGATCGAGCGCAGCGCGGATGCGAACGTGAGTCCCGCCTTCTCGTGGACCTGCACCTGCACGATCCCCTGGAGCCGGTATTCGACCGGGTCTTCGACGGTCACGATGTTGACGCCCTCGCTCTGCACATGCCGAATGGCGGAGTACAGCGTGGTCGTCTTCCCTGACCCCGTGGGGCCCGTGACCAGGATGATCCCATCCCGGTTGTCCAGCAGGCCGGTGACCTGGTCTGCCTCTGCCGTGCTGAGGCCCAACGAGGCGAGGACAAGCACGGTCCGCGAGGTGTCGAGGACCCGGATCACGACCTTTTCGCCGAGTGACGCGGGGAGTGTCGAGACCCGCAGATCGACCGGAATCCCGTTCACCGCCACTCGGGCCCGTCCATCCTGGGGCCGCAGCCGGTCGGCGATATCGAGGCCCGAGATGATCTTGATCCGCGAGATCAGTGGGAGCCCGGCGGCTCGCGGGATCTTCATGACCTGCCGCAGCACACCGTCGATGCGGTAGCGGACGGCGACGCCCCCTTCCTCCGGCTCGATGTGAATGTCGCTCGATCGCGAGGTGATGCCTTCGGAGATGATGAGATCGACGAGGCGGACGACCGGCCGCTGCGACGCCTCTTCCTCCGAGACCGCGAGGTCGTCGAGCTCCTTTTGGGTTTCGAGCTGTTCGACCTCGGCGGCGGCTTCCATGCCTTCCAGGAGCCGGCTCAGCACGTTCTCCGGCTTGTACAGCTCCTCGATCTTCTGTCTGATCTTGGCCGGACTCGCCAGGTGGCTACGGACCTCTCGCCCGGTCGCGAATGCCAGCATCTTCTCGCAATCGAGGTCGAACGGATTCGCAGTCGCGATGTCGAGCGTGGAGTCACTGATGTTGAGCGGCAGAATCTGGTACCGCCGCGCGACGGATTCCGGCACCACGTCCCGCGCGCCCCGCTCGCTGCGCGACAGGTCGGCCAGCTTCAATCGAAATCGTGTCGTGAGACTGCTCAGGAGGGCCTCGTCCGTGGTGAGCTTGCGCTCCACGGCCGCCTCCCACAAGGAGGGGTGTTCCTGCTCCCCCTGGCGAAGCTCCTCGATCTTCTCCTTGCCGACGAGATCTTCTACCGTCGGTCGGAGCCACTCATCGGTAAACGTGCGAACCGTGCCACCTCCGTCGCCCGAAGGGCGACTCGTACTCGGACGAGATTTCCTAGCCTTTCAACATATCGGCCATCGATTCGGGGCGCCAGAAACCGCCGTTCGCCACCCACCCTCCCGGTGCGGCGACCCCCTTCGACCGGTGTCCTCCAAGGTCACAAGATGTCCCACAAGTCGCGTGTGACGTCGATCACGAGACGCACTTCCGGGTCCCGGAGTCCCACCCCCACGTCCACGCGGAAGAAGCGGTGGAACCACTCCACCCCAACGCCGACCACCGGCCGGACGCCGTCGCTCGGCTGCCATGGGAGGCCGGCCATGCCACCCCCTGCCCAGCCGGCCCCAAGGAACGGCGCCACGACGATCCGCCGACCGGTCGACACGAACGGACCGAGCGCCAGCGCAGGAAATGGTATCGGAATCTGCCATTCCACTGTGCCAAATGCCGCATAGCGCCCACCCCATGCCCGGAACGGCTCGCCGACCAGGGTGCCACGCCCGCCGAGCACGAACGAGCGATGCACCGGCAGGTCCGCCGATCCCCATCCCGCCCAGCCTCGGGCTACCAGTCGCGTGGGCCCCACGCTCACGTGGGCCCGCCCGGTTCCCCGAACCCGAACGTACTGGACATCCTCGCCGGTTCCGCCTTCCAGGGACACCGCGCCACTCACCCCGTGCTTGAGCGCCAGCTCCGCGCTCCGGCGCTCGATCGTGAGCTCGGCAACGCCGAACGTCCCGCCGTCCAACGCGGGATTGAGGCGGAACGTACCGTTGGCCGGCGTCGTCGCCGTCACGACGCTTTCCGCGTGTTGGATCCCCAGCCGGAGCGCCAGCCCACCCCGCACCCCAAAGTCTCGTCGCAGCGAGGCGAACGCCTCGGTGAGGAGGAGATAGTCGCCATAGTCGTCGCCGGCTTCCTGGGCAAGGACCGTGTTGAGCAGGGGGGAGATCACGGGGTCGTCCGCCACATCGACGATGCGACGCGCCCCGCGGAGCTCCACGCTGAGCCCCCCAAACCGGTGTCCAATGCCGAGCCGCCCCTTGAGCCGCCGATCGCTGGTGCCGTAGGATACCCAGGCATCGATCTCGGTCGTTCCACCGGGCCGGAGCACGGTGCCGATCCCCGGAGCGAGGCCTTCGACGCGATTGAAATGCAGCAGGTCGGACACCGATCCGATGCTCAGTCGCGCCGAAGCGAGGCCCGAGAGTGCCTGTGATCCGGCGGTGTCCATGATCCGACCGCGCACGTCCTCGAGGTCGAAGGTCATCACGGGCCCCGCCACGGCCTGGATCGCCGTGTGCAGCGGGACGTCCCACACGAACGAGTCCCGTACGGCCCGCGGTGCCGCGACGATCTCCGGTCCGCGGAACAAGGCGTCGTCGAGCCCGACGTTGAACTGGTAGTCGCGGATCTCCCACCGGCCGCGAATGATGCCTCGGGCGGGCATATCGAGCCACTTGGTTCGCCGCCGGATCTCCACTTCCTGCCGGTTGGGCAGCCAGTAGCGCTCCTGCCACAGCCCGTTCTCGAGCACGATCGTGATGTCCTCGAGCGTATTGTCGAGGTAGGCACTGCGCGTGAAGCTGAAGCGGAAGATCACGACCTCGGCCGTCTCGACATCCATGAACAGACTGCCCACCACACGAGCCGCACCGAAGTCTCGGGGCCGCACGGTCACCTCGTACACGCGGACCGTCCGCTGCGGCAGATAGACGGTCAGGGAATCGACGAGGGCGTAGTCGTACAGGTTGGGCCCGTCCGGCGCCAGCGGGTGCGGAACGTCGCGGACTTCATCCCCTTCGCCCAGCCGAATCCGGTCGCCGAAGTTGTTCTGGACGATGCCGAGATGATCGCGATGGTACTGGATGTCGGTGGGAAGATCGGCGCGGTCGCGCCACCCGATGATCTGCTGCTTGCTCCGGTCCGGCGCCTTCCAGTACACTTCCAGCACGAGCTCGTCCGACTTGACGAGACGCGGTGGCTCACGGAGCCCCTCGGCCAGCTGGCCAAGAAAGAAGACATAGCCATGCGCCCGCACGCGGAAGTCTCGAAGCGTACTATCGGCCTGACGTACCTGGCGCTGGGCGATACCGCGCGCGACGAGCGCACGCGCGGCGTCGCTGTTCCAGGCCTGCGCGAGGACGGACGAGGGAAGCAGCGTGCCGACGAGCACGCCGAGCACCGAAAGTCGCACCAGCATCGTGCCGCAATATCACGGAGGCCGTGGATCGCAGCAAGCGTCCTCATCGTGGCCGCGGTGACGGCCTGCGGCGATCTCGGACTCACCGGCGACACCACACTCCCCACGGCCGACCTGCTGATCCTGCCCGTCACCCCCACCGCCCCGTCCGTTCCCACCGCGAGCTTCTTCGTCGCCAACGATCGTGTCACCACTCGCCGGCTGCATCACAGCGGCGGGCTGGAGCTGTACCTCCAGGTGCAGTTCCCCATGGGCTCATTGGAAACCCTGAACGGCAATCCGGTCGGCGCGGGCGATTCGGTCCGCATCACGCTCGACCCCGAACCGGGCAGATTCGGCGTGACCCTGTCACCGAACGGCGTGGCCTTTGCGGCCAGCGCGCGGCCCATCGCGGAGTTCTCGTTCGCTGCGTACGGCGACATCAGTATCGCCAACGGATCCTCGTACAGTTCGCCCTTCGCCTACGCCCAGGCGCTCGCGCTGTGGTACGAGATCACCCCGGGTCGGTGGCGTCGAGTGAGCGGGTCGGGTTTCACCGGGAGTGACGCAGTGCGGGGAACGCTGAACGAACCCGGCACGTATCTCGTCGCCGCGCCTCGTTGATCGGTCGCCCGCTCTTCGAGCCATCCGTATATTGATCGCAGCGAAGGAGCCGATTCGTGGCCGCGATCAAGTTGCAGAGTACTGTCGGTGAGCAATCCTTCGAGTTGACGGAGGGGCGGACACTCGTCGTTGGGCGGGCGGTCACGAGCGACGCCCCGATCTACGACCCCACGGTCTCCCGACGCCACGCCGAGGTGTCGCTCACGTCGCGCGGCATTCGCGTCGTGGACCTCGGATCCAGCAACGGGACCTACATCAACGGCACCAAGATGCGAGACGGTGTGGCCGTCGACGGGGACATCGTCACCTTCGGCAAGGTCCCCTTCAAAGTGGTCGCGGTCGCTCCCCCCACCAAGCGAACCCACCCGTCCGAGGCGCCGCGTGGCTTTGCCGTGCCCCCACCCGAGCCCACGATCGTGCGTCAGGTCCAGGTGAGCGGCCCGCGCGACCTCGACGAGCGGGTCGCCGCCCGCCCCAGCGGTCCGTCGCAGCTACGCGTCGACGGCCTGTCCGTCGACGAGCGACAGGCGCAGAAGCTCGAACTGCTCCTTGAGATCTCCAAGGAACTGTCCAAGCAGCAGGAGGTCGACCTCCTGCTGGAGAAGATCGTGGACATCACATTCAAGGTGATGAGCGTGGACCGCGTGTCGATTCTGATGCTCGAGGGCGCGTCGGGCGAATTGGTTCCGAGGGTGGCCCGCAACCGCCTCGACGAGAGCGGCGGCACCCGCGTGCCCCGCTCGATCGCGCAGCGGGCCGTGGAGGAGCGACTGGCCATCTTGACCGACAACGCGGCGGCCGATGCCCGGTTCAAGGGCCGGTCGATCGTCACCCAGAGCGTGCGCAGTGCCATGTGCACGCCGCTGATGGGGACCGATGGCCGCGTGCTCGGCATTCTGTACGTCGACAACATGACGGCCACCAACTCGTTCAACGACGAGGACCTGGAGTTCCTCATCGCGTTCTCCGGTATCGCCGCCGTCGCCATCGAGAACGGCCGGCTCACCGAGCGGGTGCGCCGCGAGGCCGTGGTACTCTCCAATTTCCAGCGCTACTTCGCGCCAGACCTGGCGCACCAGATCGCGGGACAGGCCGACGAGGTTCAGCTCGGCGGCACCAAGCGACCGGTGGTCGTCTTCTTCAGCGACATCCGGGGATTCACGACCCTGTCGGAACACATGAACCCCGACGAGATCGCGTCGCTCCTGACCGAGTACTTCACCGAAATGGTCGAGGTGGTCTTCGAGCATGGCGGGACACTCGACAAGTTCATGGGAGACGCGATCATGGCGCTGTGGGGCGCCCCGATCACCCATGGTGACGATGCCGACCGCGCCATGCGTTGTGCCATCGAGCAACAGCACGTGCTCGAGGTGCTGAACCAGAAATGGGCGGGCGAAGGTCGGCATCGCATGCAGATCGGGATCGGCATCAACTTCGGCGAGGTCTTCGCGGGGAACATCGGCAGCGACCGCCGGCTCGAGTACACCGTGATCGGTGACGCGGTGAACACCGCGTCGCGTCTCTGCTCCAAAGCCGGCGGGGGCGAGATCCTGGTTTCGGAGCCTTTCTACCGCGCGCTCACATCCCCGCCCGAGGTCGAGGCCCTCGAGCCGCTGCAGCTCCGAGGTAAGACGAGGGCGGTGCCGGTTTACCGCGTAAAGCGGTAGGGACGTCCCGCCCCGTCCAGTAACTCCACCACCAGTCGCACGGGCAGGCCCATCACGCCGAAGAAGTCTCCCTCCACGCGCTCCACGAGCACCGCGCCGACCCCCTGCACCCCGTAGCTCCCCGCCTTGTCCAGCGGCTCTCCCGTCGCCACGTAGCTCCGAATCGTCTCCGCGCCGAGCGGGCGAAACCACACGTCGGTCACGTCGCACCGCTCATGCACGTCGCCGCTCGGCAGGGCGAGCGCCACGGCCGTGATCACCTGATGCTTGCGGCCGGACAGCAGGCGCAGCATGCGCTCGGCATCCGCTGCATCCGTGGGCTTGCCCAGGATGTGCCCGTCGATCACCACGACCGTGTCCGCCGCAAGCACCAGCGCATCCGGACGCTGGCGGCTCACCACCCTGGCCTTCTCCGCCGCAAGACGTTCGGCCATCGCCTTCGGCAACTCGCCGTCTCGAGGCTCCTCGGACACGTCTGGCGGCACCACATCGTGCTGGATGCCCAGCATCTCCAGGAGGTGGCGTCGCCGCGGCGAGCCCGATGCGAGAACGATCATCGTTCGAGGAGCAGAGTAACGGGACCGTCGTTCACCAGAGCGACCTCCATGACGGCCCCGAACACCCCGGTCTGGACCGTCAGCGCTCGTCGCTGCAGTGCGTCGGTGAACCGGCGGTACAGTCGCTCCGCCTCCTTGGGGGGCGCCGCGTGCACGAACGACGGCCGGCGACCCTTGCTGCTGTCGGCGTACACGGTGAATTGGGAGACAACCAACACCGCCCCGCCGACGTCGCGGAGGTCCTTGTTGAGGCGGCCCGCCTCGTCGCCGAACGCCCGCAACCCCGCGATCTTGTCCGCCATCCACTCCACCTCGGCATCACCGTCACCGTTGGTGAAGCCCACCAGAAGCAGGTACCCGCGCTGAATCGCGCCGACGACGGCGCCGTCCACCGTCACCGACGCTCGTGAAACACGCTGCAGCACGACCCTCATGCGAAGTGTGCTGCCGCACCGGCGATCAGCTGCTGCGCAGCGTCCTCCGAGGGCGCCTCGGCGATGAGGCGCACGATCGGCTCGGTGCCCGACGGCCGCACATGGAGCCATCGGTCGGGATACGCAATGCGTAGTCCGTCCTGGCGGTCGAACGTCGCGCCCTTGGCCTGCGCGGCCAGGGCGGCGTAGACCGGATCCAGATCCCGGCCCCGCGGCACCTTGGACTTCACGATCACGTAGCGCGGCACCTCGTCGACCAGCTCGCGTACCGTCCTGCCGGAACGGGCGAGGAGATCGAGCACGAGCGCGGCGGCGAGCGGGGCGTCTCGGCCCAGATGCAGCTCGGGCAACATCACGCCGCCGTTTCCCTCCCCACCCACCACGGCGTCGGCCCGCTGCATGGCTCGCGCCACATTCGCTTCGCCGACCGGGGCACGAGTCACCGCGACACCGAACGGTCGAGCCGCATCATCCACCACCAGCGACGTGGACAGGTTCACCACGACGGGGCCGACACGGCGCTCCAGCACCGCGCGCACGCCGAACGCCAACGTGTAGTCCTCCCCGATGGGCTCGCCGCGGCCGTCCACGATGGCGAGTCGATCCACATCCGGGTCCACGGCCATTCCCAGATCGGCACCACTGCGTCGCACGGCCTCACCCAGGGCCGAGAGGTTGGCAGGAACGGGCTCCGGCGCTCGGGTGAACCGTCCGTCCGGCTCCAGATCGATCCCGACCATCCCACAGCCCAGACGATCCAGCAGGGCGGGCATGATCGTTCCACCGGCCCCTCGTACGCAGTCCAGGGCTACGCTGAACCGCCGTGCCGCGATCCGCGCGGCGTCCACGTAGGGCAGCGCCAGAACGGCGTCCAAGTGGCGCCGGACCGCCTCGTCGTCCGATGCGACCGCGCCGATTCCGTCCCATGCCGCATGGGCCACGGGGCCGCGATCAGCGAGATCGAACAGCCGAGCGGCTGCGGTCGCGTCGAGAAACAACCCGTCCGCCCCCACGAACTTCAGCGCATTCCACTCGATGGGGTTGTGACTCGCGGTGAGGATGATCGCCCCGCCGGCTCCGTGGTGTTTGACCGCCAACTGGGCGGTCGGCGTCGGGATGAGATCACAGTCGATGACGTCGACGCCGGCCGACCGCAGTCCCGCCCTGGCGGCATCGGCCAACATCGGCCCGGATGTGCGCGAATCCCGGGCGAGCACCACGTCGCGATGGCCCCCTTCCAGGGCGAGGTGGCCGAACGCCGCGGCATAGCGAGAGACGATCTCGGGATGCAGATCGCGCCCGACGATGCCGCGCACGCCCGAGACACTGCGCATGAGGGTTCCAGACATGCGGAATAAGCTAACGGGAGAAGCATCGTCGGGGGACGGAGACGAGACATCACGCTTGGTTGCCGAAGGTGCCACAGCCGATATAGGTTCCGACGCGCCTTCAGCGATACTCCATGACACGCGTCTTCCGCGAAGACCTCGAGTCGGGCTTCGGTACCCGTGCGGTGCACGCCGGTCAGCGACCGGACGAGACCACCGGGGCCATCATGAGCCCCATCTATCAGACGTCCACGTACGTGCAGGACGGCTTGGGGCGCCACAAGGGGTTCGAGTACGCGCGCACGCGCAATCCGACCCGCGATGCCTTGGAAAGGAACGTGGCGGCGCTCGAGGGAGCCGAGCACGGCTTTGCCTTCGCCTCGGGCCTCGCCGCGACCGACGCCGTGCTCAAGTTGCTCTCCACGGGAGACCATGTGATCTGCGGCGAGAACGTGTACGGCGGAACGCATCGGATCATGACGCACGTGTTCGAGCGTCTCGGACTGCGATTCACGTTCGTCGACACCCGCGACGTGGCCCGCATCGATGCGGCGCTCACACCCGCCACGCGCATGATCTTCGTCGAGACGCCGACCAATCCCATGATGCATCTCACCGATCTCCCGGCCGTCGGTGCGATGGCCAGCGATCGGGAGATCCTGTTGGTCGTCGACAACACGTTCGCCACACCGGTCCTGCAGCAACCGATCACCTTCGGCGCGCAGATCGTCGTACACTCGACGACCAAGTACCTCAACGGTCACTCCGACATGGTCGGCGGCATGGTGCTCACCACCAACGACGACGTGGCCGATCAGATCGGCTTCTTGCAGAATGCGGTGGGTGCGGTGCCGGGACCCATGGACTGCTGGCTGGCGCTGCGGGGTACCAAGACCCTGCATCTCAGGGTGGCACGGCATGACGCCAGCGGCCGTCGGATCGCGGAGTGGCTGGCACAGCGATCGGACGTCAAGCGCGTCTACTACCCCGGCTTGCCCGACCACCCGCAGCACGAGCTGGCCTGCCGCCAGATGCGGGGCTTCGGCGGGATGATCTCCTTCGAGTTGGGAAGTTCAGCCAAGGCCCGTGCCATGGTTGAGCGAACGCGCATCTTCGCGCTGGCGGAGTCCCTGGGCGGGGTGGAGAGCCTCGTCGGCCACCCGGCATCCATGACCCACGCCAGCGTGCCCGAGGCGATGCGGAAGGGGATGGGGCTGACGGACGGTCTTGTCCGCCTCTCGGTCGGGGTGGAGGACGTCGACGACCTCATCGCCGATCTGGATCAGGCCCTCGGCGCGGCACGCCGTGCACGATGACGTCGAATGAAACCGGACTTTTCGGTGTGCGTACGGTCTAGAGACGACTCGACCACAGCGCGCATCCGGCCCCTGCGGAGGATACCATGACCGACACTACGGGCAACGTTCCGTCGCCCCGGCCTCGAACCATCCTGTCGAACATCGCCGCCGTGAGCTGGGAGCACCCGGCGGACCGCGCGGCCCTGCAGGCAGTCCGCGCCGTTCCCGGCTTCAACGAGGCGGTGAAGAAGATCGTGGGATTCTTCGGCGAGCGTGGGATTCGCTTGATCTTCCAGGCCAACGCGGTCCGGGTGGGACCGAGCCAGTTCCCTCGGCTCCATCACCTCATGACCGAGGTCACGACCACGATGGACTGGCCCGAGCAGCCGCCGCTGTTCGTGTCCCAGACCCCGATCGTCAACGCCGGCGCGGTAGGGGTCGATCACCCCTTCATCGTGCTGAACTCGGGAGCGGTCTCGCTGCTGGATGACGACGAGCTGCGCGTGTTGCTCGGGCACGAGCTGGGGCACGTGATGAGCGGACACACATTGTACCGCACCGTCACGATCCTCATCCTCACCCTCGGATTCCGGAATCTGCCGTTCCTCGCCGGCATCGTCCTGCTGCCGATTCAACTCGCGTTGCTCGAGTGGTACCGGAAGAGCGAGATGTCGGCCGACCGGGCCGGGCTCCTGGCGAGCCAGGATCGCAAGGCGGCCATGCAGGTCTTCCTCAAGCTCGCGGGCGGCGGGTCAATGAACGAGATGAACCTGGACGCCTTCATGCAGCAGGCCAAGGAGTACGAGGAGATGGGTGGACCGGTGGACGCGATCTACAAGGTGCTCAACACCCTGGGCATGACGCACCCGTTCCACACGCTGCGGGCGGCGGAGCTGCAGCGGTGGATCGACGGGGGGACCTACGAGACGATTCTCAAAGGCCAGTACACCCATCGTGGCGCCGAAGAGAAGCAGCGCCCGTTGACGGAGGACATCGGCGACGCCGCGCGTCACTACGCCGAAGAAGCCAAACAGACGGTCTCGCAGGTCACCGACGCGGCCAAGCGTGCCGCGGCGGCGTTCACCGACGCGTTCAAGGACAAAGGCAAGAAGTGAGGGTCCTGGTCGTCGGGGGTGGGGGACGGGAACACGCCCTCTGCTGGGCCCTCGCCCGATCGGCGCAGGTCTTCTGCGCGCCGGGGAATCCGGGGACGGCGGGGCTCGGCACCAATCTTCCTGTCCGTCCGGACGACCACCGGGCCATCACTGAGGCTGTCCAGCGTCATCGGATCGACCTCACGGTGATCGGTCCCGAGGCGCCGCTGGCAGCTGGGCTCACCGATCACCTCGCCGCGGGCGGCCACTACACGTTCGGCCCGACCGCCCAGGCCGCACGGATCGAATCCTCCAAAGCCTACGCCAAGGAGATCATGCTGGCGGCGGGAGTCCCCACACCGGTCAGTGAGACGTTTCGCGACGAGGCCAGTGCTCTCGACTACATCCGGGGGCACGCCGAGCCGCTCGTGGTCAAGGCCTCGGGACTGGCGGCGGGCAAAGGTGCCATCGTGTGCGAATCGCGCGGCCAGGCGGAAGCGGCGGTGCGGCAGATGTTCGGCGGAGCGTTCGGTGACGCGGGAAAAGTGGTCCTCGTCGAGGAGTTCCTCGAAGGCGAGGAGATCTCGGTGCTCGTGCTCACCGATGGTGAGCAGGGGCTCGTGCTGCCCCCGTCACAGGATCACAAGCGAATCGGCGAAGGCGACACGGGTCCCAACACCGGGGGGATGGGAGCCTACACGCCGGTGTCGATCGCCGACGACACCCTGATGAACCGCGTAGACCGAGAGGTCATCGAGCCCGTCCTCCAGACCATGCACCAGCAGGGGACGCCGTACGCCGGCGTGCTGTACGCCGGCCTGATGGTCGACGACGCAGGGGAGCCTTCCGTGCTGGAATTCAACTGCCGGTTCGGCGACCCGGAGGCCCAGGTCGTCCTGCCAGCCGTGGACCTGGATCTCACCACCCACGCGTGGGCGATTGCATCCGGGGAGCGGTGGTCACCGGGGTCGTCGCGGTGCCGCGCCGGGCGAGCGGCCGTCACCACCGTGCTCGCCAGCCACGGCTACCCCGCATCGCCGCGCAAGGGTGACCCCATTACGCTCCCCGAGGAGTTTCCGGCCGACACGCTCCTGTTTCACGCCGGGACCACCACCGACGAACAGGGTACCTTGCGGACCGCGGGCGGCCGTGTGCTGAATGCTACCGGCCTGGGACGCGACGTTCCGGAGGCCGCCGCTCGGAGCCGCGACTTGGCGGAGTCCATCACGTTCGAGGGTCGGCAACTGCGGCGCGACATCGCCTGGCGCGAGGTAGCGCGTGCCGGAGCTTCCTGAAGTCGAAACCATCGTTCGAGACCTCCGCCCGCACCTGGTCGGACGGACCCTCACCAATCCCCGGCTCCACCACACCGACGTGCTGCGACGGGTGTCACGACCCCGACTGCTCCGCGCGCTCCAGAAGAACACCGTCGACTCGGTGGACCGACGTGCCAAGCACGTGGTGATCCGACTGGGCACGGGGGAGCGCCTGGTGATCCAACCCAGGATGACCGGGTCCCTCGTCGTGCACAAGCGCCGACTCACCAGCGACGAGCGCCGTTACGCGGTCCTCCAGGTGAGTCTCGGGCGGGGGGCACAGCTGGTGTACCGCGACGTGCGGCGCCTGGGGACCATCTGGCTGCTCGACGACCGGGCGTGGCAGGCCTATTCGGACCGCCTCGGACCGGAGCCGCTCGATCCCCGCTTCGACGCCGCCGCGCTCGCCACGCGGCTACGTGGATCTCGCCAGGCCATCAAGAAGGCGATCATGGATCAACGCCGCGTGGCCGGCGTGGGGAACATCTACGCTAACGAGGCGCTGTTTCGGGCCGGGATCGACCCCTCCCGACGGGCCGATCGTTTGACACGGCGTGATTACGAGGCCCTGTTCGGCGCCATTCGCTCCGTCCTCGGCGACGCCGTTGCCGCCCGGGGCACCACCGTCCGCGACTACCGGACGGGCACCGGCCAACGTGGATCGTTCCAGGCCGGCTTGGCGGTCTACGGGCGGGGGGGCGAGCCCTGCGTCCGGTGCGGCACGACCCTCACCACGACCCACGCCATTGACGGGCGCGCCACGACCTGGTGCTGGCGGTGCCAGCACGCACGGTCGGGACGGCAAACCTGAGTCGACTTGTTAGCTTTGGTGCACCGGACGAGGCTCCCCCATGGGCATCGGTGCATCGAGCGTTATGACCGAGAGACGGCACAGACATCCCACCCCGCAGGCCGATCTGCGGTGCAAATGCGGCCAGCCCATCAAACGCTTCTGGTCGTTTTGCCCGTCCTGCGGGCGGACGCTCGTGTGGAAGGACGACCCGCCGATCACGAATGCCGAATGCTACTACTGCAGCTGGGTCGTCTCCGATCTGCATGCCTACTGCGGGTGGTGTGGCTCCGATATCCGCGAGGAGGGCGTGTCGTCACCCCAGCCGCTCAAGGCCCCCCGGGGCTTTCGGTTCGACGGGTGGTGCGACTGGGAATGCGGCGGCGGGGTGCAGTACCCCATGGCCTACTGCCCATGGTGCGGTGGTGAGCAGGAATGGGAGGACACGGCCTTCGAGGGCAGCTGCCCACATTGCGACCGCGGCGTCGACGACTCGATGGACATCTGCCCCTGGTGTGGGTTCGATGCCACCGGGTCCGACCTCATCGACCGTGCCCTGACCCGCGTCCGACGCCTGTTGCTGGTGTCCCGGATTCGCGACTGGGGCTACCGCGTCCTGCTGCGCCCCGGTGTGTCGGGCGTCGACCCCCGGTCCTCGAACATCGTGGAGATCGACCGCAGCTATGTCGTGGGCGTGCGCAGTCGTGACGAGATTCCCTGGTCGCTGCTCGTGGGACTCATCTGCCACGAGCTGGGTCACAGCTTCCTGTATCATCACTGGTCGTTCACGCGCACCGAGCAGTTCAAGCGAGTCTTCGGCGAAGCGAACAAGGCGTATCGCGTGAGCGACGACACCTGGGTGGATTTCCAGCGCAAGAAAGTGAGCGCGGGAAACGCACACCACGTGACCGCGTACGCGTCGACCCATCCGCTGGAGGATTTTGCGGAGGTGTTTCGGTTCTACGTCACCCGGCGTGGGCGCATGAAGGAGTTGCTGGCCGAGCTTGGCCGGCATCGGAAGGACGTCATCGTCTACGAGAAGTTCCTCCTGCTCCACCGCTTCGTGCGATCGCTTCGCGGATGGCGGTAGCCCGCACACTGACGCTCCCTCTCGGCGAGGTCGGCACGCTCAAACGCCGAGTCGCCGCGCTCGCTGAAAACCGGCCCGCCGTCTACCGCATGCTCGACCCCACGCGCAGGGTCATCTACGTCGGGAAGGCAAAGCGCCTGCGGGCCCGGCTCCTCTCCTATTTCCGCGCTCGGTACCCCGAGGACAAGGCCGCCCGCATTCTGCAGGCGGCTGCGGATATCGAGTGGGACTACGTGCCCTCCGAGTTCGCCGCGTTGTTGGCGGAGCTACGGCAGATCAGACGCCACCGTCCCCTGTTCAACGTGCGCATGAATCGCACGCGACGAGCCGTCTTCATCAAGATCTCCGGTGGACCCGCCCCGAAGATCTACGTCGGTCGCCATCCCGGGCCACAGGACGTACGGCACTACGGCCCGTTTCTCGGCGCGGGCCGTCTGCACGAGGCTGTCCGCGTGTTGAACGACCTCCTGGGATTGCGCGACTGCGCGATCAAGATGCCGATCGCCTTTCGCGATCAGGGTGATCTCTTCGACAGCGGAGGACGTGCCGGCTGCCTGCGGCACGATCTCGGAACCTGTCTGGGTCCGTGTGCCGGGTTCGTCGCGGAGCGCGAGTACCGGAAGCAAGTGGACACTGCCGTCGCCTTCATTGAGGGCCGCAGCCTTGGACCCGTCGACCGCGTGATCGCCGGCATGGTGGAGGCGAGCGACCAGGAAGACTTCGAGCGCGCCACGTGGTGGCGGGACAAGTTCGATGCCCTCACCTGGCTACTCGCCGCATGCACACGCGCCCACGCGGCGTTGAACACCATGAGTTTCGTGTTCGTGGATCCGGGTGTCTACGGTGACGATCGGGCCTACGTCATCCGCCATGCCCAGGTGCGCGCATCGGCACCCGCACCCCGCACCCCCATCGAAGTCGAGGCATTTCGGTCGCTGGTCGAGGAGCACGTCGGCGTCACGACTGCACCGGGCCCCCTCCCGACGCTCGCGATCGACGAGACGTTGCTGGTCCTGAACTGGTTTCGCCGCCACCCCGCCGCCTTGCGACGCACCACACCGCTCGAGCGTTGGCTCGAGCAGCACTGCCCGAAGGACCCCTCGCTGTGCTGATGCCGCTGGGGCAACTGGTCCTCGGCCTGGTTCTCCTGTCCGTGGGGGGACACTACCTGGTGAAGGGCGCGGTGGTCATCGCCCTCCTGGCCCGGATCTCGACTGCGGTCGTGGCCCTCACCGTGGTCGCGATGGGAACCAGCATGCCGGAGTTGGCCGTGAGTATCGATGCCGCCGCCCGCGGATCGACGGACATCGCCTACGGCAACGTGATCGGGTCCTGCATCTTCAACCTGGGGGCCATCCTGGGTGTGACCGCGGTGATTGGATCCATTGCGGTCAAGCGGCTCACGATCCGCTTCGAGTACCCCGTGATGCTGTTCGTCTCAGGTCTCGCGATCGTGCTGGCACATGACGGCATCGTCGATCGCCTGGACGGCTCGCTGCTGGTCGTCGCACTCATCATGTTCATCGGGGCGATGACGTACCTCGCCCGCCGAGGTGTCCCGCTGGACGAGGCCGAGGCGCTCGAGCGAGACGTGCAGCGCGCGTCACACGTCCGCGACGGGACGGTGCGCGCCTGGGGTCGAAACGGCTTCTTCGTGCTGTTCGGCATCGCCGCGCTCGTCCTCGGTGCCGAGCTCGCCGTGGCTGGGAGTGTGAGTATCGCGCGTATGCTCAACATCACCGAGCGCGTCGTAGGGCTGACCCTGATCGCCATGGGTACGAGCCTTCCCGAGCTCGCTACGTGCATCGTGGCCACGATCCGTCGCGAGCCCGACATCGCCTTGGGTAATGTGGTGGGATCGAACATCTTCAATCTGCTTGCCATCCTGGGCCTCACTGCAGCCATCTTCCCTGTTCCCGTGGATCCTCGCGCCATCGCGGTCGACAACTGGGCGATGCTCGCGTTTGCCATCGTGCTGTTCCCCATGATGCTACGCGGACATACGATCGGCAGGGTGAACGGCGTGGTGCTCTTGGCCGGATTCACGGCATTCATGACGTACGTCTTGGTGGTCGGGTAGCCCGCACGTCTCGGACCGCGCTGCGGGGTCAGGCCAACGGCACGATTCGGGCGCGCGGTGGAAGACCCGCCTCGAGCTCCATGATGCCGACCGACGGCGGCACACCGAAGCGCGCCGGCCCGGCCGCACCCGGGTTCATGACCGTGATCGTCCGATCGACCAACTCCAACAGGGCCAGGTGCGTGTGACCGTACACGATGATCTCGGCATCCGGGAACGCCGCCACGAGATCCGTGGGCTTCGGCGACCCGAAGCGGTCGCCGTGCGTGACCACGGCGATCAACCCCTCGAGTTCCACCGTTGCGACCTCGGGGCACCGCCGCCGTAGCGTGAGGCCGTCCGTATTCCCATGGACGGCCGTGACCGGGGCCAGCGCCTCGAGCGCGGTCAGCACGTCCTCGTTGCCGATGTCGCCGGCGTGAAGGATATGCGCGACCTCCTGGAACACGTCGAACACCTGCGGTCTCAACGACCCGTGGGTGTCGGAGATCACACCGATACGCACGGTCACTGTCCCCGGCGATTCGGCGTGGGCGTCTTGTGAGGATGGCGCACCGGCCCGCCCGGGGGCGGCGCCGTTGGGCCCCTGGGGCGCTGGCGACGCGCCGGCGGCCGTACCGGGTCACGCTTCGAGCCCCGTCGCGTGCGCCGGTGTTTTCCCCCGCCCGGATGCGAGGGCGTCACCGGCGCACCCCGGTGTGGAGCGCCGCGACCCCGAGCGTGAGTGACCGATGGCGCACGGAGGTGAACCCGCTGCGCGACATTTGGGCGGACACCTGCGACGGCTGCAGGAAGTCCTGGACGGACGCTGGCAGGTAGGAGTAGGCGCTCGTATGTTTGGACACCAGCCGACCCACCCGCGGCAGTACGTGTCGAAAGTACACGAGGTAGAGCGACCGGACTGCGCGAATGGTCGGGAGCGAGAACTCGAGACTCACCAACCGTCCACCCGGCTTCAGCACGCGCGCCATCTCGGCCAACCCTGCACCCACGTCCGCCAGGTTCCTGAGGCCAAAGGCGATCATGCAGCCGTCGAACGTTGCAGCGGGAAACGGCAGATCAAGCGCGTCCGCACCGACTGCCCTGAGCCCGTCTTGTTTCGCCACCCCGAGCCTCAGCATTGGGACGACGAAGTCGGCGCCAACCACCAGACCCTGGAATCCGTCCTGGCGCGCCAGCTCGGCCGCGAGATCCAGCGTCCCCGCACACAGATCCAGATACCGACCCGCAGGTGCTGTCCGCCACCCGAGGTTCGCCACGGCGCGGCGGCGCCACGAACGATCGGTGTTCAGGCTGAGCACCCGGTTGAGCAGATCGTACCGCGGAGCGATGTCCGTGAACATCTGTCGCACGTACGTTCGCCGCGCTTCGCCCTGTGGCACGTCAACCGGCGACGGCGGTGGTGGCATAGGGGCGAAACGTACGGACAGGCGAAAAGCCGCCGCAAGCACGGTGCAGCCTGAAACTCCGCGCCCACCTCGGCATAGCGTCGTGCCCCGATGACGAGGCCCTCCGAGCTCGGCACGGCCAGCGATCAGCAGATCGTGGCATGGGCGCTCGACGGCGCCGAATCCGCCTACCGAGAACTCCTGCGGCGCTACGAGCGTCCCGTATACTCCCTCATCTACCGCATGGTGCGCGACCGGGAATTGGCGCAGGATCTCACGCAGGAAACGTTCATCAAGGCCTTGAACGCTCTCGGCCGCTATCGGCCCGAGTACAAGTTCTCGTCGTGGGTGTTCAAAATCGCCAACAACGCGGCCATCGATCAGCTGCGGCGCAAGGAACTCGACACGCTCTCCCTCCAGGGCAGTCCCGATGCCACCACACCCGACAGAGTCGGGGCGACTTCCCTTCAGGTCGGCGACCGCGGTGAGTCTCCGCTGGAGGAACTCGAGGCGCGAGAGATCGGAGATGCCATCGAGGAAGCCATCGGCCGCCTTCGTCCCGAGTACCGGGCGTGCATAGTCATGCGGCATATAGAGGGGCGACCGTACGACGAGATCGCCGAGGCGCTGGATCTGCCATTAGGTACGGTGAAAACCTATATCCACCGTGCACGTGCCGAGTTGCGCGAGCTGCTTGGACCGCTGCGGGAGTGAAACCGATGGACCGAGAGTCCGTAAGGAAGGACGAGATGACGGACGCTGTTGCAAATGGGCTGACGCCCGCAGAGGAGGATCCGATCCTCCACCGATATCTGAGCCTGCTGCCGGCGGCCGTGCCGACCGCGGCGCTCAGCGAGCGCGTCTTGTCCGGGGTGTGGCGACCAGCCCCCCGCTGGGTGCGACGCGGCCGCGCGGCGATTGACGACATGGCCGCCTCCGGTCGAATCTGGCTCGTGATCGGCGTCCTGGCGGTCGGGAGCCTATTGCCCCTGGTCGCCTCGTTGGTGCTGGTGCGGGTGTTCGCCGACAGCATCGGTGATGGGCTGCGCTGGTTTGTTGCCGAAGGCATCCCCTTCGCATGGGTCGCGGTGACCGGGGACGTGGCGTGGCTCGCCACCGAGGCAACGAACATCCTCGCCGAACACGGGCTCACGCGGGGCGACCTGTTGGCCGCGGGCATCGGCGCTGCGGTGGCGATGACCGGGTGCGCGGTGGGGCTCCGCCGAACCATGACGCCTTCAGGGAAAGACAGGCCATGAGGCACGTGACGTGGAGTGTGACAGCATGGGCGCGGACCGCGATACTGGTGCCGTGTCTGCTCACGGCGGGACTCGCGTCGGTACGGGCGCAGGAGATCGTCGGGCACTCCGCCGAACAGGCGGGAACCGAGTCCCTGCTCACGTTTCAACTGGAGGACGGCGGCGAGCTGGTGATCGCGCTCAAGGAGGGGCGGGTCTACCTGAACGGTAAGCCGATCGCTGCCGTGGAGCAGCATCGCGCGGCGCAATCCATCGAGACGCTCATCGACAGTGCCACCGTGCTGAGCACGGGTCAACTGCTCGCGGCGCTCCACGAGATGCGCATGCATGAGGTGGGGCTCGACAGTCTCGCCGCCGCGTTGGCGGGTCTCGAAGCGGCACAGGCATTAGTGGCTGACGCGGCGGCCAGCGCGAGCGCCGCCGCCGCCGCCCGTGTCCAGGCACCCCGACGACCCAACCCCGTCCGCGTGAGGGTTGCTCCCGATGTCAGGGTGCGGGTCGGTGGCGAGCGGGCGTCGTTCGTCGGCGGGATCGCTATCGGGGGCGCCAATCTCCTGGCTGTCTTCCTCGCCATGGGGTTCATGGGTCTCGGGTTTCTGTTCTTCGCACCGAAGCAGCTCGAGACCGTGGCCGATACGGTGTGGCATTCGTTCTGGCGTTCGTTCCTCGCTGGGTTGTTTGCTCAACCGCTCATCCTGCCCGCCTTCGCGATGCTCGTGATCGGGCTCGTTCTGACCGTCGTCGGCATCTTGGTGGTGCCGTTCGCCATCGTCGCCTTTGCCGTAGCGTTGTTCATTGCCGCGGTCGGCGGGTTTCTCGCGGTGGCGCGAACGGTCGGTGAGATCTACTTGCGGCGCCGCATGGCTCGAGGGGAGGCGCTCTCGACATGGGGGTCGTACCGGTACATCGTCTACGGGCTGCTGGGGTTGTTGTCCCTCTGGCTGCCGGCGATTCTCCTGGGAAGCGTGCCGGTGGCCGGCACGATTCTGACCGTCAGCGCCGCCTTGCTGACGTGGGTGCTCGCCACCGCAGGCTTCGGTGCAACGATCATCTCCAGGGCGGGGCTGCGAGGAACCTTTGTCAGGCAACTCGACCTCGCGCTGACCGACGAGCAGTACTGGACCGCCGAGGGCATGCCGGCTCCGCCCGCAAGGCGAGTCACGGGATCACGGTAATGTCCGGGCACGCCTGGGCCGCAGCTCTGGCGACGGCCCTCTTCGTGCTGCCAACGTCGAGCGATGCCCAAACCTGGCGTACCGCCACGGCGACGCGGCAGGTGCGCGGAGAGGAGCAACTGGACGTCAGCGTCCAGTTCGCGGCAGGTACATTCCGACTGCACCCGGGCGAGCACACCAGCCTCTACCGAACCGACGTTCGCTACGACCAGGACCGATTCGCCTCGGAGACCCGGTACGATGCTGGGCACGGCCGGCTCGTAGTCAAGCTCACACCCGACGAGAAGCTGCGCGACGTGCAGCACGATCGTGATAACCCGCAGTACCTGAGTCTCGCGTTGTCGCCGATCGTGCCGATCGATCTCACCCTGGAATTCGGCATGGCCAACGCCGATCTCGAACTGGGCGGTCTGTCACTGCGTCAGGCCTCGCTGAAGACCGGCGCCAGCGAGAGTCTTGTACGGTTCTCCGAGCTCAACCACGTGCCATGCCGAGAGCTGGAGATCGCGGTGGGCGCCGCGGAGTTGGTCGTGGAAGGCCTGGGGAACAGCCGATGTCGGCAGATTTCCGTCGTGGGGGGGGCCGGCAGCCTGGTGCTCGATTTCACGGGGGCGTGGATCGACAGCGCGTCGAGCGAGACAGCGGTGGCGGTGGGGCTTGGCTCGCTCACGCTGCGACTCCCCGAAGACCTCGGCGTGGAGGTCAGGATGACGCGGCTACTGGCGAGCTTTACGAAGGAAGGCTTTGAGCGTCGAGGCTCCCGCTACGTGTCGCCCAATTACGATCAGGCGCGAGCCCATGTACGACTCCATGTGAAAGCGGCACTGGGAGACATCGACGTGGAGTGGGTGCCTGCCCGCTAGAACGATCATCTGACCGGCCGCACACGCACTTCACCCCCCACTCCCGTCCCGGTCGACTGCGCCGCGGACCGATCGCGGACTGCGATTTCCAGCGTTCCCCCCGACCCGACGAATGCCACCAGAATCCCCGGTTCCACATCGGCAAACGTCCGCTGCACCATCGCCGCGTGCTCGCCGCCGACCACGACGGTCGCGCCCGGGGCGAGGCCGACACCGGGGATGTTGGTGACGAGGGTACCGAACCGATCCACATACACCACCTGACCCACGACCGTCTCACCGCGGCGCTCGGGGACGGGGAACGGCAGTCGCACGGGATCGCTCACGGTGGTCCCGAGTTGCCCGATGGGCGTACCGAGCGCCAGGCGTGCTGCTGCCGGCGCGAACACGTCTCGGCCGTGGAACGTCGGCGCCGCCTCGGATCCAACCGGCAGGGACACCACGACCGCATCGTCCAACACGGATTCCAGCACGCCGTTGTCGGGCCCAACGAAGGAGTGCCCACCCGCCGAGACGGCAAGTGCGCGACGCGGGGAACCCACGCCGGGATCGACAACCACCACGTGGACGGTGCCGGACGGAAACCGTCCCCACGACCGATGCAGGAGGTAGCGCGCCGCCGCAATGTCACCAGGGGGCACACCGTGGGTGAGATCCACAACAGTGACGTGGGGAGCGTGGGTGAGGATGACTGCCTTCATCTCTGCGACGTAGCTGTCGCGGAGACCGAAGTCGGTCAGGAGCGTGACGACGGGCTTCGGAGCGGGATCGGACATCGGCGCGGACCGCCGGCGGCGCGGCTCAGCCCGTAATGATGGGGAGCGGGACGCTCTTGCCCCCTGCCTTCGCCTTCACCTCCTTGGCGATCGCGGCGAGAGCTCTTCCGGCGGGTGAATCCGGCTTGTTGACCACGACCAGCCGACCCTGATCGGCTTCCATCGTCATGTCCGCCTGAAGCGGGACCTGACCCAGCAACGGCACTCCGAGCTCGTCGGCCAGGCGCTGGCCGCCTCCGCCCGCAAAGATCTCGCTGCGCTCGCCACAGTGTGGGCAGGCGAAGTAGCTCATGTTCTCGACCACGCCGACCACCGGCACGCCGACGCGCTCGAACATCTTGGCGCCACGTAGGGCATCGCCGGCTGCCATCTCCTGTGGCGTCGTCACGATGATGCCGCCGCGCATGTGGACCGCCTGGGCCAGGGAGAGTTGCGCGTCGCCGGTGCCCGGCGGGAGATCGACGATGAAGTAGTCCAGCGTACCCCAGTCCACATCGTTCAGGAACTGGTGAATGATCTTGGTCACGATCGGCCCGCGCCAGATGGCCGGCATGTCCCGCTCGACCAGAAACCCGAGCGAGATCAGCTTCACCCCGTACGCTTCGAGCGGAAGGATGCGTCCATCGCGCACGGGCGGCTTCTCGTTGATGCCGAACAGCCGCGGGACGTTCGGGCCGTAGATGTCGGCGTCCATGATCCCGACGGCGTGTCCGTCGCCGGCCAGTGCGGCGGCGAGGTTGGCGGCGACCGTCGATTTCCCCACGCCGCCTTTGCCGCTCGACACCGCAATCACGGCACCGAGCCGCGGGAACTCGACCGGTTGTTGTGGCGGCGGGACCGCCCCCGCCACAGGTGCCGTCCCGACGGCGGCTCGTGGGGCGGGTGACGGGCCCGAGGGCTCGACGACCTCGATCTTCACCTCGCGCACGCCGTCCACGCCGCGCACCGCCCGCCGAGCCTCGCGCACCAAGCTCGACGGATCGTCGCGCGACAGGACAAACCGAAACGAGACGTGTCCGTCGTCGCCGACCACGAGATCTTCGATCATCCCGGCGGAGATGACGTCGTTGTCGAGCCGGGGGTTCCGCACGTTGGTGAGCGCTCCGGCAACCAGCGCCTGTAATTGTCTGCTCATGGTGCTCGAATGATAGGAGGGGCCCTACGGCCCGGCAACCGAACGGGCGGCGGCCAGCACGCGCGCCTGCACCTCCGCCAGGTCACCGGAGAGCGATGCCCCCGCCGCCCGTCGATGGCCGCCCCCGCCGAACTGCTCGGCGAGCGCCGCGACGTCGACACCGCCGACGGAGCGGAACGAGACCTTGATGCGCCCGTTGGCGAGTTCACGGAATAGAATCGCTATGTTCACGCCGCGCACCGAGCGTGCAAACTCCACGACACCCTCCAATTCGTCCGGCTCCACGCCGTGCCGTTCGAGCGCCCCGGGCGGGACCGTGACCCAGGCCAGGTGATGTTCCCGCTCCAGCATCAAGGTTTGCAGCACCTCGGCCAACAGCCGGATCTTTCCCTCCGACTCCGAGGCATACACGTCGTGGTAGACTTGCTCCGCACTGAGGCCGCGGTCCAGCAGATCCGACGCGACGCGCAGGGTACGGGATGTCGTGTTGCTGAATCGAAAGCCCCCAGTATCCGTCAAGAGCGCAACATAGATGGCCCGAGCCACATGGACACCGATGTCCCAACCCGCCACCCGCGCCAGATCATACACCAGTTCGCCGGTGGCGCATGCTGCGGCGTCCACCAGCCGAGGACCGGGCGGCAAGGTTCCGTCGCTCAGGTGATGATCGATACACGCGACCGGGACCGTCGTGTTCCCGACGATCCGGCCGAGATGTCCGAGGCGGCCGAGATCCGCGATGTCCAGGACGATGATCAGGTCGGCCCGCTTCAACTCTTTGACGGCGTGTTTGGATCGATCGGCGTGCTCGATCCCTTTGATGAGAAACCGATAGCGGCTCGGGAACGGCGTGGGGTTCACGATGCTGGCGGTGATGCCGCGCTCCTGGAGCAAGTACCAGAGGGCGACCTCGCTGCCCGAGCCGTCGCCGTCCGCATTGACGTGCGTGGTGATGGCGACATTCATGCGGGGCCGCAGCGCCTCGATCACCTGGGTGGCCCCGCGACGGCGTGGGGCGGGCACACCGGGCCCTCGACGACGGCGAGAAACGGACTTGGCTCGAGCCATGGACCGGAAGGTACAGCCGGTCCGGAACCTGCGCGACGGCACGCGGCCCTTGCTCGATCCGGCACGGTCGACCCATCTTGAGCCCTTCACGAGCTTCGCTGGAGACCCATGGAAACGCTCGAACGCATCGTTGGCACGCTGAACTACTGGGTGTGGGAGTTCGGTGTCCCCGCCGGCGCCGAGGTGATTCCCATCGCCGTCATCGCGCTGCTCGGTACCGGCGTCTTCCTCACGCTGCGGCTCCGATTCATTCAGCTGAGACGCTTGGGGCACGGCTTCGCCGTGACCTCGGGCAGGTACGACGATCCCGAGGAGCCGGGCGACGTACCGCACTTCCAGGCACTCACCACGGCGTTGTCGGCGACCGTGGGAATCGGCAACATCGCGGGCGTGGCCATCGCCATTCACTGGGGTGGGCCGGGCGCCCTCTTCTGGATGTGGGTGACGGCGCTGCTCGGCATGGCCGTGAAGTACTCCGAGGTGACGCTGGCGCAACATTACCGACACGTCGAGGATCCCGATGCGGGGCGCCTGCAAGGCACGGTGTCGGGGGGGCCGATGTACTACATCGAGCGCGGCCTGGGACCCGCCTTCAAGCCGCTCGCGGTGTTCTTTGCCCTCATGCTCGGCTTTACGGCCTTCCTCACCGGCAATGCGGTGCAGGCGAACACGGTCGCCGACTCCATGCAGACGACGTTCGGCATCCCGGTCTGGGTGACTGGCTTCGCCACGGCAACCATCGTCGCGCTGGTGGTGCTGGGCGGAATTCGCCGCATCGGGAAAGTGACGAGTGTGCTGGCCCCGGCCATGGCGGCGATCTACGTGCTGGGGGCCGTCACGATCATCGTGCTGCACTTCGATTGGTTCCTCCCGAGCTTCGCCACGATCTTCCGTGAGGCCTTCAATCCCACCGCAGGCGTCGCCGGCACCGGGGTGGGGGCACTGCTCGTGACGATGATGTGGGGCGTGCGCCGCGGTTTGTTCTCGAACGAGGCCGGCCAGGGTTCCGCCCCCATCGCCCATGCCGCCGCGAAGACCGACGAGCCCGTGTCCGAAGGTGTCGTCGCCCTGCTGGAGCCGTTCATCGACACCCTGGTGATCTGCACCATGACCGGCCTGGTCATCATCATGACACAGGTGTGGGACGACCGTCACCCGACCGAGATCACGCTGACCGGTGGTGACCTGTCGTACGTCGCCTACCAAGAGGACGGCAACCGGAGAACGGTGACACCGGACGGAGAGATCCGGATCGTCGATGGTCGCCACGTCGAGACGGGGGTGGGGGAACCGCTCATCGCGTGGCACGAGGTCGAGATCGACCGGTTGTTCGTCGATCCCGAGCAGACGATTCCGTTCACCGGTGTCGTGCGGCCACGACGGGATCGGGCTCCGGGTGTTGCCCTCGCCGACGACGGCGCCACCTACGCCTCACTGTACGGCGACGCGGTGGAGAGCGGCGCCCCCCTCACGATGCTGGGATTCGAACGAGGGCTCCCGGGACAATGGGGCGACTTCATCGTGCTGATCAGCGTGCTGCTGTTCGCCGTCTCGACCGCCATCTCCTGGAGCTACTACGGCGACCGCTGTGCCAACTACCTGTTCGGGCCCAAGGCCATTCTTCCGTACAAGATGGCCTTCGTCGGCATGCACTTCTTCGGGGCCATGGTGTCACTCAACGTCATCTGGCTGATGGGCGACGTCGCGCTCGGCATCGTGATCCTGCCGAACCTGTTGGCTCTGGTCCTCTTGTCCGGGAAGGTGAAGCAGCTCACCGACAGCTACTTCGAGCGGCAGCCCTGGCGGGAGAACTACGAGGTCCATCGGAGACTCAAGGACGCGAAGCGGGCCCGGCGTTGAGCATGCCCGTCGAGGTCCGGTGACCGGGCGGCCGATCCTGGTCCCCGCACCGGACCTCGAGCGGAAACCGGTCTACGCGGAGTAGTTCGGAGCTTCGCGCGTGATGACCACGTCGTGGGGGTGGGACTCGCGCAGGCCGGCCACGCTGATCTGAACGAACTCCGCCTCGGTCCGCAGCGCTTCGATGCTGGCGCACCCGCAGTAGCCCATCCCCGAGCGAATCCCGCCGACCATCTGATACAGGACGTCGCCGACGGGACCACGATACGGTACCCTGCCCTCGATGCCCTCGGGTACCAGCTTCTGGCCCGAGACCTCGCCCTCCTGGAAGTACCGATCCGCCGACCCGTCCTGCATCGCGCTGAGCGAGCCCATGCCACGAATGGTCTTGAAGCGTCGACCCTCGAGCAGGAAGCTCTCGCCGGGACTCTCTTCCGTCCCCGCAAGCATGGAGCCGAGCATGACGCTTGCCGCACCCGCGGCCAGGGCCTTCACCGCATCGCCGGAATACTTCACACCACCGTCGGCGATGACCGGGAGGTCACCGGCTCCCTGCACCGCATCCACCACCGCCGTGATCTGGGGGATACCCACGCCGGTGACTACCCGTGTGGTACAGATCGATCCCGGCCCGATGCCGACCTTCACGGCGTCGATGCCACGCTCCACCAAGGCCTGCGCGCCGTCTCGGGTTGCGACGTTCCCCCCGACGAGTTGCGCCTCGGGGAACGCCTCACGGAGGAGGGCGACGGTGTCGAGCACGCCCTGCGAGTGACCGTGCGCGGAGTCGACGACGACGGCGTCGGCCCCGGCGGCCAGCAGGGCCGCCGCGCGGTCACGGGTCTCGGGCCCCACGCCCACCGCCGCCGCCACCCGGAGCCGGCCATGTTGGTCCTTGTTGGCGTTGGGGAACTGCTGCCGCTTGATGATGTCCTTGACGGTAATGAGACCCTTCAGCATGCCCTTCTCGTCCACCACGGGGAGCTTCTCGATGCGATGCTCTCCCAGGATGCGTTCGGCCTCTTCGAGCGTCGTGCCGAGCGGGGCGGTGATCAGGTTCTCCTTGGTCATCGCAGCCTGTACGGGGCGGTCGAGCTGCCGCTCGAATTGGAGGTCGCGATTCGTAATGATTCCCAGGAGCCGCCCCCGATCGTCCACGATCGGCACACCGGAGATCATGAACCGGCGCATCACGTTGGCGGCCTCCCCGATCGTCCGATCCGGTCCCAGGGTGATCGGATTCAGGATCATGCCGCTCTCGGAACGCTTGACTCGATCCACTTCGGCCGCCTGGCGGTCGATCGGCATGTTCTTGTGCAGGACACCGATCCCGCCGAACCGCGCCATGGCAATGGCCATCTCCGATTCCGTGACCGTATCCATCGCGGCGGAGATGACGGGAACGTTGAGCGAGATGGCGCGCGTGAAGCGCGTCGTGACGTCGACGTCACGCGGATGGACGGTCGCATGACGGGGGACCAAGAGGACATCGTCGAACGTGAGCGCGTACCCCGGACGCAGCTGCATTACCACACCTTCCCCGTGCATGAATGCACAAAGACCCGCCGCGCGCCGAGCGCAGGGCGGGTCCGTGGCGGTCAAAAAAGCGGTACCATGTACCAAGGTACCAGCCGCTCGCTCGAGCGGTCAAGCGGGCGGGGGCTCCTCCGGTTCGGGCGTCTCGGGCGTAGCGGCGTCGGGCGGTTCGCGCCGGTGCTCGGCCGACGTGCCCGCCGGCTCCAGCTCCTCCGCGACCACGCGGCTCGCGGCGGCGAGCCCTTCCATCAGGCGGCCCGCGGCTTCCAACACCTGGGCCCCACCCTTCGCCGCCACGTCCCCGATCCGTACCGTGCCCAACCGGTCCTCGATGCTCTCGGTCAAGCGCTGCACCGGGGACGGTGCACGGCGGCTGCGGTTGTACTTGGAGTCCAGGAACTCCAGATAGTCGAGCACCTGCCGCCCCACTTCGTCCGGCAGAGCGTCGAGTCTGCCCGAGATCTTGGCCTTCAGGTTCTCATTCATGATGAACGCTCACTTGTCCCGTCGTCGGGCCATTTCCACCAGTGACAGCACCGGATTACCGAGATAGTGGGAGCGGCCGGTGCGAACCTGCCCCACGATGATCAGCTCGGTCAGTGGCTCCATCTTCGCCAACTGTGCCACGTGCGCGTCCGTGAGGAGGACATACACGAAGCCCGTCTCGGGAAGCGGACCCCGAGCCAACATGTACCGCTGTCCGGTCGGGATGTCCCGGCGGACCTCATCGGCATCCTGCACGGCGATGAACTGTACGATCCACTGCACGTTCTTGCCTTCGAACTCGGCTGGTCTTGCGCGCACCTCGGCGCCGGTCACGCCGACCAGGACCCCGGGTGTCGATGGGCGGAGGTCCGTTTCGCGCGCCCACGCTTCCACCTGCACACGCACCCATTCGCCCGACCGGGCAATGACGCGCACGGGGGCATCGGCCACGAGCACCCCGGCGGAATCCCCATCCGGCGATCGGTGAAGAACGGTCCGATCAGCGGTCACCGCCCGGTCCAGCACGGGTTCCGCCGTCGGAGGCACCGTTGGCGTCGCGCGGGGGGGATCCTCGCGGCGGGCCGTGGGCGAGCCGCCGAGTTGCTCGAGCGACGGCCCGAACATCCATCCGACACGGCGCACGCGCACCCAGCCGGGACGCCGCTCGACCTCCTCGAACAGGGTCCCCGTGGAGACGCGCGCCAGGATGCGGCCGTTCGGCTCGCTCCGTAGGTTCTCCCCATCGCGCGCACCGACCACCAGCTCGTACCCTTCGCGGTCGGTGACCTCGAGCGACCGACCCCAGATCCAGCCGTCGAGAATCACCTGCACCCAGCGCCCATCCACCGACTCGGCGCGCATTTCGACACCGGCGTTCACCGTGGCGAGGAGCGGCGCCGTCCCCGTGGGCTCGCGCCGGAAGTTCTCGGTGCGAATGACGCGATAGCGGCTCTGCGCCTCCAGGCGCTCGGTCACGCCGCCGAGACACAGCGCGACGGCCACGAGGCAGGGTGGTAGTGCCGAGAGGAGGTGGCTAGATTGCCTCATTCTGAGTCTCACAACGATTGTAGGAGCCCCCGAGTTTCATGGCACAGCGTTCCCGGCACGTCCTCCGCACCGCCATCCTCACCCTTCTCTCGACGTTGGTGACCGCACCGTCGGGACAGGCCCAGGTGGGGCACCCGCCGGGGTCCTCCCCGTACAAGGATCTCCGTTCAAAGTACCAGGTCTCGGCGACCGGTGGGTACTCGTGGGGCGGGGGCGGCAAGGTGGAAGTGGGGCCCGCACGAGGACGGGTGGCCGGCGCACGATTCGATCTCCGCCTCACCGGACCAAGTGTCGTCAACCTCGGCATCAACGTGGGCGACTTCGATCGGGTGCTCCTCGATCCCAGTCAGGCGCCCGACGACCGCATCGTCGGTACGGCGAAACAGTCCGTCATCATGGTGGACGCGGGCTTCAGCCTGGTGCTGACGGGCGCCAAGACGTGGTACGGCTTCGCGCCGTACGTCGGGGCATCGCTCGGCCTCGCCCTGGGGGGTGACGTGCCGGCGGCGGACTCGCTCAGCTTGTTCGAGTTCGCGACCAAGTTCATCGCCGGCCCCCAGATCGGATTTCGCTGGTTCCCTGTCAACCGGCTCAGCCTCCGGTTCGAGGCGCGTGACGTGATTTGGCGGCTCTCCTACCCCGCACAGTTCTTCGATCCGCCGGCGAACGCACCGGACGAGGATCCGGTGCTGGACCTGCGGTTCAACAAGAACACGCAGTGGACCCACAACCCGATGTTCCTCGTGTCGCTGGGTTGGTCCTTCGGTCGGTAGCCGTTGGAGCTGCTCTGGGAGGGTCTCTGGCGCGGCGTCGAGCTGATTGTCGGCGGCGACCCAGATGTCATCGACATCACCACCCTATCCCTGCGCGTCGCCGTGACATCCACCATTCTCGCCTGCGGCGTCGGGGTGCCGGTCGGCTTCGTCGTCGGCACCACGCGCTTCTGGGGACGGCGCGCGGCGATCACGGCACTCAACACCATGCTCGCCTTTCCCACCGTGGTCGTCGGCGTGATCATCTGGGGGCTCCTGGCACGTCGGGGACCGCTCGGTGGATTCGAGTTGCTCTACACGTGGTGGGCCATCGTGATTGCGGAAGTCGTCCTGGCCGCCCCGATCGCGGCAGCACTCACCGCGGCCGCGGTGCAGAGCGTGGATCCTCGAGTGCGACGCACGGCCCTCACGCTCGGAGCGAACCCGTGGCGCGCCCACCTCGCCGTCGCCAGCGCGGCGCGGTTCGCCTTGCTCACCGCCGTGACGGTCGCCTTCGGCCGAGTCCTGGCAGAGGTGGGTGCAGCACTCATCGTCGGCGGGAACATCCGCCACTATACCCGGACGCTCACGACGGCAGTCGCGCTGGCCACCTCACAGGGCGATTTCGCGCTCGCCATGGCCATCGGTCTCATCCTCCTGGCCCTCGCACTGACGGTGAACGTTCTCCTCCAGTTGTTCCAGGGACGAGGCGATGCTCGAGGCGCGTGATCTCGTACACGGGTACGGGCGCAGCACGGTGCTGTCGGTCGGGGAACTCACCATCCCCCGGGGAACGGTCACCGCCGTGGTTGGGCCGAACGGCTCCGGCAAGAGCACGCTTCTGCGCATCCTAGCCTTTCTCGCGGCGCCTCGGGCCGGCGTTCTTACACTGG
>CAYGCN010000021.1:0-4273 GCA_964348385.1 uncultured Gemmatimonadaceae bacterium
GGCGCTGTGCCACGTCCACCGGCACCTGACCCGCCGCCAGCACCGTATCGAGCGTCCGGCCGTTCACGTACTTCATCACGAAGTAGTGGAGGTCGTCGTCCGATTCCACCGCGTAGATGGGGATGATGCCGTGATGATCGAGCTTGGCCGACGTCCTGGCCTCGTGCTCGAACCGGCGTACGAACTGCTCGTCGTGTGCCAGCTCGGGCGGGAGGACCTTGATGGCCACCTCGCGCTCGAGCTTGCGGTCGAGCGCCAGAAAGACGGCGCCCATGCCGCCGCGCCCGAGGAGCCGGCGGACCTCGTAGCGATCACCGACGACGGACTTGAGCCGGGCGCTGAGATCCGCGGTGGGCTGCGGAGGCCTGGGGCTGGTCCCGGGATCGGAGGTGTCCGTCCCGCAGGAAGGGCAGTACCGGCTCCCGTCCGGCAGGGGCGTGTTGCAGTGAACGCAAACGCTCATTGCTTCCTGGGCACCCCCGGACGCAGCGTGGCGGGACGGCGCGGTCCCGCCGCTGCCCGCTTGGCTTCGAGCTGCCGCAGATTGTGCTCGAGATCCGAGCCCACGGGCGCGACCGATGCGGACGGCGCCGGAACCGCGCTGGCGCTGAGCGTATAGTTGGTCGGCACACCGGGGAAATCCACGACCACGAGGAAGTAGTCGCCGGGCACCAGTGCGCCGGTGACGGTTTCCGCATTGCCGGGCTCCGATTTGAGCGCCACGAGCACCAGTGAGTCGGGCCGGAAGTCGCGCGCCACGTACAGGTCCAGATCGGCCTCGGGGTTCGAGGCGGTGACCGTGACGGTGAACGTGCTGGGCAGCGTCACGCTGAACCGGAACCAGTCGATGTCGTGGGGATTGTCGATCGTCAGACTCGCCACTCCCCCGGCGAGCGGAAGCGGCGCCGCCACGTCACAGTAGTCGTTCTCCTCGGCCCCGTCCGGGCTCAGCACCGAGAGGTACCCCGGACTCACCACCAGCTCGTAGGCCGCCGGCTGCCCGAACGGAACGTACGGCGCGAAGATGTGGTAGGTCCCGGCCGGAAGGTCCTTGATGGCGATGATCGACAGCGGGAACAGCACCTCGTCGATCTTGACCGGCTCGCCGTTCCGCGTGAACCCGAGCCCACCGCACAGATAGGTCTCCAGACC
The DNA here is from genome assembly GCA_964348385.1 of uncultured Gemmatimonadaceae bacterium. Classification (GTDB taxonomy): domain Bacteria; phylum Gemmatimonadota; class Gemmatimonadetes; order Gemmatimonadales; family GWC2-71-9; genus JAOTVV01. The sequence goes on from CAYGCN010000021.1 coordinate 1,153, forward strand.
GATCGTCCACGAGTTCGGCCCAACGATGAACTGATTGAGGGCACTGGACCAGATGAGCGAGTCGGTGAGGAACACACCGAACGCCTGGGCGCCCAGGTTCTCGGAGAAGAACACAACGGTTTGATCACCGGTCGTGAGTCGGTCGAACGTGTACCAGTCGGCCGGCTGAATGTCGGCGTCGGCCGTGCCGACGCGTTGGCGCGGCTCGAACGCGAGCGCCGGATTGCGGAATCCGAGCGGGAGCGGACCAAGCCGCGACGGCACGGTGTCGTTGGGCTCGTAGAGATCCCGCTGCGTCACGGTGACGGTGTCCGGAAACACCAATCCACCGGCGAAGCCAAGGAGCGTCAGGGCCGACCGCCGCTCGGCCGGCGGCGGCACCCAGATGCGGAGCCGTGCTTCCCGATCGCGCTCCTGCGGGTCGTCGGGGAGGAACGCTTTCACCTTGGCCTCGACACCGCCCAGCGAGATCGCGAACAGCGAATCCGGATCGAGCCCCACGCCATAGATCTCGAGGGTATCGCCGAACCGCGCGTTGAGCGGCAGCACGCTGTCCACCTCGAGCTTCCCGCGGACCCGCAGGTCCTGCGTGAACGGCGTCGCCGTCGCGAACCCCACCGCGGAGACGGTGAGCGTTGCGGTTCCCACTCCCACCGCCTTGAGCAGGCCCTCGACGGTGACCGCAATAACCGTGGCGTCGCTCGATGCGTAGGCGACCACCGCGCCTGGCACCGCCGCGCCGTCGGCGCCCACCACCGTGGCATCCAACAGCACGCTGTCCTTCAGGAGGAGCGTCGGAAGCGGCGCAACCTCCACCCGGAAGTCACCCGACCGGTCGGTCGGCATGACACACGTGAGCGTCCCGGCCGCCAGGAGAATCGCAGCCGGTCGCAAGGGGCGCATCTGCATTGGCGAAGGATTGGGAATCGCCGAGGTGTCTGTCAAGGCGCGCGATCACACAGGTGACGGATCCCAGAGCCGAATGGTATCTTCCGCCCGCCATGTCCGCCTTCGCGCGCGCCGCCGCGCGGTTCCGCGCCCGGTCCAGCCGGCTCTCCGACGCCGCCCGACACCTCGTCGCCCAACTCCCCCGACTGGGCATCGACGAAACCACGCTCCTGCTCATTCTCGCCGTCGCCATCGGCTCGGCAGTGGGCCTCTCGGTGCTCGTGTTCTACTGGCTGATCGACCTCGTGCAGGAGGGCTCGCTCACGGCGGTGGGGCGGGTGACCGAGTTCGCCAATCTCGCCATCGTCGCGGTGGTGGTTGCGGGGCTCGGGATGGCCCGACTGTTGGTCCGCCACGGTACCCGGGATTCCGACGGCGAGAACGTGGCCGACGTGATGCTCGCCGTAGCCAAGCGGGGCGGCACGGTGCACACACGCCCGGTGTTGGTCAAGACCGCGGCAACCGCCCTCGCCATCGGGACCGGCGGCTCCGTGGGTGCGGAGGGACCCGTGGCCGTGCTCGGCTCGGCGCTGGGATCGAAGATCGGCCGCTTCTTCCGCTCGGGTCCCGATCGACTGCGCCTGCTGGTCGCCTGCGGGGCGGCCGCCGGCATCTCGGCAGCGTTCAACGCACCCATCGCCGGCGTGTTCTTCTCGCTCGAAAAGGTGATCGGCGGCTTCGGCGTGCGGGCGTTCCCCCCGGTGCTCGTGGCAAGCGTCATCGCCGCCGCCATCTCCCGCACGGCCTTCGGCGACTCCCCGGTGATCGAGATTCCGATGGAGTACGGCATGGGCGCGCCGAGTGAGTTGGTCCTGTACGCCCTACTGGGGATCGCCACGGGAGCGGTCGCGGTGTTCTACACCCGTACCGTGTACCGGACGCAGGATCTCCTGGAGCGCATGCGGTCCCGCCGGCTCCAGGTGGCGCTCGGCGCACTCGTGGTCGGCGCCTTCGGTGCCCTGTTCAAGGCCGACCTGTGGGGACAGGGCCATGAAACGCTTACGATCGGGATGATCAGCGCGCGGACCGGCACCTTCCTGCTGGCACTCTCGTTCGCCAAGGTGCTGGTGACGGCGGCCACCCTGGCCGTCGCCCGAGCCGGTGGCGTGTTCACACCGGCCCTGGTGATCGGGGCCACGTTGGGGGGTGGCCTCGCCGCGTCCGCGGCGACCCTTCTCCCGGGTCTCGGGATCGTGCCCGAGGCCTTCGCCCTGGTGGGGATGGCGGGACTCGTGGCCGGGAGCATGCACGCCCCGCTCACCGCCATCATGATCGTGTTCGAGATGACCAACGACTACGCGCTCATCCTGCCGCTCATGCTGTGCGGCGCCATCGCCTACATCACCGCGCGGCGACTCCATTCCGAGTCGATCTATTCCCAATGGCTGGTGCGCCGCGGCGAGGTGATCCACATGGGGCGCGACGCCGCGGTGATGGAACGGCTGCGCGTAGGCGAGTTCTTCAATCGGGATCCGCACATCATCAGCGAAGAGGCGAACGTGCAGCAGATCCTCGACGCCCTTGGGGCGAGCGCGCAGGTCGAGTTCCCAGTGCTGGACGGCGACTTGCGACTGGTCGGCATGATCACCTACGACGATCTCCGCACCGTCCTGAGCGACGCCGATCGCTACGCCGACGTCATTCTGGCCGGCGATCTGGCCAGTCAGCAGTTCGAGCGGGTCACACCGGACGATACCCTGGCCACGGCCCTGCAGCGGATCGGCGTGCGAGGCAGGCACTACGTGCCCGTGGTGGATGCCGCCGATCCCGCGCGACTCCTGGGCGTGATCGGGCGGCAGGAGATCCTCACCGCGTACGAGAGAGATCTGCTCACGGCCCGCCAGGCCTGAGACCTCACCACGCAGACCCTGTCTCAGGCGCGGATTCCCGTCTCGTTGACAATTGCCGTAGCTGTCAATAACGTCGGGACCTATCACACCACACTGTGGGGATGCGATGCCACGATCGACACTGGCAATGGCGGTGGCGGCGGCACTGCTCGCCGCACCGGGAACCCTGTTCGCCCAGGGGTTCCAGGTCAATGAGCACGGGACGTGCGTGATGGGTCGTGCGGGCGTCGCGACCCCCAAGCCCTGCGAAGATGGGTCAGCCGTGTTCTACAACCCCGCCGGGATTGCCGGCAAGCAAGGGATGACCGTGACCCTCGGCGCCA
>CAYGCN010000021.1:4283-32256 GCA_964348385.1 uncultured Gemmatimonadaceae bacterium
TCCTCAAGCCTAACGGCTTCGCCCGCCGCGTCGCGGAGCGGTTCGTCGCTGGGGAGACCATCGAGAGCGCGATCGCGGCCAGCCAGCAACTGAACACCCAGGGGATCACGGTGAGCCTCGGCGCGACCGGCATCTACGCGTACGGCGACTTCACCGATGACTACACCGGTGACGTGACCGAACTTCAGAATCCACTCATCCCCGTACCGCACGCGTACGTCACGTACGGCATCACACCGCAGCTCACCGCGGGTCTGGGCTTCTTCGTGCCGTACGGACTGGGGACGAAGTGGCCCGACACGTTCGAGGGCCGGTTCAACGGCTACGACAACGATCTTCGATCGCTGTACTTCCAGCCGACCCTTGCCTATCGGATCCATCCGATGGTCTCGGTCGGCGCCGGGTTCGATTTCGTGCTCGGCTCGGTCGAGTTGAACCAGCGGTTGGACCTGTCGGAGTTCCCGGCACCGGCGCCGGCGCCGACCGGAACCACGCTGGGTCAGGCGGGCATTCCGTTCCACACCGACTTCGCCAACGTGCACCTGACCGCACACGGCGCGACCGGATTCGGCGGCAACTTCGGGCTGCTGCTCACGCCGCACGAGCGGGTGAGCATCGGCGTCCGCTACCTCTCGCGCGTCAAGCTGAGCTACGAAGGCGAAGCGGTGTTCGATCAGGTCGAGACCGGCATCACGCTCCCGGCAGGCAACCCGTTCGGCGTCCCGGCCGGCACCCCGCTCGACGCGGTGATCGCCGGGCTCGGGGTCTTCGCCGACGGCGGCCCGCTCGCGGATCAGGGCGGGGACGCCAGCATCATCATGCCGGACCAGATATCGGCCGGCGTGGCGGTGAGTCCCATCGAGACGGTCACGTTCCTGGCCGAGTGGCAGTGGGTGCACTGGGCGTTATTCGACGAGCTGGAGCTGACGTTCGAGAACGCCGGCACTGAGATCATCGAAGAGAACTACGGGAACACCAACGGGTTCCGCACGGGAGTGGAGGTGGTGGCCAACCCCCGGTTCACGGTACGGGCCGGGTATCTCTACCACCAGGGCGCTGCACCGCCTGAGACCGTGACGCCCCTCCTGCCCGAGGGCTCCCGGAACGAGTTCACCGGGGGATTGGGCATCCGGATCAACGACCAGTTCCACGCGGACATTGCCTATCAGTACATCCACCAGAACAAGCGCCGCGGCCGTGTCCGCGAGCCGGTGCCCGGCACGGCTCCGTCGGTGGCGCTAAACAGCGGCCTGTACAAGTTCAACGCGCATCTGTTCGGTCTCACGCTCACCGCGACGTTCTGACCATGACGATCCACGGAAAGAGGGGAGATCCCCATATGGTTCGCCGACTCACGATTGGCCGTCTGACGGGCGTGGTGGCCGTGCTGGCCGTGCCGCTCCTCGGCGGCTGCGAGAACGAGCTTCTCAATCCGCCGACGCCGGTGGACCCGCTGTTCGCCCGCTACGTCGCGATTGGGAACAGCGTCACCGCCGGCGTCCAGTCCGGCGGCATCAACGACAGCCTGCAGGTCCGGTCGTATGCCAACCTCCTGGCGACGCAGATGGGCACGGACTTCAACATTCCGTTGCTGAACTCGCCCGGGTGCCCCGCCCCGTACACCAACATTTTCACCGGGGAGCGGATCGCCGGGACGGGCCCGACGTTCTGCGCGCTGCGCCGGGCCCCGATCCCGACCGTGATCAACAATGTCGCGGTCCCGTCCGCCGAGTCCATCGACCCGACCAACAACCTCGATCCGTCGAGCAACGCCAACGCCCTCACGACCATCCTGCTCGGAGGCCGCACCCAGATCGAGGCCGCTGCAGCCGTCAAGCCAACGTTCGTGAGCGTGTGGATCGGGAACAACGACGTGCTCGCATCCGCGCTGGCCGGCACCGACCAGGGCCTGACGCCGACTGGCACTTTCGCGACGAACTACGACGCGATAATGACCGCGCTCGACAACATGGGCGTCCAGGGCGGCATCCTGATCGGCGTGGTCAAGGTCACGAACGCGCCCAACTTGTCGCCTGGCGTGGCGTATTTCGGGGCCAAGGCCCAGGGTGCACTGCCGCCCACGTTCAACGTGGACAACAGCTGCGCGCCTGCGGCTATGGGCGGCGTTGGGGAGTCGACCCTCGTACCGTTCGCGTACGGGTTCGGCGTGTTGCTGGCCCAGGCGTCGCAGGGCATGTCCGTCACGCTCAACTGCGCCACCGATCCACCGGTGCTCAACGGCACCGAGATCACGAACATCCTCACCGCCGTCGCCGGGTACAACCAGACGATCCAGACGGCTGCCACCGCGCGTGGCTGGGCGTTCTGGGATCCGAACGCCGTGCTCGACTCGCTCAAAGCTGCGGGTGACATCCCGCTGTTCCCGAACCCGGCCAATCCAGCGGCGCCGTTCGGTCAGTGGCTGAGCGCCGACGGCGTGCACCCCAGCACGCTGACGCACCAGGTGGTGGCGCAGCGCCTCTGGAACGCGATCGCCGCAGAATACGGGATCACGCCGTAGACCGGCACGCGCTGGAAGCGACAACACGGGAGGCTCACCTTGGTGGGCCTCCCGCTTCGCTATAGATTGAGCGCCAATGTTTCCCCTCAGGCGGTTAGGCGGTTTGGCGGTTAGGCGGGTGGGCGGTTGGGCGGTTGCCGCATGCTACCGTCCCACCGTCCTACCGTCCTACCGCCTCCTCGCGGTGACCATCGTGGGGTGCCTAGCACCGTTCGCGAGTCAGGCGCACGCGCAATACCCCGACGCGCGCCTGCTCCCAAGCGGTGCGCTCAGCGTGAGCTTCGAGCCCCGGTATGTGAGCTATCGCGAGCGCTTCAATGCCGGCGGCAACCCGGAGCCGCTCGGCACCGACTTCTCCGACAGCACGGCGGGCGCGCGGCTCTTCCCCACCCTGACGACCTCGCAGGATGCCGTGCGTGCCATCCTGGGAGACGATGCGTACGCAATGAGCGCCGGCGCGTTTCAGACCGCGCTGGACGCCGACATGCGCACGTTCCCGTTCAACTTCAGGTTTGGCCTCGCGCGCCGTCTCACCGTCACCGCGTCCATCCCGGTCGTCACGACCCGGTCGCAGGTGAGCTTCGCCGTGGACTCGACGGGGGCGAACGTCGGGTGGAACCAGGCGGCGGCGGCAGCGGGGAACGCGCAGGCGGCGAGCCAGATTCGGACCCTTTTGCAGGAGCTCGAATCCGCGGCCCAATTCGTCGAGACACAGATCGCCGCCGGGGCGTACGGCTGCCCGTCGAGCCCGAGCTGCGCCGCCGCTCAGGACGCCGTGACGCGAGCGCGCTCCATGGCGATCAATCTGAGCGGCCTGTCCGGCCTCGACGCCACCGGCGCCGTCGTGACCGAGCTGCCACCGTTTGCGCCCCTCGCATCGTCAGCGACGGGAGCGGCCATCGCCCAGGCGATCGCCACGCTCGCCGCTGATCTGCAATCGTTGGGCGCGCCGGCCTTCGGCGGCTCGTTCCCGCTGCCCGGCGCACGGCTCGACGCGGAAGACATCGGCACCGTGCTGAGCGATCCCGAATTCGGCTACGAGGCCCTCCCCCTCGGGTTCACCAAGTACCGCCAGAAGCTTGGCGATATCGAGGTGGGGTTGCGGTTCGGGCTGGTGCAAGGCACCGCCACCCGCGCCGTCGTGTTCGCGACGGCCCGCCTCCCGACCGGCACCCTGGACGATCCGGACAATTTCGTCGACATCGGGACCGGCGACCGTCAGCCCGACCTGGATGTCGGATTCGAGGGGTACGTGCAAGCGGGGTCGTTCGTCGCCCTGGCGGCGTCGGCGACGTACCGCTTCCAGTTTTCGCAGCAGCTGCCGCGTCGCGTCACGTCACACGATCGCCCCTTTGCCCCGCTCTCGAACCTGACCGACGTGAACCGCAATCTCGGCGACGTGCTTCACGTGGGGGTGTATCCGTCCCTGCGGCTGGCCCCGGCGTTCATCGCGTACGGGTCGGCCACGTATCTACGCCGCTCCGCGGACCGCGTGACCCTGGCGGGCGCGGCGGGGGGCGGAGCGCTCGATGCCACGGCCCTCGAATTCGAGACGTCGATGGAGATGACCAGCTTCGGTGGCGGAATCGCGTATCACGCCGTCCGCGGCAGCGGACTTCCCGTCGAGGCCGGCGTCGACTACCGGGCGGTGTTCAGCGGCTCGGGTGGTCAGGCACCAAAGAGCGCGAGCGTCAACTTCTACCTGCGACTGTCCTGGAGGCTGTTCGGTGGTGGTGGCGAACCCACGCCGGCCGCCCCGCCGCCCACCGCCCAGCCGATCGGGTCCGCTAGCTTCTGACGCCCGAGACCCGGGCGCGTCCACCCTTCCCCACCAACTCTTCCGCGTGCCGGCGCACCACACGGTCCTTCGCGTCGCCGAGCATGCGGGCGACTTCGTCCACGCGTCGCTCGCCCGTCAGGACCGTGACATCGGCGGTGGCGATCCCGCCGCGCGCGCGCTTGGCGATCGACACGTGATGCGACGCGCGAGCCGCAATCGCGGGCAGGTGGGTGATGACCAGCACCTGCCGTGAGGTCCCCACCTCGGCAAGCGCGTCGGCGACCTTCACCGCCACCTCGCCGCCGATCCCCTGATCCACCTCGTCGAACACCAGTGTGGGAATGGCGTCGTGTCCCGCAAGCACCACTTTGAGCGCGAGCATGAGGCGTGACAACTCACCGCCGCTCGCCACCTGAGCCAGTGGGCGCGCCTCGAGCCCCGGATTGAGCTGGACCATGAACACGACGTCGTCGGCGCCGAACGCCGTTGTCGTCGCCGCCGAGCGCACCTCCGTTTGGAACCGGCCCTCGGGCATGCCCAGACCGGGTAACAGGCGCTCGACGGTCTTCGACAGCGCGCCCGCGACCTTCTTCCGCTTGGCCGACAGGTCCTTGGCGGCAGCCGCCAAGCTTTGGTCGGCCTCCACGCGCCGCTCACGCAGCCGCTCCAAGTCGAACTCCGCCGTGTCGAGCAGCTCCAGCTCTCTCGCGGCGTCCGCACCGGTCCCCAGGACATCCTCCACCGTCGGCCCGTACTTCTGCGTGAGCCGATACAACTGGTCCCGTCGCCGCTCGACCGTGGCCAGCCGGTCCGGATCGGACTCAAGCTCGGAGGCGTACTGCTGCACCGCCAGCGCCAGCTCCTGAACGTTGGCCTGTGCCACGTCGAGCAGCTCCCGCCAGCTTCCGACGCTCGGATCGAGACGCTCCAGCTGGGCCAGCGCCTTGGCCGCCTGCGCCAGCGCGTCCAGTACCGCGTGCTCCTCCGCCGTCTCCAGCACCTCCGACAGGCGCTCCGCCAACCGAGTGATCTCTTCCACGTTTCCCAACCGGCGCGCTTCGGTCTCCAAATCCTCGTCCTCACCGGGCCGGAGCCGCGCATCGGTGATCTCCTTCGTCACGTGGCGCAAGTAGTCCGCACGTCGCTCCACATCGTCCCGCCTGGCCACCAGCTCGGCCTCTTCGCTCCGGAGACGGCTGGCCTCGACGTGGGCCACCCGCACCCGGTCGCGTTCCCGTTCGGCATCGCCGTACGCGTCCAGGATGTCCCGCTGTGCGGTGGCCTTGAGCAGCGACTGGGCCTCGTGCTGGCCGTGCAGATCCACCAGCCACTGCCCCACCTCGGCCAGGGCCGCCACGGTGGTGGGGCTCCCGTTGGCCCACGCGCGATTGCGGCCCTCGACGTTGATCTCGCGGCGCACGATCAGGCGGTCGTCCTCGAGGTCCATGCCGAGTCGGTCGGCGGCTTCGCGGAGTCCGGGCACGTCGCCGACATCGAAGGCGGCCTCGACGATCGCGCGCTCGGCGCCCGAGCGCACGAGATCCGCACTGGCGCGCTCTCCCAGCAGCAGGGCGAGCGCGTCCACCAGCAGCGACTTCCCCGCCCCGGTCTCGCCGGTCAGCACGTTCAGTCCGGATGTGAGGGGGAGCGTGACGTCCGCAATGACCGCGAGGTCGCGGACGCGAAGCTCAGTCAACACGAAACAGGAGCTCCCGATCGCTGAGGTCGCCCCATTCTAGCTTCCGCCGCATCCTCGAGAAGAACCCTTCTTCGCCGAGCCGTACCAGAAGTACCGAGAACTCGCCCCGTCGCACCTCGACCCGGTCGCCTTTCTCGACCGGTCCCACGAGCTGCCCGTCGAGCGATACCAGCGCGCCGTCACGACCGCGCCCGCCCACCTCCAACGAGACCTGCGCCGCTCCAGGTACGACGATCGGGCGCACGCGCAGGGTGTGCGGTGAGATCGCCGTCACCACCATCGCCTCGACGTCCGGCAGCACCACGGGACCACCGGCACTCATGGAGTAGGCCGTGGACCCCGTCGGCGTCGCGACGATGATGCCGTCGGCCGTGTACTGGCCCACCTCTTCGCCGTCCACCGAGACGCGGACACGAATGATGCGCACCGCTTCGGCCTTGTGGATCACGAGATCGTTGACGGCGTGTCCCACCGGGCGCGGGATCCCGGCGGACGAGACGATCTCACCGTGGATCGTGAACCGTCGCTCGATCCGGTGGTCCCCGCGGCCGAAGGCTTCGATCGCCTCCTCGAAGTCACCGGGCACCACCGACGTGAGGAACCCGATCTGCCCGAGGTTGATACCGAGGATCGGCACTTCGTGTCCGTCGAGCTGCCGCACCGCGCGGAGCAGCGTGCCGTCGCCGCCGCAGCTCAGCACGAGGTCCAGCTTGGGGTCGGACCGTCCCCACTCCTCGATCGCGCTCTTCCAATAGCTCTGGAGATCCGGTTCGGAGACCAGTGTGTGGCCGTGGCGCGCGGCGTGGCTCCCGAGCCGACCCAGCACTCCGGCAAGCTCACGGTATCGCTGGTTGCCGACGACGCCGATTCTCATCCCGCCGTCACGCTCTCCTTGGCCATCCAGGCACGGACACGTTCCGCCAGACCGGCTGCGGTGAGGCCGACTTCGGCCAGCTGATCCGAGCGGGCGGCGTGCTCGAAGGTCCGGTCCGGCGCTCCCGCAATCACCACGCGGATCTCCGGCGCCAACTCCTCGACCACCGCGGCCACGTGCGCGCCGAACCCGTTGACGGCCGTCCCGTCCTCGACGGTGAGCAGGAACCGGTGGCTCTCGACCAGCGACTCGAGCCTGGTCCGGTCCAGCGGCTTGATGAAGCGGCAGTTCACCACCGACGCATCGATCCCGTCCGCCGCCAGCAGTGCGGCCGCCCCGAGCGCCGGCTCGCACATCACGCCGACCGCGAGGATTGCGGCGTCGCGGCCCTCTCGCAAGGTCTCCCAGGTCCCGTACGGCACCGCCGGTACGTCGGCCGTCACCGGGACCTGGCCCGGCACGACATCGCGCGGATAGCGGGTGCAGAATGGGCCCGCATGCGCCAGGGCGCAGCGGAGCAGCCCGACCAGTTCGGCCCCGTCCCTCGGCGCCGTTACGGTCATGTTGGGCACCGCCAGCATGTAGGCGATGTCGTAGAGCCCCATGTGGGTCTGGCCGTCCGCGCCCACCATCCCCGCGCGGTCCATACAGAAAATCACGGGCAGATTCTGGATCGCCACGTCGTGGATGATATTGTCGTAGGCCCGCTGCAGGAACGTCGAGTAGATCGCCACGAGCGGCTTCAACCCCTGGGTCGCCATGCCCGCCGCGAACGTGGTGGCGTGCCCTTCGGCGATGCCCACGTCGAAGAACCGGTCGGGCCACCGCTTCTGAAACTGGTCCGTGCCGGTCCCCGACGGCATCGCCGCGGTGATGACCACCAGATTCGGGTGCTCCGCAGCCAGATCGCCGATGGCAGTGCCGAACACCTTGGTCCACGCCGGTCCCTTGGCCGGCATCGCGCGCAGGACGCCCGTATCAGGATCGTACGGATTGCGGGCGTGGAACTTCTCGGGGTGCGGCTCTTTCAGGGGAAAGCCCCGACCCTTCTCGGTCACGACGTGCACCACGCGCGGGCCCTGCAGCGTCTTCACGAACTCGAACGTGCGGTTCAGCGCCTCGATGTTGTGTCCGTCGATGGGCCCGAAATACCGGAACCCCAGCTCCTCGAACAGCATGCCGGGCGACCACAGGTTCTTGATGCTCTCTTCCACCGTGCGGGCAAAATCCACCATCGCCTTGCCGCCCACGTAGTGCGACGCACGCTCGATCAGATGCTTGACGTGAGTGCGGACGCGATTGGTGAACGGGCTCGCGATGGCCGAGCCCAGGTACTTGTTGATAGCACCGACGTTGGGCGCGATCGACATGCCGTTGTCGTTGAGCACCAGAATCACGTCGCGACCCGAATGGCCGGCGTTGTTCATCGCCTCGTACGACAGCCCGCATGTCATCGCGCCGTCACCCACGACGGCAACGACGTGATACGTGTCGCCGCCCAGATCGCGGGCGGCGGCGATCCCGAACGCGGCCGACATCGCCGTCCCTGCGTGGCCCGCACCGAAGATGTCGTGCTCGCTCTCGGTCCGCCGCAGAAACCCCGAGAGGCCTCCCTTCTGTCGCAAGGTCGGCAGGTGCTCGTTGCGGCCGGTGAGGACCTTCCAGGGATATCCCTGATGACCCACATCCCACAGGATCTTGTCGGTGGGCGAGTCGAAGCAATGCGCCAGGGACACGGTCAGCTCCACCACCCCCAAGCCGGCGCCGATGTGTCCGCCGGTTTTCGACACCACGTCGATCAACCGGGCTCGGATCTCATCCGCCAGGGGCTGCAGGGCCTCGAGCGGGAGCGCGCGGACGTCCGCCGGGCTCCGGATGTGATCCAGCACCGGCGACGGGGGCAGGGAGCCGTCGTCCCCGGCCTCGGATCTCCCTCGCTTCGATCCTCTGATGGTCACGAATCCCGCTCCACAATGAAACGCGTCAAGCCCGCGAGCAGGCTTGAATCTAGTCCCTGGTCCCGGAGGACGGCTACGGCGCGGTCGGCATGCTCACGTGCCGCCTGGCGCGCCCCGTCGATCCCCAGGAGCGCGGTGTACGTCGCCTTGTGCTGGGCGGTGTCCTTCCCGGCCGTCTTGCCGAGCGCGGCGGTGCTCGCCGTGTCGTCGAGCACGTCATCGACGATTTGGAATGTGAGTCCGATCTCGTGACCGTAGACCCGAACGGCCTCCACCGTCGCCGCTTCGGCTCCAGCGGCCACGGCTCCCACCACGGCGGCGGCGGCAATGAGCACGCCGGTCTTGGCGCGATGAATGGCGGTGAGCTGCGCGAGATCAATCTCCCGCCCCTCCGCCTCGAGATCCAGCACTTGCCCACCCACCATGCCCCCCGCGCCCGCTGCGGAGTACAGCTCGCTCGCGATGGTGCGCTGCGCCTCTGCCGCCAGGCCTAACCGCGTCATGCCGGCGGCAAGGACCTGCCCGGAGACCTCGACCAGGCGGAACCCGGCCTCAGTGGCAACCTCGACGCCGAACGCCTTGTGCGTCGTCGCGCGGCCACGCCGCAGGTCGTCGTCGTCCATGCACGGGAGATCGTCGTGCACCAACGAGTAGCTGTGCACGACCTCGATGGCCGTGGCCAACTCGGTGGCATCACCCGCACCACCCAGCTCCCGGTACGTCGCGAGCACCAGCGCGGGGCGGAACCGCTTGCCGGGGGTCCGGAGGCTGTACGCCATCGCCCGACCCAGCGCACCGCGGTACGCGGATTCGATGCGCGCGCACCACACCTCGAGCACGCCGTTGACTGCCTCGCGGCTCTGCTCGAGAAACGCGTCGAGGTCAGGCGTCGAGCTTGGCAGTCTTGATCGTCCCGTCGGCCTGCTCGATCACGCGCTTCACCTCCACCTGGGCATGCTGCAGCAGTGATCGCGCGCTCTTGAGCCGGGCGACACCTTCCTCGAACAGCTCGAGGGCGTCGTCGAGATCGATATCCCGTTCCTCCAGGGCTCGCACGATCGCCTCGAGGCGCTCCAGCTCCTCCCGAAACGTCGGTGGCTTCTTCGTCACGCGTCCCCCTCGGTCACGCGGGCATCGACGTCACCATCGGCCACGGTGAGGCGGAACGCCAGACCAGGCGTGAACGCCTCCACCCGCTTGAGCACGCGACCCTTCCGGTCCCGGGCCACCGCATAGCCGCGAGCGAGGACATTGAGTGGGCTCAGGGCGTCGAGCCGCGCCGCGACGGCATCGAGCTGCGAGCTCCGGCGCTCCAGCAGCTGCCCGACGATGCCTGTCAGGCGGTCCCCAGTGCGGGCGAGGCGCTCGGTCCCCATGTCCAGTTGCCCGCTCAGCGACCGGCCGAGCCGACGGGCCAACGTGTCCACCGCGGCCAGCACGGCGGAGCGATCAGGGACGGCCGCCTCGGCCGCCGCCGACGGCGTGGGCGCCCGCACGTCGGCCACCAGGTCCGTGAGCGTGATGTCCGTCTCGTGTCCCACCGCAGAGATCGTCGGGACGGGTGCGGCCGCGAGGGCACGGGCCACCCGCTCGCTGTTGAACACCCAGAGATCCTCTCGCGACCCACCGCCGCGGCCCACGATGGCCACGTCGATGTCCGGAAGCCGATGGAGCCGCTCGATCGCCGCGCATACCTCGTCTTCCGCGCCCTCGCCCTGCACCCGCGTCGGCACCACCAACAACTCCAGCGCAGGCCACCGCCGCTTCACGACCGACACGATGTCCCGCAGCGCCGCGCCGTCGGGGCTGGTGACCACCGCGATGCGCCGTGGAAACGGCGGGAGCGGCCGCTTGCGTGCGGGATCCAGGAGACCGTCGCGTTGGAGCGCCGCCTTGGCCCGCTCCAACTGCAGCTGCCACAAGCCGCCCGCCGCCGTCGGGATGAGGGCCTTGATGGTGAGGCGGAACTCGCCGCGCTCTTCCCACACGGTGGGTCGCGCCTCAACGAACACATCGGTGCCGTCCTCCGGCGGCGGCCCGACCCGTTGGTTGTCGGTCCGCCACATGACGCACCGCACCTGGGCCCGGGCGTCGCGCAGCGTGAAGTACCAGTGTCCGCTCTGATAGGCCTTGAGCCCGCTCACCTCGCCGCGCACCCAGCAACGATGGAGCCCGGACTCGATCAGCTGTCGAGCCCGGCGGGTAACCTCGCTGACGCTCCAGGCGCTCTCGGCCGACGCCGAATCGGTCGTGTCGAAGAGATCTATCCCGCCCACTGGCGCGCGGCCTGGACGGTGTTGTACAGCAGCATCGTGATGGTCATGGGGCCGACGCCGCCGGGAACCGGCGTGATCGCCGAGGCCACGCCCTTGGCCGCCTCGAAGTCCACGTCACCCACGAGCCGATACCCCTTCTTGTTCGTGGGATCATCGACGCGGTTGACGCCGACGTCGATGACGACCGCCCCGGGGCGAATCCAGTCGCCTTTGACGAACTCCGGCTGACCGATCGCCGCGATCAGGATGTCCGCCTGGCGCGTGATGGTCGGCAGATCCCGCGTGCGGGAGTGGCAGACGGTCACCGTGGCGTTGCCGCCCTTTCCCTTGTGCAGCAGCAGCGAGGCCATCGGGCGACCCACGATGTTGGACCGCCCCACGATCACGACGTGCTGGCCCGACGGATCGACACCACTGCGAATCAGCATCTGTTGGACGCCGTAGGGCGTGGCGGGCCGAAACCCGGTCGGATCGCCGATCGACACCTTCCCCACGTTCTCGGGATGGAACCCGTCCACGTCCTTGTCCGGGCGGATGCGGTACAGCTGCTCGTTGATCTGGTCGGGAAGCGGCAGCTGCACCAGGATGCCGTGCACGGCATCGTCGGCGTTGAGTCGCTGGATCACCGACAGCAGCTCGGCCTCGGCCGTGTCGGCCGCCATGGTGATCGTCTCCGAATGCATCCCGGCCTCGTCGCATGCCCGTCCCTTCATGCGCACGTATACCTGGCTGGCGGGATTCTCACCCACCAGCACGACGCTGAGCCCCGGCGTGATACCGCGTTTCTTCAGGGCTTTCACCTGGGGCGCCAGCTCCGCGCGCATGGCTTCGGCAATCGCTTTGCCGTCGATGATGTTACTTGGCAAAATCCACCGCTCTTGTTTCTCTGATGACCACGATCTTGATCTGTCCCGGATACTGCAGCTCGCCCTCGACGCGGCGTGCGATCTGCTCCGACAGCTCAGCGGCCACTGTGTCGCTCACCTCGTCCGGCAGCACGGCGATCCGCACCTCCCGACCGGCCTGGATCGCGTAGGCCTTCTCCACACCCGGAAAGCCCTGGGCGATGTCCTCGAGCGCGCTCAGTCGTTTCACGTACGTCTCGAACGCCTCGCGCCGCGCGCCCGGTCGCGCCCCACTGATCGCGTCGGCCGCCTGGACGATGACCGAGATCGGCGTCTCGTGCGGCACGTCGTCGTGATGCGCGGCGATCGCACTCACGATGACCGGGTTCTCGTTGTAGCGCGTCGCCACCTCGACGCCGAGCTGCACGTGCGTTCCCTCGTGCTGGTGCGTGAGTACCTTGCCGATGTCGTGCAGGAGGGCGGCGCGCTTGGCCAGGTGCACATCCAGCTTCAGCTCCGCGGCCATGATGCCGGCGAGCCAGGCGACCTCTTTGGAGTGCGCGAGCATGTTTTGCCCATACGAGGTGCGGTACTTCATGCGGCCGACGAGCTTCACCAGCTCGGGGTGCATTCCCCGAATTCCCAGCTCGTACACGGTCTCTTCGCCGGCTTCGGCCAACTGCTGCTCGAGCTCCTTCTGGACCTTGGTGACCACTTCCTCGATGCGCCCCGGGTGAATACGCCCATCGGTGATGAGCGCCTCCAGGGAGCGTCGCGCCACTTCCCGGCGGATGGGGTCGAAGCAGGAGACCACGACCGTGTCCGGCGTGTCGTCGATGATGACGTCCACCCCGGTGGCCGTCTCGAAGGCGCGGATGTTCCGGCCTTCACGGCCGATGATCCGGCCCTTCAGCTCGTCGCTGGGGAGCGGCACGGCCGATACGGTCGATTCGGTGGAGTGATCGGCCGCGACGCGTTGGACCGCGAGCGCGATGATCTTCTTCGCCTCCCGGTCCGCCGTCCGCTTGGCCTCCTCCCGGATGTCCCGCACTGCCGCGGCGGCCTCACTGCGGGCCGTGTCGAGCAGTTCCTGGCGGAGCTGCTTCTTCGCCTCCGTTGCCGAGAGACCGGCCACTCCCTCGAGCCGCTCGCGGCGCTGCGTGACCAGCCGCTCCGCCTCGACCTGGCACGTGGCCGTCTCCTGCTCGCGCTTGGCGAGCGTCCGCTCACGCCCGTCGAGTTCCTTGGCGCGGTCGTCCAGCGTGTTCAGCTTCCGATCGATGAGCGTCTCGCGCTCCTCGATCCGCTCCTGGTGCCGCTCCAGCTCGTCGCGCCGTTCCTTGGCCTCCGTATCCCATTCCTGGCGGAGCTGGAGGATCTCCTCCTTGGCACCAAGGAGCAGTTGCGCCTTGTCCTGATCGGCTTCCCGCTTGGCCTCGGCCAGGATGCGTTCGGCCTGCTGCGCCGCGGACCGGCCCACCCGCTCGGCGTCCCGACGCTCCACCCACCGCCCCACCACGAAAAAGACCGCCCCGGCAATCGCACCACCACCGAGAACGGCCAACAGGTACGGCAGAAGCTGGTCGGCTCCCATATCTATCTCCAGCGACGCTGCCAACCCTATGACGGGGGAGCGCGCCTTGATCGAAAAGATGTTCCCACAGGGTCACGCGCAGGTGACCCCGACGAACTTAAGGGGCTTCGGACCTGGTGGCAAACGCCCCGGTCGACCGCGATCGCCGCTTCGCCGGCGGCAAGAGCCGCGACAGCTCGGCAGCGAGCGCGTTGAGGCGATCGGCCATCTCCCGTTGCGACCGGCGCGCCTGGAACAGCTCGTCCGTGATGGCCAGCGCCGCCAGGATGGCCGCCTTCTGCGTCTCGACAATGGCCCCGGAGCCCGTGATGTCGCGCAGGGTCCTGTCCACGTGGTCGGCGACCGCTCGGGTGTACTCGGGAGGGCGGTCCGACTTGAGCGTGTACTCCTCGCCGCCGATGCCCACCTTGACCACCGTCTTTTCGGCACTCATCGCCCCTGTTCCTCCATCGCCACCTGTTCCTCGAGGAACCGCAGGCGACCGAGCAGCTCCTCGAGCCGCGTACGGGCCGCGCCGAGCCGCTGCTGCAACTCGGCGTTCTCCGCTTCGAGCGCCTTGCTCCGCTCGCGATCCGCCACGAGGTCCTGACTCAAGCCAAGCTGTGCCTGCCCGGCTTCGGCTTTGAGCGCCCGGCGTCGCCACGACGCCAATTCGCTGGCGAGCGAGGCCAGCACCTCCCGCAGGTCCTCCAGCGCGCGAAACTCAGGCCTGTCGTCGTTCGACACCCAACCGCTCCTTGAGCGAGGCCAGCACGGTGGTCACGGCCTTGTCGGCTTCTTTGTCCCGCAAGGTCCGATCGGGCGCGCGAAACACGAGACGCCACGCCACGCTGCGGCCGGCCATGTCCGATCCCCTATACTCGTCAAAAACCGCCAATTCCGCGAGGAGGTCCCCGGCGGACTCGCGAATCACGCCCTCCACGGCGGCCGCCGTGACCCCCGCCGGGAGCACCAGGGCCAGGTCTCGCTCCACCGGTGGCGTGGTCGGAAGCGGCGCGAACCGCACGGCACCGGACTGCTCCGTCCGCACAGCGAGCTCGAACCCAAAAAGCGCTCCCGCCCATGCCGGACGGTCGGCGTCCAGCGGGCCGGCCCACCCTTGGACGTTCCCGTCCGCATCGACGGCCTGCCATGCGTCACCAACCGGCTCGACGGTTCCCCCGCCGCCCGCAAGCGTGACGGCCGTCTCGAACAACGCCTTGATATCCCAACGATCGTAGTCCGGAGCCTTGCCCGAGCCGGACCAGTGCGGCGGTATCCGCGCGCCGGTCACCACCGCAGCGACGCGGGTGGCTTCTTCGGGACGCGGGTCACCTGTGTCGCGAAACACCCGCCCGATCTCGAACAGGCGCACGTCGCGCTCCCTCACCGCCCAGTTCCGTTCCACCGACCGGGTGAGGCCACTCAGCAGGTCGCGACGCAGGTAGGCGTCTTCGGTCGACAACGGGTTGAGCACCCGGAACGCATCCGACCCACCGGAGCCGGTCAGCGAGAGCGAGCGCGCCTGATGCAGGCCGAGCCCGGTGAAGGCCTGCTCCAGCCGGGCGTGCGTCGCCACGTCGGGATCGTTGGGCACCACACTTGGTCGCAGCGGCCTGAGCTGTGACGGGAACGAATCGTACCCGCGAAGTCGCGCGACCTCCTCGATCAGGTCCACCTCACGCGTGACATCCGGCCGCCACCCGGGAACCTGCACGTGGAGCCGATCGTCCTTGGGCGCTACCGGGAACCCCAACCGCACCAGACTGGCTTCGATCTCCTCGCGGGACAGCTCCACGCCGAGCAGATGCGCGACACGCGCCGGTCGCACGAACACGCCCTTCTGCTTGCGGGGCCTGGGATACACGTCGAGCGCCGGTTCCGGCTCGCTCCCGCCGGCGACGGCTCGGATCAGGGTCACGGCCCGTCGCAGGGCATCGGTCATGCCCTCGATGTCGATGCCGCGCTCGAACCGGTACGACGCATCGGTGCTCATCTTGAGCGCCTGTCGCGTGCTGCGCACCCGTTTCGGATCGAAGTACGCGCACTCGAGCAGCACGTCGGTGGTCACCTCGGTGACCTCCGATGCCGCACCACCCATGACACCCGCGATCGCCGTCACCAGCTCGGCGTCGCAGATCATCGTCATGTCGGGCGTCAGGTCGCGTGCCTCGCCGTCCAGGGTCACCACCCGCTCGCCGGGCTCGGCCCGGCGCACCACGATCTTCGCGCCGCGCAGCGTTTTCAGATCGAAGGCGTGCATCGGCTGATTCAGCTCGTGCAGCACGTAGTTGGTCGCGTCCACCACGTTGTTGATCGGCCGCGCTCCCACGCTGCGGAGGCGGGCCTGGAGCCAGTCCGGCGACGGGCCGATGCGCACGCCACGGATGACGGCGGCCATGTATCGGGGGCAACCGTCGATGTCATCGATCACGACTTCGATCCCCCCGACCGTTCCCTTGCTCGCGACGCGACGCGGCGCGGCGAAGTCGCTGGGTGCGCCCGGAATCGCGGGGAGTTTCACCGGCACCCCGTAGACCGCCGCCAGCTCCCGGGCCACGCCCTTGTGACACAACAGGTCCGGCCGGTTGGCGGTCACCTCGACCTCGAGCCGAACGTCGGCCACGGGCAGCGCCTCGAGAAACGGCGTTCCCGGATCCGCGTCCGTCTCGAGTTCCATGATGCCTTCGTGGTCTTCACCAAGACCGAGTTCTCGGGGGGAGCACAGCATGCCGTTGGACACGACGCCACGGATCTTGCGGGCCTCGAGCTTGAAGCCGCCCGGCAGCATTGACCCGACCGGGGCGTAGGGATATTTCCGGCCCGCCACGACGTTGGTGGCACCGCACACGACGTCGCGCACCGCCGTGCCGTCGTTGACGCGGCACACCGTGAGCCGGTCGGCGTCGGGGTGACGCTCCACCGACTCCACGAGCGCGATGATCACGCCGTCGAGATCCTGGTGGATGCGCTCCGCGCTTTCGACCGGTGCGCCCAGCATCGTGAGCCGCTCCGCCGCGTCCTGCGGGTCGATCTTTCGACCCAGCATGGCCGAGATCCAGTTGACGGAGACGTTCACGTCAGCTCACGAACTGCGACAGGAACCGCATGTCGTTCTCGAACAGCAGGCGGATATCGGGAATCCCGTGCCGCAGCATGGTGATGCGATCCGGTCCCATACCGAACGCGTAGCCGGTGTACCGCTCCGCATCGATCCCGCAGTTCTCGAACACGGCGGGGTGCACGATGCCCGCACCCATGATCTCCAGGTACCCGGTCTGCTTGCAGGTCGCACAGCCACCGCCCTTGCACATCTGGCACTGCACGTCCACCTCGGCCGACGGCTCGGTGAACGGGAAGAACGACGGGCGGAATCGCACCACCGTATCGGGCGAAAAGAACCGCTTCACGAAGTAGTCGATGCCGGCCTTGAAATCGACGAAGTCGATGCCCTCGTCCACGGCGAGACCCTCGATTTGTTCGAACACGGGCGAGTGCGAGGCGTCGAAGGCGTCGCGCCGGTACACCCGACCCGGCACGACGATCCTGATCGGGGGCTGATACTGCTCCATGACGCGTGCCTGCACGGGCGACGTATGGCTGCGGAGCAGCGTCCCCGGACCGAGGTAGAAGGTGTCGTGCTCGTCGGCCGCCGGATGATCGAGCGGCGTATTGAGCTTGGTGAAGTTGTAGTCCTCGGTCTCCGCTTCGGGCCCGCTCACCCGAGTGAAGCCAAGCTCCTTGAAGATCTCGCAGATCTCGTCCACCACGGCGAGCACGGGATGGCGCGCCCCGCGCCAGGTCTGCCGGGCCGGCATGGTGCCGTCGACCTCGACCGCGCGACGGGACTCGGCCTCGAGTACCCGTTCCCGCTCGGTGATCGCGGCTTCCAGGGCCTGCTTGATCTGATTGGCGCGCGCGCCGAGTCGGCGGCGCTCGTCCGCCGGCAGGGAGCCGAGGGAGCGGAGAATCCGGGTGAGCTTGCCGGCCTTGCGCCCCAGCAGTTCGGTGCGCAGTTCGGCCAGCAGCTCGGCGTCGGCGGTGGACACGCTGTCCACCGTCTGCGCAATGAGGTCGAGCTCTTGCTGGGCGTGCGTGGGCGTGGTCATCGGCGTCCAGCCCACTAGAGGCTCTGCTTGGCTACCTCCGCCAACTCGCCGAACGCCGCCGGATCGCGCACCGCCAGGTCGGCGAGCATCTTCCGGTTGATCTCGACGCCCGCCTTCTTCAGGCCGGACATGAATCGGCTATAGCTGAGGTCGTAGATCCGAGCCGCGGCATTGATCCGCACGATCCACAGTCGGCGGAAGTCCCGCTTGCGATTGCGCCGATCCCGGTACGCGTACCGCAGACCGCGCTCGACGTTCTCCTTGGCCGACTTGTACAGCTTGCTGCGTCCGCCGCGCGCGCCCTTGGCGGCGCGCATGATCTTCTTCTTGCGCTTGTTGCGTGCGACGGAGTTCCGAACTCTGGGCATGGCTCGCTCCTACGCCTCCAACAGGCGCTTGATGCGTCGTTGATCCGCCGCCGCGACCAGCGTCGCCTTGCGCAGGCGGCGCTTTCGCTTCGGATGTTTCTTCGTCAGGATGTGGCTCTTGAAGGCCCGCGACCGCTTGACCCGGCCGGAGCCAGTCAGCTTGAAGCGCTTGGCCGCGCTACGTTTGGTCTTCTGCTTCGGCATCTCAGTGTTTCCTGTCTTTGAGGGCGGGCGGTGGATCGGTCGGTGCTTCCCGCTCCGCCGTCATCCGCCTCCCTACCGCATGGCCGGCTCCCTACTTCGGCGCCAGCACCATCGTCATATTGCGTCCCTCGAGCTTGGGCTGAGCTTCGATCTTGGCGATGTCCTTGACGGCCTCGAACACCCGATCGAGCACCCCCTGGCCCAGCTCCGGATGGGTGATCTGCCGACCGCGAAACATCATGGTCAGCTTCACCTTGTTGCCCTCCTCCAGGAAGGTCCGCGCGTGTCGGGTCTTGAACGCGAAGTCGTGCTCGCTGATCCCGGGGCGGTACTTCACTTCCTTGACCTGGATGACGTGCTGCTTCTTGCGTGCCGCCCGAGCGGCCTTGGCCTGCTCGAACCGATACTTGCCGTAGTCCATGATCTTGACCACGGGGGGGCGGGCCATCGGCGCCACTTCGACGAGATCCAGGCCTCGTTCACGTGCCGCCCGCAGCGCCTCCTCGACCGGGACGACGCCCACCTGCTCTCCGTCATCTCCGATCAGCCGCACGGGGCTGATCCGGATCTGATGGTTGACCCTCACCCGCTGTTTGTCATCTGAAACGGCCAGTGACGAGCCTCCTTTCGTCTGCAGACAACAAAAAAACGGACTCTACCCTCCATGAGTCCGTCGTCGGCGGGGCGCCGTGCCCCGCTCACTCGCAGAACCCTGAACGCGCACCCCGTGGGCGGCAGGAGGGTGAAGCGCCACCGGCGCTTGCTTGCCGTGTTGTGACTGGGGATTGTACCCCCCACCTCAGCGGCTGTCAAGCGACGCAAACGCCGGTCCCTTCGTGTCCTGCACCACCCTCCCCAGCCCCTGCTCGGGATCATGCTCGAAGATGAGCACCCAGTCCTCGGCCACCGCACGATTCAGCAGCCGGCGCTTGGTCTCCAGCGTCACCAGCGGCTCCAGATCGTAGCCCATGATCCAGGGAAGCGGCACGTGGGCCGTCGTCGGTACCAGATCCGCCAGGTAGCAGGCCGTTTCCCCAGCACTGCTCACGACGACCGATTGGTGGTACGGCACGTGCCCCGGGGTCGGCAGGAGCCGCACCCCCGGCACCAACTCGGCTTCTCCATCGACAAGCTGCCACTGCCCCGCGTCGGTCACCGGCACGAAGTTCGGCGGCAGGTAGCTCGCCGACGTCCGCTCGTTGGAGCGCAACCCGAATTCCAGCTCGCGCCGCTGCACGACGTACGTCGCGCTGGGGAAGGTGAGCGCCACGCGCCCGGCCTCATCCCGGTACGTGTTGCCCCCGGCGTGATCGAAGTGCAGGTGGGTGTTGACCACGTAGCGGATGTCGCTCGTGGCGTACCCCGCCTCGTGGAGCGCGTCCTCCAGCCGGGTGGGCCCGTGGGTTCCGTCGTTGGCGACGCCGTAGATGTCTACGAACTTCTCGTTTTCCTTGTTGCCCACGCCGGTATCCACGAGGATCGGCCCCATGTCGTGCTCGATCAGCAGGCACCGCAGCGCCAACGGGATCCGATTCCGCTTGTCGGGCCGGATCCGGCGCTCCCAGAGGGGCTTCGGCACCACGCCGAACATGGCCCCGCCGTCCAGCCGTTGGCGCCCGCCGTCGAGCAAGTGACAGGTGAGTCCCCCCACCGCGAACGTCGAAACCAGCGTCATGCCTCCTCCAGCGAGGTGGGAAGCGCAGTGCGCCGACGGCGGGCTTGGCGCTTGGGTCGGCCCAACGCCCGCAAATCTTCCAGGGTCCGCACCCCCTTGTCGTCGGCCACTTCCAAGAGCCGCTTGAGGACCTGGGCTGTGCCGCGCGCGTCGCTGCCGGCCCGGTGCCGCTGCTCGATCTCGACCCCGAAATAGGCCGCGACCGCGTCGAGATTCCTCGCGCGCAGCTCCGGAACCAGGCGACGAGTGAGCCGGACGGTGCAGATGCGCGGGCCCTCCAGTGTCAGATCCCGCGTCCGCCGCAGCTCGCGAGACACGAATGCCCAGTCGAACCGGGCATTGTGCGCGGCGAAGACCCGGCCGGCCAGCGCGCCAACCACGTCGTCCGCGATCTCGGCAAACGTGGGCTGCGACCGCAGCATGTCGTCGGTGATGCGGGTCAAGGCGGACACGACCGTGGGGATCGGCCGCTCAGGATTGACCAGGGTCTCGAACGCCAGGTCGATCTTCCCACCGCTCAACGTGTACACGCCGATTTCCGTAATCCGGTCGCCGCGGCCGGAACTCGATCCGGTGGTCTCGACGTCCACCACCGCGAACGTGCACGCGTCGAGCGCGGCCGACTCGCCCGCCGCCGTCGCCAGCGCCCATTTGCCGTCGACCAGCCGCCGCACACGGGGGTCCGACCCGAGGAGCGCGACTGCCACGCGATCGGCGATTGCCCGCGTGGCCCGGGAGATGCCCAGCACGTCCCTGGCCAGCGTGAGGCTGTCCGCCGCCTGATCCGCGAGAAACCGGAGCGAGCGGTCGACAAGCGTTCCCGCCGGAGCCGCCCGAACGCCGTGATCGCTCACGGGTCTTCCCTCCTGAGTGGCAGCGTCATACACCGCGGGCCGCCACCCCCGCGCACCAGCTCCGCCCCTTCGAACGTGATGATCGTTCGCTCCCTGGGAACCGTGTCGGACCCGAGGACAGTCGAGGCATCCTCGATCCGGTACCCGGCACGCTCGAACTCCCGCAGGGTGGCCTCGTTGCGCTTGTAGGCGAGCGCCACCCCCGGCCGCACGGCGACGAGGTTGCAACCCGACCCCCACTGCTCGCGATCCTGGATCCCGCGATGCGTCCCACCGCAAAAGATCGGCTCCAGCGGGAAATCGACGTCGCGCAGCGCCGTGAAGAAATCGGGTGCCTCCCGCACGGCGGCGTCGCCCTTGCGGCGGTGGAGCACGCCCAACCGCCCCGCACCCAGGAAGTGCGGAGGGTAGACGACGCACTGGCCCCGGTCGACCTGACTGAAGATCATGTCGAGGTGGATCGCGGTGCGCTCGCCGGGCAGCACCACTACGATGACGTCCGTCACCGGGCAGCGCTCGAACACGATATCGCAGATGTGATCCAGCGCGGCGGGGCTCGATCGCGCGCTGTATCCCAAGAGCAGCAGATCCGGTCGCACCGGGTGGACGTCCCCGCCTTCGAGGCTGTAGTTGTCCCGCCGCTCCGCGGAGCCGTCGTACAGAATGCCGGCGTTGGTCAGCCTGGGGTGAAACGCAAACAGGGCCTTGATCAGCAGCTCCTCGCTCCACCGGGCGGCGTGGCGCATGGAGCCGATCACCACGTGCTCGCCAATCACGATGCCGATGTCACGCGTGAAGAACAGGTTGGGGACCGACGGCAGCGAGTACCCGACGGCGTTGAGGTAGCTGGTGAGGGGACCGCCTTCCTCTTCCGCCCCCTCGATCAGCATCGTGACCAGCTCGTCGCTGGGACGGTCGGCCAACCGCTTGAGTACGGAGCCCGTCGGGATGACGTGGCTCGCCCGGGCGATCAGGAGATCGCGAGCTTCCCTGCGATCGAGCACGTCGCGCAGGAGGTCACTCACTTCGTAGACCTCGCTGTAGCGTTCCAGCACCTGCCTGAGCACGCCGTGTTCGCGATTGGCGAACCCGACATCGATGATGTCGTCGTACAGGTATTCGCGGCGGGTGGCGGGCGTGACGGCTTCGAGCTCGCGACCGGGGCCATGCACCAGGACCGCTCGCAACGCCCCGATCTCACTGGTCACGCGGAGGGCTGACATCGCGTCAATCTAGCCCGAGTCCCGGACACCGTTCAACGGCGCCGGCGGACGTCACGCCTTGGACCATTCGAAGGCGGCGACGAACGTCGCGAGGGGCAGGGTCTCGGGACGGGCCGTGGGCGCGACGCCCAACCCGGCGAGCACCGCCGCGATCTCGTCCGGGGCGCGTCCCGTGATCGCGCGCAGGATGCCTCCGATCTGCTTGCGCCGACGACCGAATACTGCTTGGGTAAACCGCCGAAACGCCTCACGCTCCGCGTCGGGCAGCAACGGCCTGTCGAGCGGCGTGAGGCGCACCACGGCCGAATCCACCGCCGGCGGTGGTCGGAACGCGCCGGCGGGTACCGCGAACAGCCGCTCGACCTGCGCGACCGTCCGGACCCCCACCGTGAGCGCGCCGTACGCCTTCCCGCCCGGCTCCGCCGCCAGCCGGTCCGCCACTTCCCGCTGCACCAGGAACACCACGCACACGGGCCGCGGGGGCTCCAGCGCCTTGTCGATGAGCGGAGACGTGATGTAGTAGGGAATGTTGCCCACCACCTTGAACGGGCCCTCGACCGTCGCGTGCCAATCGACCGCCAGCGCGTCGCCCTCGATGACGTCGACCGACGGCAACTGCTCGGCAGCGAGCGCCACGACGAGCGTGGGATCGCGCTCGACCGCCACGATATGCCCCACGCGCTGAATCAGACGACGCGTGAGCGAGCCCCGTCCGGGGCCGATTTCGATCACCGTGTCTCGTCGGGAGGGTGTGAGCGCGTCGACGATCCGGTCCAAGATCGAGGGATCCGTCAGGAAGTGTTGGCCGAGTCGGCGGCCCACTAGACCCGGAGGACCAGCATCGCGCGGTCGTCGCGCGCCACCGCTTCGAAGGCACTCACCGCCGCCAGCACGCCTTCGACGATCGCACCACTCGATGTGTCGAAGTGCTTGCGCGCGATGCGCAGCACCCGCTCCTCGCCGAAGGTCTCCGTGGCGGCGTTGCGGGCGTCCACGATGCCGTCCGAGAACAGCAGCAACCGGTCCGATTCGGCGTTCCAATGGGTTTCGGCCGCGGCGATCGCGTCACGATCGGCGAGGCCAAGGGGAGGCGACGTGGCCTTGAGTCGCTCGAGCCGATCGCGCACCCCCATCCGGAACGCATGCGGGTGGCCGGCGTTGGCATAGCGCAGCACACCGCCCCGGGGATCGATGACCCCGTAGAACAGCGACAGGTGCATCTCGGTCTCGTCCAGCTCCTGCGCGACGGACTCCAGCAGGCGGCGCAGCGTATCGTCGGGTGACCCCGCCTCCGCCGCGTGAATGCCCGCCGCGGACAGGACAAGTGCCATGATTAGCGCCGCCGCAAACCCGTGGGACGACACGTCGCCCAGCATGACCCCGTAGCGACCGCCAGACAGGCGCAAGAAATGGTAGAAATCTCCACCGACGCTCTTGGCCGGGATGCACCGTGCGGCGACGTCGATGCCCTTCCCCAGCACGTCGGGCGAGACGAGCAGCTTGAGCTGAAGCCCGTGGGCCAACTCCAGCTCACGGTTCACACGTTGTCGGATCAAGTCGCGCTCCACCAGCCGCGCATGTTCCAGCGCCGCACCGATCTGGTTCGCGACGGCACCCACCAGCCGCTGCTCCCCTCCGCTGAACTCATCGACGCCTACGCGGTCCGTGAGGTTGAGCACTCCCACGGGGTGCGGAGACGCGCCGGTCCCGCGAAACATCACGGGCACGGACAGGAACGCCTCCCCCTGATATCCACGCGACGTCTGCGCGCGGGCCGCGCGGTCCTCCGCAGTACGGGCATCGCCGGTGATGGTGTTCTTGGTGCGGAACGCCCGGGCGGCCACTGATTCGGGATCGGACACGCGGATCGGCGCCAGCTCCACCACCGGCTTGCCGATCGACGCCATCGGCCGCAACACCGTTGCCGCCTCGTCGTGCAGAAACAGCGAGGCCCGGCGCGCGCCGACCACCGAGCTCACGGCGCGGAGAATCGTCTCCGCCGCCTGATCGAGACGGGATGTTCGGCCCAGGATCTCACTGATGGTGTAGAGCAGCTCGATCTCTTCGTAGCGGGATGCAAGCTGCTTGGCGAGCGCCAGCGTCTCGCGCTCCACGTCGAGCAACTGCGCGATGAGCGGGGTCAGTACCTCTTCGGCACGGCCGGCATCCGCTTCGCCATCGGCCAACTCGTACCAGTACCCCGGCAACCCGGGAATGTGAACGAGTCGCCGGTTGGCATCGTCCGGCTCGACCAGGCCCTGCTCGTCCAGCCGCGAATGAGGTGGCCGCGCACCCTCGCCGCCGAGCACCGGCCGCAGCCGTCCCCTCCCGGCCCGCCACAGCCGGATGCGACAGTCGAACATGCCCCCGAGCGACTGGAGGACGGATTCCAGTCGCTCTAGGCGCGGTTGAGAATCATGCAGATCGCATTCCCCCGATCGTTGAACCGCACTTCGTCGGCGAGTTTTCGGATCAGAAACAGGCCGCGGCCCTTGTCGGCGTCGACTCGGCTGGAAGCGGTGGGGTCCGGGACGCTGGCGGGATCGAACCCGGCCCCTTCGTCTCGGACATGCAGGGTCACGGCCTCGGCCGCGACTTCGACGCGTACATCCACGCGTTTCGACGGATCGAATCGATTGCCGTACTGAATGGCGTTGGCGAGCGCCTCGCACAGGACCACCCGCATCACGAAGCGGGCTGCGCGCGGCGGCACCCCACTGGCGAGGCAATGGCGGGCGACGAGGTCGACCGCTTCCTCCACGACGTCGAGATCCGTGGGGACCCGCAGCGAGATCTCGACGGTGCGGCCAGACCCTTCGCGCACCGCCGTTTCCCGGCGACGCACGACCAAACGCAAGGGGGCCGTCACGACGTCAGAACGCGGCGACCGCCTCCTCGGCCGAGTCCATGATGGTGAACAGCGTGTCGAGCTTGGTCAGCTCGAACAGCGTGCGGAGATCGTCGTTGAGCCCGGCGAGCCTGAGGTCGCCACCCAACTCCCTGATCTTCTTCGCCAGGGAGACCAGCACGCCGAGACCCGACGAGTCGATGTATCCGGTCGCAGTAAAGTCGACGACGAACCGCCGGTCACCGGCATCCAGCGCCTCGAGCACCTTCTTCTTGAGGTCGTGCCGGTTGCCGACGATCAGCTGCCCGTCCACGCCGATCACCACGACATCTTTCGCTTCGTCCTTCCGGACCGTGAAACTCATACTGCCTCCAGTAGTAGCGTCACACTCACTCGGCCGTTTGCAAGATGCCTACCGCGGCGACATCCGCAACGTCGTCCGCGGTGGCCCCGCGCGAGAGATCCATCATCGGCCGTCGCAGCCCTTGCAGGATCGGTCCCGCGGCCGTCGCGCCCGCGAGACGCTGCACCAGTTTGTAGGCAATGTTTCCACTGTCAAGATCGGGAAACACCAGCACGTTGGCCTGGCCCGCCACGGCGGAGCCCGAAGCTTTCCGCCTCCCCACGTCCGGCACCAGTGCCGCGTCACCCTGCAACTCGCCGTCCGCGGCTATTGTCGGCGCAAGCTCTCGAAAGCGGCGCGTCGCCTGGCGGATCTTGTCGACGCGCTCGCCTTCGGCGCTGCCCTTGGTCGAGTAGGATAGAAATGCGACGGTCGGTACGTCCCCCACGATGCGCGACCGGTCACGGGCCGCGCTCAAGGCGATTTCGGCCAGCTGGTCGGCCGTGGGATCCGGCACCACGCCGGCATCGGTGAACGTGAGCACGAAATCCTCCGTCGCCAACCGGTCGTTCCGCCCGTCGAGGAAGTCGAGGTTGTCCCGTGGCACCGCCATGTAGAACGAGCTGGAGACGGTCTGAATGCCGTCGGCCGGTCCGATCGCCCAGAGCGCTGCCCTGATCACGTCGCCCGTCGGGCAGGTTGCGCCGGCCACGGCGGCGTGGGCCTCGCCCATGGCGACCAGCGAGGCCGCAAATCGGAGCGGATCGGCCGCCATCTCTTTGGCATGGGCCGTGTCGCGCACCTTGTCGGGCCGCCGAGTCGCCAAGTGCTCGGCCACGCGTGCCACCCGTGGATCGGCAGCCATGGATCGGTCCAGCGTGATGACACGAGCCGTACCCTGACGCTCCATCAGCTTCGCGGCCGCCTGAATGCGGTCGTCCCACCCTTCGGCCAGGATCACGGTTCGGCCGAGGGCGGCTGCGCGACGGCGGACGTCGTCACGGAACCTCACGTACCGAAGCGCCGCTTCAACGCCGCGTCCACCACAGGATGGACGAACGCGCTCACGTCGCCCCGGAGTCGTGCAATTTCGCGGACCAGGCTGGACGACAGATACGTGAGGTGCAGCGCCGGAACCAAGAACACCGTTTCCAAGTCCGGGTAGAGCTGTCGGTTCATGAGCGCCATCTGCGATTCGTAGTCGAAATCCGACACCGCCCGTAGCCCGCGAATCACCACCGTCGCCTTCCGGCGGCGAGCGAACTCGGCCAGCAACCCGTCGAGGGCCGTGATCTCGATGCGCGACTCCCCCTCGAGCACCGTCTCGAGCATGCCCACCCGCTCCTCGAGCGAAAACAGCGGCTCCTTCGCGATGTTGACCGCCACGGCGACGATCACGTTGTCCACCAGGTGCAGACTACGGCGGATGATGTCTTCGTGCCCCAGGGTCACGGGATCGAAGGAGCCGGGATAGATCGCGATTCTGGTCATGGCGCATAGCAGAAGGTGAGGGCATGCGTGCCGTAGCGGCGGGTGTCGTCGCCATCCAGCTCGAGCGCGGCGCGATGCTGCATGCCGAGGATCGCCGCGAACGGCCGGTCCCGGAAGATAGCGATCAGGCGCGTGGCGTGATCGGTCGAGAACGGCGGGTCGGCTACGGCCACGTCGTACGCGCGGTCCGGGAGCTTGGCCGCAAACCTGAGCGCGTCGGCCCGGCGAATTCGGACCCGATCCTCGACGCCCAAGGCAGCGATGTTGGCTCCGAGCGCGGCGAGCGACGGCTTCGAGAACTCGACGAAGTCGACGTGGGCGGCGCCGCGCGACAGTGCCTCCAAGCCGAGGGAGCCGGATCCGGCGAACAGG
The DNA here is from genome assembly GCA_964348385.1 of uncultured Gemmatimonadaceae bacterium. Taxonomy (GTDB): domain Bacteria; phylum Gemmatimonadota; class Gemmatimonadetes; order Gemmatimonadales; family GWC2-71-9; genus JAOTVV01. The sequence goes on from CAYGCN010000021.1 coordinate 31,297, forward strand.
TCCACGACGCGCGCACCGGACAAATGGGGCTCCAGAATGCCGAACCAGGCCTTCTTGAGACGGCCCGTGATGGGACGCACGCGGGGATCGGCGGGTGAGCTGAGCGTCCGTCCCCGGAACTCACCGGCGATGATGCGCATCCGGCTACGTCGCGGCCCTGATGTCCACGACTCGAGCCTGGAGAGTGCTCGTGCCGCGCCATTCGTTGCGGTCGAGCTTGATGGCCACGTCTACCGATGCATCGTGCCACTCGGGCGGCACACGATCCGCCCAGTTGAACGCGATGGCGGGAATGGTGCCGGAGCCGTCCGTCAGGGTGAACCGCAGATGCTTCGTTCCCACCACGCGCCGGTCGTTCAGCGTGGCATCACGAATCCCCAGCACGGGAGCCGGGTTCCCGGCGCCGCACGGCTCGAGGTGGCGAAACAGGCGCTCCAACTCGTCGTTCAGCTCGGCGACCGACACCAGCACGTCCACGCGCTGAGTGGGCACCAGATCGTCAGCCGTGAGCCGCTCGCGCGCCACGTCGTTGAACGCGGCTCGGAACGCCTCCACGCGGCCACGCTCCACGGTGAGGCCCGCCGCCATGCGGTGCCCACCGTAGCGACTGAGGTGCGGCGCGCAGTTCGTGAGCGCATCGTGCAAATCGAACCCCGGGATACTCCGTCCCGATCCCTTGCCCACGTCGCCGTCGAATGCCACCAACACCGTCGGTCGCCAGTACCGCTCCACGAGTCGCGACGCCACCAACCCGATCACGCCGGGATGCCACGTATCCCGAGCGAGCACCAACCCGAAGGTCGACGCGAGGTCCACACGCTCTTCGACCTCCTCGACCGCCTCGTCGAGCATGGTCTCGTCCATCGCCTGCCGCCGGGCATTGATGGTTTCGAGCCGCTGCGCCAGGCTCCGTCCTTCCACCTCGTCGTCGGTGCGGAGGAGGCGCACGCCGTCCATCGC
>CAYGCN010000022.1:0-23544 GCA_964348385.1 uncultured Gemmatimonadaceae bacterium
GAGCGGGATCGCGAAACGACCGTCCTCCTTGGCGAACGGGTAGTTCCCCACGGCGTACAGATCCAGCAGAGTCACGCTGGGATCGCCTCGGAAAATCGCCGCAGTCCCATTGCCCTGGTGCACGTCCAAATCCACGACCACGATGGGGCCGATCCGTCCCGCGGCGCGAATGGCGTGGATCGCCACGGCGACATCGTTGAAGACGCAGTATCCCTCGCCGCGATCGGGATACGCATGATGCGTCCCTCCTGCGAGCGTCACCGCCACGCCGTCGGCAAGGGCTGCTCGACACGCGCCGAGCGTCCCCCCGACCGAGCGACAGGATCGCTCCAGGAGACCGGGGGACCAGGGAAAGCCCAGTCGCCGCACCTCGTCCCGGCTCAGCGTCCCCTGACGCACGCGCGCCACGTACGACGGATGGTGCACTCGGGTCAGCTCGGCATCCGTTGCCGCAGGCGGCACGACGAGGTCGTCGGCGCCCACGACACCGTCGGCGAGGAGACGCTCCCGCAAGAGCCGATACTTCGACATGGGAAATCGGTGTCCCGGGGGGAGCGGCACCTCGAATTGATCGGTGTAGTGGACGCGCATGCCGGCCTTCATTCCGTCCGTACGGGATGTGATGTGTGTCGTTCACCCGTCGTGAACCCCATCACAGCGAAATCGCCCGGTCGAACGTTACACTGTGGGCAACGTCCGCCCTAGTGACCAGAATGGAGTTCGTCATGAAGAATCCAAGTCAACGACATCACGGCCGGCTCGCCGGCACCCTGCTCGTCGCCGCCGCCATGGCCATGAGCGCCTGTGGTGACGCCACGGCGCCCGGCGATTTCGACCCGGTGCAGGCCAACCAGGCCGCCCTGGAAGCGCTGGAGCCCTTCGAGGGCAACCCGGCCCTCGAGGCCATGGGGATCCTATCCACCGCGATGCCCGATTTCGGGGGGGCCCCGTCGGCGCCGGCCCTGTCTGCGACCGACGGCATCGCCATTCCGGAGAACCTCCGGCTGCTACGGCAGATCGCGCCGTTCCTGAGTCCTACGCAGCCCGCCGTGATCTTCCCGGCCGATTGGCTCGCCAAAACGCTGATCTACAATACCTCAACCGGCAAGTACGAGGTGGCCCCGGACAGTACCGGCGCTCCGGCGAACGGCATTCTCGTCATCCTGTACGCGGTCGATCCGATCTTCCACGAGCCGGTGGAACCGCTCACACAGGTCGGGTACCTCGAGCTGACCGACGAGGGCACTCCGGCGGCCGATCGCCTTGGGGCCATCGCCGTGGTGAACGGGATCACCTACCTGGAGTATCTCGCCAGCGCGGTGGTCACCACGTCGAGCCTCACGTTCACGGCCGAGGGTTACCTGTCGGACGGCACGACCCAGGTCGACTTCTCGCTATCGCACACCTGGTCGGAGGTCGACGGGTTCCAGCTGTCATACACGATTGACGTGCCGTCGAACCACGTCGGCCTGACGGTGACGGCCACCCTCGCCCCGCAGCTGGACATGGCGACCTTCGAGCTGGTCGTCCATGACGGCGCGAGTTCGCTCACGATGGCCGTCCAGGCGACGCCCACCAGTCTGTCGGGCTCGGTCGTGCATGGCGGGAATGTGGTCGTGAAGATTTCCGGCACGCCCGAGGATCCCGTGTTCACCGATGGTGCCGACAACCCGTTGTCGGCCGAGCAAGGGCAGGCCCTCGCCGAGCTCTTCGGTCGCATCGCCGTGGTGATCGATCGATTCGACGATCTGCTGATCCCTGCGTATCTTGTGCTCCAGGTGAGTATCGGAGCCTAGGTATCGATGATCCGGAGGCTGCTGCTCGGCGGCCCGTTCGTCGTGGCTCTGGCAACGGCGTGCGGGCCGCCGAGTGATTCTGGGGATCTGATCTTCGTCGACGGCCGCGCCGTGGCAGCCGCCGGTGATTCCGTCCTGGCCCTCACGCGCCAGGGACAGTCGTCCATCATCCTTCGCGACCGCCGGACGGGCGCAGTGTATACGCGAGGCGCCGAGGCCCTCCATAGCCCCCATCACGTTCAGGAACGTCAGGGAATGTGGTACGTCTCGGATGTCGACGATCAGGGTGCGTGGGTCGTGTCGTTCGACGCCCAGTGGGAGGTCACCGCTCGCCGTCGGGTGGATACCGTCGCCACCGCAGCGCACCAGTTCGCCGTCCTGCCCGACGGGCGAATTGTGGTCGAGGGCAAGAATGCCCGCCTCGTGGCCATCGACGGTGACACGCTACAGACCTTTGCGCTGTTCGATCCCGCCACGCGTACGGGCCTCCTCGTGGCTGCCCAGGGCGGCGTGATTCACGCGGTGCCCGACCGCTACATCACGCTGTACAACGCCAACGGCAACATCCGCTGGCGACTCCCCTGGCAATGGCACGAGGGCGTGTTCGTCAGTGACCTCGCCGTGGACCCGCAGGGTCGCATCCACATGTTGGCGAGCGAAGGAGGCGCGCGCAGCCGGTTCGTCTGTTTCACGCTCTCGCAGGCGACCGGGGAAGTGGTCAGATGGTCAGAGCCGGGCTCCGCGGCGACGTTCGTCGCGACCCGGCTGGGGGAGATCGTTTCCGACAGCGTGGACCACTGGCTTCGGCGGTAACGGCGCTCAGTATTTGAGCCCCGCCGTATCGGCAAACTGCCGAAGCGCCCGCACCTGCTCCGCGGTGAGGTCCTCCGGGATCGTCACCGCCACCTCCACAATCTGATCCCCCCGGGTGCTTCCTTTCGGAATGCCTTGGCCGCGAATGCGGAAGCGTCGTCCCGGTTGCGTGCCCGACGGGACGGTGAGGACGACGCGGCGGCCGTCGATGGTTCGGACCTTGATCTTGGTGCCGAGCGCCGCCTGGACAAGGTTGATCGGCACCGTGCAATGCACGGCCAGCCCTTCCCGGCGGAAGAACCGATCCGACGCGACCTGGAAAGTGACGATGAGGTCACCCGGCGGGCCCCCGTCGGGGCTCCGCTGTCCCTGCCCTTTGAGCCGCACCTTCTGGCCCGAATCCGTGCCCGGCGCGACCGTCACCAGGAGCCGCTTGTTCACCTCGACCTCGCCGGACCCAGTGCACCGCGGGCACGTCTCGCTCGCGATCTTGCCGCGACCGCGGCACGCCGGACACGGCCTGGTGACCGCAAAACCACCCTGGCCGAACGTGACCGTGCCTCGCCCCTTGCACTCCTGGCACACGTCGACCTTTGCGCCTGCAGCCGCCCCCGTACCCCCACACCCCGGGCACGCCTCCGTCACGGCGACCGTGACCGGGACCTTGCCCCCTAAAGCGGCGGTGCGAAACGGGATCTCGGCCGACACCTCGATGGGCTCGACGCCGGCCGCGCGTTTGCCCTTGCCGAAGATGGAGGAGAACAGATCCCCCAGCCCACCGAAGCCGGGGAATCCTCCGAAATCGATGTCCTCCGTGCGTACCGACCCGCCACGCGACCCACGGGCGAATCCACCGCCACCCGGGGCGAACGCACCGTACTTCCGCATGGTGTCGTACTTCTTGCGCTGGGCGGGATCGCTCAGCACCCCGTACGCCTCGCCCACTTCCTTGAAGCGTTCGGCGGCAGACGTGTCGTTGGGGTTGGCGTCCGGGTGGTATTTCTTGGCGAGACGCCGGTACGCCTTCTTGATCTCGGCTTCGGAGGCGCTGTCGGAGACCCCCAGCACGCGGTAGTAGTCCTTCGCCGCCGGCATCGATCAGGTCCTAGCCGTCTGCGGGCGACCCCTCGGCGGGCGGCTCACCTTCCACCCATACTACCACCCGCGCCGGACGGAGCAGCACCTCGCCGAACCGGTACCCCGGCTGGAGGACGGAACCCACCGTGCCTGCCTCGCTCTCGTCGGCGGCGGGTTGGGTGGCCACAGCCTCGTGATCGTTGGGGTTGAACGGCTCACCCTCGGCGCCGACACGCTGCAGCCCCGCGCGCTCCAACTCCTGTATCAGCTTCCGCTCCACCAGGTGCACGCCGCTAATGACGTCGTGTACCGTGGAGCTGGCCGTTTCGAGTGTCACGACCCGTCCGAGGTCGTCGAGGGCTTCGAGCAATGCGCGCGCAAGCTCTGCCTGGGAGCGATGTCTCAGCTCCGCCCGCTCGCGAGCGACACGCTTGCGGAAGTTGTCGAACTCCGCCGCCAGACGCAGGTAGCGATCGTTCAACTCGTCGCGCTCCGCGGTGAGCCGCTCCAAGGCTTCCGACAGCTCGGCGGTGTCGGGTACGGCCGTCGCGTCCTCCGACTCTGCGGCCGGGATCGCCGATCCCGCTTCTCCCAGAGCATCGTTGACCGTCTCGGCTACTTCATCGGCGCCCGCCTGTGCCACCGACTCGTCCGGCCGCTTCACTGGCTTCTTTCGCTTTCCACTCATGCGTCACTCGATCGATGTTGCGGCTTGCTCGTAACCCTCAATTATAGCCTCGGGGACAAGAACCGTACCACGCACGTCTGCCAATCCGACAGCACCGGAGATCCGGTCGCTACCGCCCAACGAGGAGCCGGCGAAGCAGGTTCAGCACCGCCTGCGAACTGCGGAGCCGGATTTCCTGGCGCGAACCCGGAAGCCGCAGGGTCTTGACCGCCGACTCGCCGGGGAGCCGGGCGGCGATCACGACCGTCCCGACCGGCTTGGCCGGCGTCCCCCCCGTAGGGCCGGCAATGCCGGTGAGGGCGATGGACGCCTCGGCGAGGAACCGCCTGGCGACGCCTTCGGCCATCGCCGTCGCCACGGCCTCGCTCACCGCGCCTTCGGCACGCAGCATCTCGGGCGGGACGCCGAGGTCGCGGATCTTTGACTCGTCGGCGTAGGCGATGACCCCGCCGACGAACGTGTCAGACGCGCCCGGGATCGCCGTCAGACGCGATCCGACCATGCCCCCGGTACACGATTCCGCGACCGCCAGACGCCAGCCGCGGGCGCGCAGGTCCGTCAGTACCAGGCCCGCGAGGTCGGTGTCATCCGGCCCGTAGTAGTGGTGACCGATTGCCTCTCGGATCACCGCGGCTGCCCGTGCCAGCGGGGCATCGGCCTCCGCCGCGTCGGCCGTCCACGCGGTGAGCCGCAGATTCACGCCCTCCCACCCCGGCAGATAGGCCAGGTGCACGCCTTCCAGTCGCTCTTCGGTGCCCGACAGCAGGTCGGCGAGCCCGGATTCCGTCACCCCGGTCGTCCGCAGGGTCCGAGTCTGGAGCGGCCGCCTGGGGTGGCCTGCCCGGGCCACACGGGTTTCGACGTACGGGACGACGTGACCGGTGAGCATCTCCCGCATCTCGGCGGGCACCCCCGGCAACAGCACCACCGTGCCCAGCGGTCCCTCGAGCACGAGGCCGGGTGCCGTGCCGCGGGGATTCGGAATCCTGGTCGCACCACGTGGGAATTCTGCCTGAGAGCGGTTGCTCCGCGGCATCGGCACGCGCCCGAGGGCGGCGAAGCGGTGCTCCAAGTCGTCCAGATACGTCTGATCCAGCTCGAGCGGCACCCCGAACAGGTTCGCGACGGCACGCTTGGTGACGTCGTCGTTGGTTGGCCCCAGGCCACCGGTCACGATCGCCAACTTCGTGCGTCGCAGGCTGCCCGCTACCGCGTCACGAATGGCGTGTTCATCGTCCCCCACCGTGACACGACGGCTGACCCGGGCGCCCACCGCCGCAAGGGCGCGGGCGATCTCTGCGGCGTTGCTGTCGAGGGTGAAACCGAGAAGGAGCTCCGAGCCGACCGTGACGATCTCAAGCTCCATCGCGTGACGTGCCCTGCGCGCCCGATGTTCCCCGAAACAGCTTCCGATAGCGATACACGTAGAACACGAGCGAGTAGGCGGTGAGCAGGACCGCGCCACCCAGCGTAATGGCGACGACGGCGCCGTGGAACTGCTCCCAGAACGCACCGAGCCACCCGCCCTGCCAGCCGAACGCCACCCGCATGTCCTTCCACGCAAACCAGAGGATCGTCGCGCCGATGAAGACGTCCTGCACGATCGTCTTGATCTTTCCGGCCTGGGCCGCGGCGATGACGACACCGCGCCGCTTGGCGATCTGGCGGAAGACCGTCATCACGACTTCTCGACCTATCAGCAGCAACGCCACCCACAGGGGCAGATTGCCCCACCAGGGGATCTCGTACTGCCGCATGGGATAACGCGTGATCCAGTAGATAGGGATCAGGGTGGCCACCAGCAGCAGCTTGTCCGCGAGGGGGTCGAGGAGCTTGCCGAGATCCGTGATCTCGCCACGCTCGCGCGCCAGGCGCCCGTCGTAGATGTCGCTGATCGCGGCCGCGAGAAAGACGACGAACGCGATGAGTTTGGGCCCGTAGCCCCGAATGAAGGGCAAAAGCGCCACGACCGGCGCCAACGCAATGCGCGCCACGGTGAGGATGTTGGGCAGGGTCCAGATCACGGCGGACCCCCTCAGCTCAGCGTGCGGAGCACCATCTTGGCGACCGCCTTGAGCGTGTCGAAGACACCGTCTCCAGTGATCGCCACCGACTCGAAATGCGGAGCCCGCTGGATCCAGAGACCATCGCGCCGCTCGACGAGGGCCTCCCCGGCATGCCACGGATCGGGGACGGGCTTCTGCTTGCTCGGCTCGGTCACCTCCCACCCCGGGTTCACCTGCTCCTGCAGGTCGCGCACGGCAGCGGCGTTGGGCAGATCGCGCTTGTTGTACTGAATCACAAACGGGATCTTGGTGAGGTCGTACCCGTACTCCGCCATGTTGTCGTACAGGTTCTGCATCGACTCGACGTTCGCCTCCATCCGCTCCACCTGGCTGTCGGCCACGAACACGATCCCGTCGACACCCTTCAGGATGAGCTTGCGCGAGGCATTGTAGTAGACCTGTCCCGGGACGGTGTAGAGGTGAAAGCGCGTCTTGAAGCCGCGAATCGTCCCCAGATCGACCGGCAGGAAGTCAAAGAACAGCGTGCGCTCGGTTTCGGTGGCCAGCGAGACCATCTTGCCCCGCGTGTCGGGCGCCACTTTGGAGTAGACGTGCTCGAGATTCGTCGTCTTGCCGCCGAGGCCCGGCCCGTAGTAGACGAGCTTGCAGTTGATCTCGCGGGAGGCGTAGTTGATCATGGACATGGTCGAACGGGCCTCCCCCTCTAATCCCCGAACAGTCGGTCGATCTCGTCTTCGGCACCAGCGAGCGGGCCGGCGGGCCGTTGCGGCATGGCGCCGGGCTCCGAGGCCGCCGGACGATTGAACAGCCGCTCGAACAGTGCCGAGAGATCCGCCACCGTTTGCTTGACGCGCAATCGCACGAGACCCACCGTGGTCCGCTCATCGAACAACACGACGAGAATGACGCGCCGCGCCACATCCGCCAGGTACATCGATTCATGCTCTCCCTGGTGGAACAGCGAGGCGAACTCCGGCTCGCCGATCATCTTGGCGAGCTGATCGTTGGCGCTGAAATCGGCGGCCGTCAGCGAGGCGAACGCGGTGGGGTCGAATGAGAGCTGCTCTCCCGTGCTCGCAAGCAGCTGACCCGCCCGGTCCACGAGCAGCGCGCAGCGTGCGTTCGACTCCTTGAGCAGCGACGCCAGGTGGGCCGTGATCTGCCGATAGTGGTATTCGTCGAGCGACCAGGTGCCTGCGCCAGTCATCCGGTCCTCACTTCGGCGAGTCTCGCTTCCATGCGCCGTACGATGCGCTCCGCCCGACGCCGCAACATGGGATGCTGCTCCCAGGCCAGGTAGTCGTGCAACAGGCGAACCGCCTCGACCGAGGGGTGCTTCCCCACGTAGCTCAACGCCGAATGGCGCCGCAGCGGACGGCCACTGAACAGCGCCTCCCGATGTCGTCCCACCGAGTGCCGTGCCAACACGGTTCCGAGGACGGCCCCGACGGCGAACCCCACCACGAGCACCCGCAGCCGGCTGCTCATCTCACTCCATCTCACGCCTGGCCGCGATGGCCCGCGCAATCGTCACGCTGTCGGCATACTCCAGGTCGCCGCCGACCGGCAACCCCAACGCGATGCGGGTCACGCGCACCCCTTGTTCCTCGACGATGCCCCGCACATAGGTCGCCGTCACTTCTCCCTCCATCGAGGGATTGGTCGCCACGATCACCTCGCGCACGGACGAACCGTTCGACACGCGCGCCCGCAAGCCGTCGAGCCGCAAGTCGTCGGGCCCGATGCCGTCCAGCGGCGACAGGTGACCGCCGAGTACGTGGTACACGCCCCGATACTCTCCGGTCCGTTCGATCGCGCCGATGTCCGACGCTTCTTCGACGACGCACACGGTGGAGCGGTCTCGGCGGGCGTCCGCGCAGATGGTGCAGGGGTCCGTCTCCCCGAGGTTGCCACACACCGAGCACGGGCTGACCCGGGTGACGACGGCCTCCAGCACGCGCGCCAGTCGGCGGCCGGCCTCGGGGGGCTGTTTCAGCAAGAAGTAGGTGAGGCGGGTGGCGGTCTTCCTCCCGATCCCCGGGAGCTTGCTCAATTCGCCGATCAGATCCTCGATGGCCGCCACGGCTCAGATCGGGAATTGAAACGGGAGCGGCATCCCCCCTGCGATCTTCTTCAGTTCGCTCCGGTACAGCTCTTCGGCTCGGCGCTGCGCATCGGAGACGGCCGCGAGGACGAGATCCTCCAGCATCTCGACGTCGGCGTCGGCCAGCGCCGCCGGGTCGATCGACACCGTCCGGACCTGGCCTCGGCCGTCCGCGGTGACCTTGACCATCCCTCCGCCCGCCGAGCCGGTGACACTCTGCTCGGCAAGCTCGGTCTGCATCTGCGTGAGCCGGCCCTGCATCTGCTGGCCCAGTTGAAGCAGCTGAGAAAGATCAGCCATACGTGCGTGGTGAGAGGTGAGCGTTATTTGACCCGAATCTGCAAGCTACCCTGCCCCATGAGGCCTCGCAAGTTACTCTAGGAGTTCGAGATCCAGCGCTTCGGCAGCCGCGTCCAGGGCGGGATCTTTCTCACGGTAAAGCCGCAACCGGCGCTCCCGATCGGCGGTGTCGTCGAGCCGCCGTCCGGGCCCCCCGGCCGGCGGAGCGCCGGACTTGGCCGACCGGAACGTGGTACGGACCCGCCGGCCGACGACCGCCTCGATCGCACGCGACACGTCGACGCTGCTGCGAGCCAGTCCGTCGATGTGGGTGTCACCGCCCCCGACCTCGATCACCAGCTCCTCGCCCTCCAGCGCGGCGGGAAGGGCCTCCGCGAGGGCCTCGCGCAGCATGCGACGTCGCTGAGCCACCTCGTCTAACACCGCCGCCCAGTGGGTCCGAAGGTGCTCCAGCGTCAGCGGACCCTGGGCGGTGGCGTCGGGACGTCGCCGGGACGCAGGCACCGCCCCTCCGGCCGGCGGATCCGGCGCGGGCGTGTCGGCCTCGCGCGGCGGTGACGTCGGGCGACGCGCCGGCACTGCCCGTGCCGTCTCCCGCCTCGCCGAGGAACCTGCACCACCCAGGGCGCTCAGGATGTCCCCGAGCTCGACCGTGCGATCGAGTAGGGTCCATTGGAGAAGCAGGACCTCCACATGGAGCCGCGCGTTGGGACTGCGGCGGATCGCGGCCTCGGCATCGCCCAGCAGCCTGAGCATCCGCAACAGGTCACCGGCCGCGTAGTCAGAGGCGTGCCGATCGATGGCGTCGCGGAGCACCTCGGTCACGCCCTCCGGCTCGCCATCGAGGAGGCGCACCAGGAACGCCCGGAGCACCTCGCCGGCACCACCGATGAACTCCGCCAAATCCACACCGGCCTCGACCAGTCGCGCCACGTACGGGAATACGCCGGCCGAATCGCCGCCGGCCACGAGGTCCAACAGCTCGGCGTACATCTCGTCGTCGATGAGGCCAAGCGCGTCCCTGACCCGCGCCGCCGAGATGCGACCCTCGCCGAACGCCACGGCCTGATCGAGCATCGAGAGGGCATCGCGCATCCCGCCGCGGGCCACCCGCGCGATGAGGTGCAGCGCCTCCGGTTCGATCTCGATCGCCTCCTGCGTGGCGACGGCGTCGAGCCGCTCGACGATCGTGGCGGGTCCCAGCCGCCGGAAATCGAACCGCTGCACGCGACTCATCACCGGAGCGGCCGTGTTGGCGATCTTCTGCGGCTCCGTCGTGGCGAACACGAACACCACGCGGGGCGGCGGCTCCTCGAGGATTTTGAGGAGCGCATTCCACGCCTCCCGCGTGAGCATATGGGCCTCGTCGATGATGTACACCTTGAACCGGCCGGCCCCACTGGCGGCGTACGAGGCGCGCTCGCGCAGGTCGCGGGCATCGTCCACGCCCCGGTTGCTCGCCGCGTCGATCTCGACCACGTCGAGGTTCGCCCCGCCGGACCAGATGCGGCGGCAGGACTCGCACGCGCCGCAGGGCTCCCCGTCCTCTGCCTGGGCTTCGCAGTTCAGGGCCATCGCCAGAATGCGTGCGGCGCTCGTCTTCCCGACGCCCCGGGGACCCGTGAGGAGGTAGGCGTGGGCCACGCGGTCGCGGGCGACCGCCCCGCTCAACCCCGCGGCCACATGCGACTGGGCGACCAACTCGGCGAACCGCGTCGGTCGGTACTTCCGGGCGAGGGCGAGATACGTCATCGGGGATCGAAGATAAGTGCCCCAGGCACCCCGAAGCGACCCGCGACATCACTTAGCGCTGCTACCTGCACGGTCCTGACGCGGTTCGTGCGCACGGGCCCCCCGGACCTGGGGCACCCGAAAGGTAGCCCCGCCGACCGAAACCTGGCAGGGCCGGCACCAGGGGGGGCGCCCGATCACTCCGCGCCACCAAAGTTGGCCCACGTGCGGGGAAAAACCAGCACGAGCAGCGTGTAGAACTCCAGCCGCCCGAGTAGCATCAGGAGCGACAGCACGAGGTGTGCGGCGCCTCCCAGATCGCCGTAGTGAGACGCGGGCCCGACCTCGCCCAGACCGGGACCGATGCTGCTCATCGCTGCGAGGGAGGCACTGAGCGCCGTGACCAGGTCCTCGCCCATGGCGGCGAGCAGCAGCGTCCCGATCCCGTGCGTCACGATGTAGAGCGCGAGGAACGCCAGGACGTTGTGCAGGACTTCCGGCCGCACCGCGCGCCCGCCTAGCTTCGTGACGACGACGGCGCGGGGATGCAGCACCTTGCGGATCTCGCCGGCCACGTGCTTGAGCACGACCCCCGTCCGCACCGATTTGAACCCCCCACCCGTCGATCCTCCCATGGCGCCCATGAACATGAGCCCCAACAGAATGACCTGGGTGAAGGCCGGCCACAGCCCGAAGTCCGCCGTCGCGAAGCCCGTGGTGGTGTGAACCGCGGTCACGTTGAACATGGCGTCGCGCACGGTCCCCGCGCCCCAGCCCTGCGACAGCCCGAGGGCGAGGAACACCAGAGCCCACGCCGTCGCCATCGACCCGACGTACCAGCGCCATTCCTCGTCCCGCACCCAGGCACCGACGCGGCCGCTCAGCACGCGATAGTGAAGCGTGAAGTTCGTGCCCGCCACGATCATGAACAGCATCGTGACCCACTGCGTCGCGGGCGAGAACGCTCCCATGGAGGCCGTGCGGGTCGAGAATCCGCCGGTGGCGAGACAGCTCATGGCGTGGTTCACGGCCTCGAACACGTCCATGTCGAGCAACACATAGATGCCGGCGAGTGCGGCCGTCAGGAGCGCGTACACTCCCCACAGGAGCCGGGCGGTCGATGCGATCCTCGGGCGGAGTCGGTCGCTCGGAATGCCGGGCGCTTCGGCATGGAACAGCTGGGCCCCACCCATGCCGAGCAGCGGGAGAATGGCCACACCCAGTACGATGATCCCCATGCCGCCGAGCCAGTGGCTGATGCTGCGCCACAGGAGGATGCTGCGTGGGAGATCCTCGATCACCGGGAAGATCGTGGCGCCCGTGGTCGTGAAGCCCGAGACCGACTCGAACACAGCACCGGCAATCGTCGGGGCCACGCCGGTGACGACGAACGGCGCGGCGCCCGCGAGCACGACAGCCGTCCACCCCAACCCCACGATGGCCACGCCCTCACGCGGGTTGATCTCGATCTCCCGCGGGGTGAGGCGCCACATGCCGAGCCCGACGACCGCAGTGCCCAGCACAGCCGCCATCCACGGCACGAACAGCCCCTCGCTCGCGGCATACACCGTCGGCAGCAGCATGGCCGCCGCCGTCCACATGAGGAGGGCCCCGATAACGTGCAGGACTTCGCGGATGTTCACGCCGGGAAGTACTCGCTCACGGCTTGGGCAGCGTCGGGGAGCGTGAACACGATGACCGAGTCGCCCACCTCGATGCGGTCCTGCCCTCGCGGAACCACCACCTCCGACCCGCGCACGATGGCCGCAACGATCGCGCCGGTGGGGATGTCGGCCTCGGCAAGCGACTTCCCCGCGACTGGCGAGGACGGCGACACCGTGAAGGCGATCGCTTCGGCGTCGCTCCCCTCGAACGTGGCGACGCGGGTCACGCTGCCGCGCCGTACGTGCCGCAAGATCGCGTTGGCGGCCGACAACCGCGGGCTCACGGCCGCATCCAGTCCGATGTGGCGCGCCAGCGGGATGTAATCCCGTTTGTTGACGAGGGTGATAACCTGGCGAGCACCCGCACGCTTGGCCACCAGTGACGAGAGGATGTTGATCTCGTCCTGGTCGGTCAGCGCGACGAAGCCGTCGGCGCCGCCCACGCCCTCGAGCTCCAGGAGCTCCACATCCGTCGCGTCCCCCTGCAGGACGAGCACCTTGTCGAGCTCTTCGGCGAGCTCCTGGGCCCGGTGGCGGTCCTCGATCAGCAGTGTCGTCTGCACCCGCTGTTGCTGCAGCAGGTGGGACAGGTAGTACGCCTCGGTGCTTCCCCCGGTCACGATGACGCGCCGAACCTTGGCGGGCTGGTAGCCCACCAACTCGAGCGACGTCGCCACTTCTTCGGCTTTCGTCGCCACGAACAGGTGATCGCCCGCGCGGATTTCGGTGTCACCGCGGGGCACGATCGTGGCCCCGTCGCGCTCCACCGCGACCGTGAGAATGGGCCGATCCCCGTGCTCCGCCGCCAGATCCGCGAGCCGCCGCCCGGCGACGGGGGCCCCCGGGGCCACGATCAGACCCAGCAGCTGCACCGCCCCCCCGGCGAAGACGGCGACGTCGGTCGCGGCGGTGGACTTGAGGAGGCGAACGGTCTCGAGCGCCAACTCGCGCTCGGGATTGATCAGGACGTCGACCCCGAAGGCGGCGGGTCGCAGGTTGCGTGCGTCACGATAGAACGTCGGGTTGGATACCCGCGCCACCGTCGTGAGCGCCTCCACCTCGCGGGCACTCATGCACGTGACGAGGTTCACTTCGTCCACGTTGGTGACGGCGAGCAACAGCGCCGCCTTCCGAATGCCGGCCTCCTCGAGTGTAGCGGTGCTGGTTCCACTCCCCTCGATGACCGCGACATCCAAGTGATTGGCCACGTACTCGAGGCGCCGGGGCTCCACGTCCACCACGACCACGTCGTGCTGGAGACCAGCCAAACGATCGGCGACGTGATAGCCGACTTCGCCGGCACCGACAACGACGACATGCATGGCTGTCAGCTCCGCGGCCGGCCAGCCCGCAGCACGCTGGCTATAGTGTCGTCTCGCCCGACCACGATCGCGAGATCCGACTCCTTGAGCGGGGTGTCAGGATCCGGGACCGGCTGCAGCGTATCGGTCAGGACGTCATAGACGGCAACCACATTGATCCCGTGGCGCTTGGGGAGTTCCAAATCCCGCAGTGAGCACCCAATCCACTGATCGGGAATCGCTACCTCCTGCATGGAGTATCCACGCGAAAGTGGGAGATAGTCGAACACGGCCTTCGAGCTGACGCGGTGCGCCAGTCGCTGCGCCGCCTGCCGAGCCGGGAACACCGTGTCGGACACGCCGAGGGACTCGAAAACACGAGCTGCCTCCTGGCTCGCGACCTTGACGTAGATCTCGCGAACGCCAAGGTCCTTGAGTGCCTGGGCAACCAGGACACTCGCCGCCAAGTTCTCGCCGGTGCTCAGAATTGCTCCGTCGACGCCGGGCGCACCCAGCTCCACGAGCAACGCCTGGTCCGTGGCATCGCCGAGTACCGCTCGTGTGACCAAATCCGCGTGCCGGTCAACCACCGTCGGCTTCGCATCGATGGCCACGACCTCGTGCCCCAGCAGATACAACGTCTGGGCCGCCCAAGAACCGAAGTGGCCCAGCCCAATCACCAGGTAGCGGGACATCCGGAATCCGTCTCCTCTCGAAACGCGTCATGCCGGCTCAACCGACGACGACGTCCTCGAACGCGTGCCGATAATGCGCCTGACGACGCTGAGCCGCAATTGCCATGGATGCTGCGAGCGTCAGAGGGCCGACACGCCCCAAAAACATCAAGAACGTAATGACGAGCTTGCCCGCCGTCGTCAACGCGGGCGTGAGCCCCATCGACAGGCCCACCGTCCCAAACGCGCTTACCGCCTCGAAGGTCGCGCGCACCAACAGGGCCCGGTCCTGCACGTCCACCGGGAGTTCCGAGACCATCAGGACGAACACCGCCGCGGCAAGCACGGCCACCGCCCCCACGGCAAGCCCGGTCGCAAGGGCAATATGCTCGGGCCGCACGGAGCGTTGGCGAACGGACACATCCCGCCTGCCCCGGAGATACGATACAAAGAGCAGAGCCAGGAGGGCGGCGGTGGTCGTCTTGATGCCACCCGCGGTCGATCCTGGCGACCCTCCGATGATCATGAGGAGCATCGTGAGCACCACGGACGTGTCGGAGATGGCATCGTACTCGATCGTGTTGAATCCGGCCGTCCGCGCCGTGACCGACATGAACACGGCGTTGAGGGCGCGTGTGGGACCGTCCATCGGCCTCAAAACGTTGCCCAACTCGAACACGTAATAGAGAGCGGCACCACCAATCACCAGCACCCCCGTTGCCGTGAGCACCAAGGAGGTGTGCAGCGACAGCCGTCGCGTCGTGCGCATGACCATCCGCCCCCAGAGCTCGGTCAAGACGACGAAGCCGAGCCCGCCCAAGACGATGAGGGTGCCAATCGTTGCCAGGGTCGGCACATGAGCGTGATGCCCCGCCAGCGACACCGACAACGTCGAGAACCCCGCATTGCAGAACGCCGATATCGCGTGGAACACCGCCGGCCAGACCGCCCTGCCCCATCCCATTCCTCCCGCCCACGACACCCACAGCAGCGCGGCGCCGACGCCCTCGGCGGCCAGGGTGACGATCACCACGGCGCGCAGCACGGCGCGGGGGGTCCCGACCCGTCTGGGTACCTGCTGGCCTGCGGATTCGCCCACGGCCAGCGTGGGTCGCCCGCCAAGTGCGAGAATGATCAGGGTGGCAATCGTCAGGATTCCCAACCCGCCCAGCTGGATCAACAGCGCGATCCATGCCTGTCCCCACCGCGTGAAGAACGTCGCCGTGTCGACCACGATGAGCCCGGTTACACAGACCGCGCTCGTGGCGGTGAACAGGGCGTCGATCACGGACAGGCGAGGCCCGACATACAGGCCTGGGAGGATCAGGAACCCGATGGTGCCGGCGGCGATCAGCCCCAGAAACGACAGGACCAGCACCTGGACCGCGTGCAGCGCCGGACGCCGCGCGCGCCCTTGCTCATCACCGTCGAAGACCCACCGAAACCTCTCGCGCATTGCGAGGTGTCCTACGCAGCCAATACCTGGGAAATGGTCTCAGCCGCCCAGGTCACGTCATCCGCCGACACGTCGAGGTGTGTGACGGCCCGGAGCCGGGTGGGGCCGAACGGCACCAGCAACACGCCCGCGTCGGCCAACCGCGGCAGCACGGCATCGGCCGTGATGCCAACGCCGACCAAGTCGAGCATGACGATGTTGGATTCCGGCGTGAGGGCACGCACCGACGGATGCTCGCTCAGGGCCTTCGCCAACGCCAGCGCATTCTCGTGATCGACGGCGAGCCGGTCGAGGTTGTGCTCGAGGGCGTACAGCCCGGCGGCGCCGAGCATGCCGGACTGTCGCATCGCTCCGCCGAAGCGTCGACGCGCTTCTCGGGCGTGCTCGATGAGCGATGCCCCCCCGGCGAGACAGCTGCCCACGGGGCACCCCAGACCCTTCGACAACGAGACCATGACCGACGTGGCCCCCTTCGCGACGCGTGCCGGCGGGACCCCAAGGGCCGTGGCGGCGTGCCACAGCCTCGCCCCGTCCAGGTGGAGCGCCACGCCGCGGTCCTGAGCCAGGCGCACCAAGCCGTCCCATACCGCGAGGGGCATGACCTTGCCGCCGGCGGCGTTGTGGGTGTTCTCCACGGCGATCAGGCTCACGCGCGGGACGTGGGGGGAGGCCGGAGGCCAGACGGCTCCGGCAAGCTCCGCCGTGAGCAGGCCGTTCGGCGTCGCGACGGGCCGGATCTGTGCGCCGGCCAGGCCGGCAATGCCGGCCATCTCGTACAGCACCAGATGGGCGTTCGCCTCGAGGATCACTTCGGTCCCGCGCTCGGCCTGAAGCCACACTGCCGTCTGGTTGGCCCCGACACCCGACGGGAAGAAGAGCGCCGCGTCCGTTCCCAAGAGATCGGCAATCCGCTCCTCGAGACGCCGAGTGGTGGGATCCCCGTCGAGGACGTCGTCCCCGACCTCGGCTTCGACCATGGCGCGCCGCATCGCCGGCGAGGGCCGCGTGACGGTGTCGCTGCGGAGATCGACGACGCGGGAGGGCGAAGTCACACCGCGTGCCACCGCGACGCTCGGTCGACGAGCGTCACGCGAGGATCTCCCGCTGCTCGCGTTGCCGCCTGGCAAGGTCGTAGGTCTCGGCCACCTCGGCGCCTACGAGGAACACGCACGACATGGCGTACACCCACAACACGAAGAGCACCACCGCAATGGCGTTGGCATTCGAGATCAGCCGGTCGATCGTGGCGGCCTCCGACAGGTACAGGCTGTAGGTCCGCTTGGCGAGCTCGAATCCCAGAGCGGCCACCGCGGCCGCGACCACCGCCGTATCGCGCCGCATCCGGCGGGTCGGAGCGACGGTGTAGATGACGTAGAACAGGAGCACCCCGAGCGCATAGGTCGATACGGTTGCGGCGAACCGCCCCAGCCACGGCACCTGCGCAAACCGCAGGGTCAGATAGGCGTTGGCCACGATCAGCACGAGCGTGACCAGCACCAGATACAGGTCGATCATCTTCCCGTGGGGATACGACCGCGTCTCCGACGTGTCGAACACCTCGTTCAGGGCGGCGCGGGTGCCACTGAAGAACCGCGTCGCCAACACGAGAAACAGGGGGAGGCCGAACACCGAAAGTTGCCCTCGGCTTTCCACGATCCCCGTCAGAATGCGCTCGGCCCGCCGAATGGGGCCCTCGCCGACGTTGGAGGAGCGTGGCAGCACGCGGTCCAACAACGCGAGCAGGTCCTGCATCGCCGGATCTCCCGACGTGTGCAGGACCTGTCCGAGCACCGCCATCAGCAGCAGGACCAGAGGGAGCGACGCCAACAGGGCGTCGAACGTCATGGCGCTCGCGAGGAACAGGACCTTGTCGTCGTACGCCCCCCAGAACACCCGGCGCACAAACCCCAGCGGCGACGATGCCCACCCCCGGCGCCGTGCGGACGGCACGACTCGTCCCGCTACTCAGCTCAGGTCGTCTCGTCCTCTTCCCCGGAGCGCGCCGCCCGCGCTTCGTGCAGGCGCCGCTCCAACTCGTCGCGCGCCGTATGCACCGCCGCGCGACCGGCCTCCACGGCGTCCTGGGCGCCGGCTCGCTTGTCGCGGAGCGTCCGACGCGCAGAGTCAACGCCCTGCTCCAGACGGTCCTTCGCGCGATCGTAGCTCTCGCCGAGGCGATCCTGGAGCTCCTCCGCCTTGGCCTGCGCGTCGTCACGAAGCTTGCGGCCGCGGGAGCGCAGGACCTCTCGCGTCTCCTCGCCGCTCTGCGGCGCGAGCAGGAGGGCCGCTCCCGCACCGATCAGCAGTCCGAGGAAGAACCCTCCCAACCCACCACTGGATTTCTCGATGATGATCACCGGCTTGTCGTCTCTCACATGGGGCATACTGACCTCCTTCCCTTCCGTCCCCTCTCTCGGGAACCACCGAAGGCGGACAGAGATAGGCGCCGCCCCGAGCACCCGGCGGGAAACGCGGAGCGGTCCGTGAAGAATGCCCTCGATCCCCGAGTCGAATCGAGCGGCCTTAGTTGCTTGTCCCCGTTGAAATTACCACCCCGCAACATTGCCGTCAAAACGGAATGACGAGTCCGTCGAACGCCGGAGCAATCCCATCCGGCAGGCGGGTTTCGAGCCAGGCATGAGCATAGCGGTGGGTCAGGTGCGTGACGTACGTCTGTCGGGCGCCGATGCGGCGCGCCACCGCTATCGCTTCGTCGAAGGACAGGTGCGTCGGGTGGGGGCGCTCGAAAAGCGCGTTGATGACCAGGACCTCCACCCCGTCGAGCGCCGCGAACGCAGCCTCGCTCACGGTCTTGACGTCGGTGAGATACGCGACGGGCCCGACGCGGTACCCGTACACGAGTGAGCCCCCGTGATCGAGCTCGATGGCCAGCACAGGAACGCCTCCCACCTGCACCGTCTCGAGGGGCGCCAAGGCCATCGGCCGCAGCTCCGGCTTGTTGGTGCCGGGTGGAGCCTCGACCGCCGGGTCGAAGATGTACGAGAAGCGGCGCGCCAGCTCGGTCAGCGCCTCCGGCGGGCCGTAGACCGACAACGGGCCCCGGCGCACCGACATCGCCCGGAGGTCGTCGATGCCGCCGACGTGATCGGCGTGCTCGTGGGTGAAGAACACGGCATCGACCGCGTCGACGGCGGCCCCGACCAACTGCAGGCGCAGCTCGGGAGGCGTATCGATGAGGACACGCGCTCCACCGTGCTCGATAACCGCCGCCGTCCGGGTCCGACGGTCCCGCGGATCGTCCGAGCGGCACACTTCGCAGTCGCAGCCGATCACGGGCACGCCGAACGACGTGCCCGATCCAAGGATTACCAGCCGTCCGCTCAAATCGTCTCCACCTTGAGCAGGTTGGTGGTCCCCGGGACGTGGAACGGTACGCCGGCGGTGACCACGATGCGATCACCGGCCCGCACGACGCCGCGCGCCAAAAGCGCGTCCCGGGCCTTGCCCAGCATCGTCTCGTAGGTGGGAGCGTCCTCCACGAGCGTGGGCATCACCCCCCACACCAGTGAGAGTCGTCGGCACGTCTCGGCATCGGTCGAGAGACCGACGATGGGGATCGTCGGACGATGGGCCGCGATCTTGCGCGCCGTGAACCCGCTCTTGGTGAAGCAGACGATGCGCGGAACATCCAGCGTCTCCGCCGCCACGACGGTCGCGTACGCGATGGCGTCGTCCACCGTGGGGGTCACACCATTGGTTCGCAATCCGCGACGACGGCGGGCGCCGACGGTCGTGAGCATACGTTCGACTTCCATAATGATGCGCGTCATCGCCTCGACCGCTTCGACCGGGTACCCGCCGACCGCGGTTTCGGCGGACAGCATCACGGCATCAGTTCCGTCGAGAATCGCGTTGGCCACGTCGGACGCCTCTGCTCGTGTCGGCCGGGGGTTGTGGACCATCGATTCCAGCATCTGGGTGGCCGTGATGGCCGGCCGAGCATGCCGATTGGCTTCCGCAATCAGACGCTTCTGGGTGAGGGGGACCTTCTCGAACGGCAACTCGACCCCGAGATCGCCTCGTGCGACCATGAGGGCATCGGCTGCCGGGACGATCCGGTCGAGATCGTCAATGGCCGCGGCCATTTCGATCTTGGCAACCAGCCCCACTGTGGGTGGCACCAGCGCGCGAACCTGCGACACGTCTTCCGCCCGTCGGACGAATGACACTCCGATGTAATCCGCCTGATGGTCGAGCGCCACGGCCAGGTGATGACGATCGGCCTCCGTGAGGGCCGGCGCGCTCACCGTCATCCCCGGCAGGTTCATACCCTTGTTGCTCCTGAGCACGCCTCCCTGCCGCACGACACCGTGGACACGAGGCCCGTCAACGGCGACGACCTCCACGGCCAGGAGGCCATCGTCGAGCAGGAGCCGCTTGCCGACCTCCACATCGTCAGCGAGGGCCGTGTAGGTGGTGGGGATCTCGCCCGCCCCCGCGAGCCCCTCCGGAGCGAACACGACCCGCTCCTCCACCGCAAGATCGATCGGCCTCTGGAGCGTCCCGACCCGGATGCGCGGGCCCTGGAGATCCACCAGCACCGCGACGTCTCGTCCGACCTCCGCGCCGACCCGACGCACGCGATCGATCCATTCGCCCCAGGTCTCGGGATCACCGTGCGAGCTGTTGATGCGGAATACGTCGACGCCGGCCTCAATCAGGCCGCTCAACACCGGTCGGTCGGTCGAGGCCGGCCCCAGCGTTGCAACGACTTTGGTGCGCCGAAACGGCGCGGCGGTACTCATCACAGGTCCGGGGCGCTCACGGCCCCGTCCAGCATCGGCAGGGTCTTGGCCGCCGAGCCCGGCCACCACAGGGTGGCGTGGGCGGTGAGTGGCGTACGTTCGGGGTTGATCTCGATGACCGGCACCCCGCGGTGCAGCGCGATCTCGGGGAGAGCCGCCGCCGGGTACACCACGGACGAGGTCCCCACGACCAAAAGGGCGTCGCAGCGCTGGACCGCCGCCCAGGCGCGTTCCAGCGCCTCGAAAGGTAGGACCTCGCCGAACCAGACCACGGCGGGTCGTATCGGACTGCCGCAACGCGGACAGGCCGGCGGCGGCACCTCACCGGGCTCGGGGCCACCCAACCCCTCGAGACCAGTGACGTCAAACGGATGGCCGCGGTCGGCACACCGGAAGATTTCCAGCGACCCGTGCAGCTCGATGGGGTCGCGACTACCCGCCCGCCGATGGAGGCCGTCCACGTTTTGCGTGACCAGGGTGAAGTGCGGGAACCGCTCCGCCAATGAGGCAAGCGCGTAGTGACCGGCGTGCGGCTCCACGGCTCGCGCCAGGCGAAACCGCCACAGATACCAGCCGAAGACCCGCGCCGGGTGGCTGGCGAACGCCTCGGGCGTTGCCAACTCTGCCGGGTCGTACTGCGCCCAGAGGCCCGTTTGTGCGTCGCGAAACGTCGGGACGCCCGACTCCTGGGACATCCCGGCACCGGTGAGCACCGTAACGCGCCTGGCTTTGGCGAGCAGCCCGGCCGCATGTTCACAATACTGGTGGTTCTCCACAGTTCTCGACACGGACTCCACAGTCACGGACCGTTCTCCACAGCGTCAATCCACAATCGTGTGGACACGGCGGTCGCTCATGGCACGACTGGTTCCCGTGGTGTGGGATAGGTTCGTCCGACGTACTCCTCGAGGATCTCGATGAACTCCTCCACGATCCGCTCGCCTTTGAGGGTCACGGCCAGCTTGCCGTCCATGTAGACGGGTGCCTTCGGCTCCTCGAACGTGCCGGGGAGAGAAATCCCGATGTTGGCGTGCTTCGACTCCCCCGGACCATTGACCACGCACCCCATGACCGCCACACGCATCTCCTCCACCCCCGGATGGTGCTCTCGCCACCGGGGCATCTCCGCGCGCAGATAGTCCTGGATCCGCTCGGCCATTTCCTGGAAGAACGTGGAGGTGGTGCGGCCGCAACCGGGGCACGCCGTGACCTGGGGCATGAAGCTTCGCAGCCCCATGGCTTGCAGAATCTGTTGCGAGACCCGGACTTCCTCGGTGCGGTCGCCGCCGGGGGCCGGTGTCAGGGACACGCGGATGGTGTCGCCGATGCCCTCCTGGAGCAGGATGGCGAGGCCCGCCGCGCTGGCGACGATGCCCTTGGCCCCCATCCCCGCCTCGGTGAGGCCGAGGTGAAGCGGGTAGTCCGAGCGGGGTGCCAGGAGCCGATAGACATCGACCAGATCCTGCACTTGCGACATCTTGACCGAGAGAACGATCCGATCGTGCGGAAGCCCCACCTCTTCGGCCAGCTCGGCCGACCGCATGGCGCTCTCGACCATCGCGGCGAGCGTGACATCGCGGGCCGAGTGGGGGACGGTCCGTTCGGCGTTCTCGTCCATCAGCTCGGTGAGGAGGCTCTTGTCGAGCGACCCCCAGTTCACGCCGATTCGCACGGGCTTGTCATGTGCCAGGGCGACCTCGACGATGGTGCGGAAGTTCTCATCCCGTCGCCGGGCCCCCACGTTGCCCGGGTTGATGCGGTATTTCGCCAGTGCCGCAGCCAGCGCCTCATGCCGCGTCAGCAGCTGGTGGCCGTTGTAGTGGAAGTCTCCGATGATGGGTACCGTGACGCCGCGGTCGGCGAGGCGCTGGACGATCTCCGGGACGGCGGTCGCCGCCGCGTCCGTGTTGACGGTGACCCGCACCAACTCACTTCCCGCCTCGGCCAACGCCGCGACCTGCTCGGTCGTGGCCGCCGCGTCGGCGGTGTCGGTGTTGGTCATGGACTGAACGACGATGGGATGGTTCGACCCGAGCGGGACGTCGCCCACCCGAACCGTTACAGCTCGTCTCCGCTCGACAATCGGCATGGCAGCGAAATATAGGGACCGGCTCAGGGCGCTGTGAGGATGGAGTCGGGTGGTGCGGTCGAGCTAGCTTAGCAGGGGTGGTCCCAGTCCACCTCAAACTCGCCGCCGCAATCCGAACACGTCATCCGCTGCGGCTTGGCCTCGTCGAAGTTCGTGCGTGACCGGCATTCCGGACACACGGCATAGATCATGGCATGTCCGTCGGTACTCAGGCGCTTCGCGCCGGCCTCCGAGGGATCCCAGCGGACGACACTCCAGCGCGACGGCCGCTCATCGCTCACCTCGACGAGGGCGCGGGGGATAGGAACGTTCCGCCTGGCGACATCGACGAGCACGAGGTCGTCCCTGACTTCATTGACCACGGGGTACCACGCGCCGCGGCGCAGCCCGTGCGCCCCCCGCCGGCGCACCCTCGCCCACACTTCGCTGCTCTTCATCGGGTCACCTCGCTCATCGGGAGAGCCCGAAGGCCACGGCCAACGGGATCGCGACATACAGGACGAGGTCTCGCACGAGGTAGAACAGTACCACGGCGGCCACGAGGGTCCACCCACGCTTCCGCACCACGCCGCGCCAGCCAAGATCCCGACGTTCCTGGCGCAGTTCCCGCACGAGCTGAAGCGCTTTCGTCATGGTCGTGTCTCGTCCACGGCGAAGGGTCGACCGACTCCCCCGGTCCCCCCATTCCAGCCCACCCTCGTTCCAAATTACCAAAGGGGGCGCCGTCGCGCGCCCCCCCTGCTTCACGGTCGTCTCGTTGTCCCCAGCGTGGTCGACGCTGGGATCACCCGCACTCGCTGAACCCGCAGACGTGGCACTTCATGCAGCCTTCGGCGAACTCGAGCTGCGACCCGCAGTCCGGGCACGCCCCGGCGTGTTGGTCGGCATCGAGCTTGTAGGCAAACAGGGTCCCGTCGGACGACGAAGCGTTGGTGGTTGTCGGCGCCGCCACGGTCCCGGTGGTGGCGGAGACGTCTTCGAGCAGGTCCTGCTGGACCCCCTGCTTCTCCTGCATCCACTTCTCGATGGCGATCCCGATGGCATCCGGAACGGACAGC
>CAYGCN010000022.1:23554-31726 GCA_964348385.1 uncultured Gemmatimonadaceae bacterium
CCGGATTCCCAATTCCGACGGCGCCGGCGAGGTGACCGCGGTTGGCCCCGGGGTCGAAGACTTCGCAGTCGGTGATCGGGTTGCGGGATGTTTCTTCCAGGCCTGGACCGACGGCCCCATGATCTGGCCGCAGCCGCTCGCGATCCCGATGGCATCCGGAACGGACAGCACCTTGTTCGGGCCAAGCCCGCTCACCCGGTCGGACGAGATGCCGCGGAGCTGCCGATAGATCTCCTGCAGCGGGATGCCCGAGCGGAGCGCCAACGAGATCAGCCGGCCCATGGCTTCCACATCGGCCATGAGTGCCCCCCCGGCCTTCCCGAGACTCATGAACATCTCGAACGGTTGGCCGCGATCGTCCTCCGTGAGGGTGACGTACAGCGTGCCGAGCGGTGTTTCGAGGCGGCGGGTGGTGCCGCGCAGGAGTTCCGGTCGGGAGCGCTTCTGGCGGCGCTGCAGATTCTCCGCCTCGACTTCGTGCAGCCGCTTGCGCGTCAAGCCCAGTTCCGCTTCCAGCTCCGCCACTTCTGCCTTCAGATCCGCCACTTCGGTGACACGCTCGTCACGCTCGCCGCCCTGCGCGTCCTGGACTTTCTTGGCGGTCTTGCCCGTCGAGAGCACTTGCTGGTCGCGACTGCCGTCCCGGTACACGGTGACGCCTTTGCAGCCGACCCGGTACGCCATTTCGTAGATCTCCCGAACGTAGTCTTCCGTCGACTCGCTCGGGAAGTTGCACGTCTTGCTGATCGCGCTGTCCGTGTGTTCCTGGAACGCCGCCTGCATGCGAATGTGCCACTCAGGCGACACGTCGTGGGCGGTGACGAACACTTCCTGCCACCGTTCCGGGACCTCCGGGAAGTGGGTATGCCCCTCTTCGGCGATGCGCCGAATGAGATCCTCGGAATACCACCCCTCGCGTCGCGCCAGAGCCACGAAGTCCTGATTCACGTCCGGCATCAGGACCCCCGCCTGATTGCGCATGAACGCCACTGCGAAGAGTGGCTCGATTCCCGAGGAGCAGCCCGCGATGATCGAAATGGTGCCCGTCGGCGCCACGGTGGTCAGGTTGCAGTTCCGCAGACGCCGCATCGGGCGAATCCGGTTCCCGTCGGCATCGCGGGCGCAGGACGCGTCGGGCCCCCAGATGCTCCGATCCCACTCGGGGAACACACCGCGGCTCTCGGCGAGGCGTTCACTCTCGACCTTCGCCTCCTCGTCCACGAAGCGCATTACTCGGCGTGCCCACTCGATGGCTTCATCGGAGTTGTAGGGCACGCCGAGTCGCACCAGGAAGTCCGCCCACCCCATCACGCCGAGACCGATGCGGCGGATGCGATGCGCGAGGTCCGTGATCTCCGGCAGTGGATATCGATTGACGTCGATGACGTTGTCGAGGAAGTGTGTACACAGGTGCACGGTGCGGCGGAGGCCGTCCCAGTCCACCGACCCGTCTCGCACGAACACCCCCACGTTGATCGAGCCGAGGTTGCACACGTCGTAGGGCAGGAGTGGCTGTTCGCCGCACGGATTGGTGGCCTCGTAGCTGCCCAGGTGGGGAACCGGGTTGTAGTAATTGGCTCGGTCGATGAAAAACACGCCAGGCTCGCCCGTCTTCCAGGCTCCGTGGACGACCGATTGAAAGACTTCGCGCGCGTCAAGCTGTCCCACGACCTCGCCGGAGCGCGGGTGCACCAGGTCGTAGGGACGCCCATCTTCGACCGCCTGCATGAACGCGTCCGTCACCGCCACCGAGATGTTGAAGTTGGTGACCTGCGTGGTGTCATCCTTACAGGTGATGAAGTCGAGGATATCCGGGTGGTCGACCCGGAGGATCCCCATGTTGGCACCGCGTCGCGTCCCGCCCTGCTTGACGACCTCGGTCGAGGCGTCGTACAGCGTCATGAAAGAGACCGGCCCCGACGCGACGCCCATCGTCGACCGCACGACGTCGTTCTTCGGCCGCAAGTTCGAGAACGAGAACCCCGTGCCACCGCCGGACTGATGGACGAGCGCCATGTTCCGCAACGTGTCGTAGATCCCGCTCGCGCCGTTCGACAAGGCGTCGTCCACCGGCAACACGAAGCACGCGGACAGCTGGCCCAACGGGCGCCCGGCGTTCATGAGGGTCGGGCTATTGGGCATCCAGGCTCGGGAAACCATCAGGTCGTAGAACGTCTCGGCGAGGGTCTCGACAGCGCCGGGGCTGGCGCCGTAGCTCGCATCCGCCTGCGCGATGGTGCGAGCGACCCGCCATAACAGGTCGGTCGGCTCCTCGACCGGCTCCCCGTCGTCGTTTTTGATCAGGTAGCGTCGCTTGAGCACTGTCACGGCATTGTCGCTGAGCAGCGGCTCACCCCGAATTACGGAATCGTCCCCTACGGCCATGACTGCCCCTTCCCTCGAGCTGGCGAGCGGTGTGAGAACTGAAAGCTAATCGACTGCGATGGGCCATCCGAGTGCGATGGACGCCGCACCGGAGTGGGGAGGCAAGGTAGAAATCGGCTTGACGCGACGCAAGTGGGTGAAGACGCGCCGCGGCGGCGCGCCTTCCGTGTATTCACATCACAAAGATGGTTCGTGCCTCGCCACACCGCCTTCGCGGTGTCTCTGTGCGAGTTCCACGTAGTGCCGCCACGTCGCCTCGATGCGCCGGGCGAGGCGCGCGTCGACCGACCGCACCACCCGAGCCGGCACGCCAAGCACCACGCTCCGCGGGGGGATCGTGACCCCTTCGGGGATTACCGCCCCGGCGCCGATCACCGATCCGGTGCCCACGCGGACATGGTTCAGGAGCACGGCGCCCATCCCTACCAAGCACTCGTCCTCGACGGTGCACCCGTGCAGGATCGCCCGGTGCCCCACCCCAACCCGGCTCCCGATGGTGCACGGGACATCCTCGTCCACATGCACGGTCGACAGGTCCTGAATGTTGGTGTGATCGCCGATCCGGACGGGGGCCATGTCGGCGCGGACAACGGCGTTGTACCAGATGGACGCGTCGCGCCCGACGGTGACGTCGCCGAGCACGACGGCACCGGGCGCGATGAATGCGGAGGGATGGATCACGTCCCGTAGGGCCGCTACCTCCCCGTGACCGGGAGGAGCAGCCACCCATCAACGGCGTGGCCGTTGCGGGTGGCGGGACTGTAGGTCAACCCCTGGCGGGCGAAGGCCTGCGCGGCGACGTCGAATCGGGGGGAGCCGGATCGGCGTTGCCAATTGACCTTCTTCACCTGCCCGTCGGATCCTACCAGCACCCACAGCACCGTGCGCGGCGTCCCCTCCACCCCGTCGGGCAGTGCGATGATCGGAGCCCGACTCGGTGAGGGCGCCGTGTCGAAGCAGCTGTTGTTTCGGTTGTACTCGGGACCCGGTTCGGAACAGTAGTCGACCGGCTTGGGCCGCACGACCGGCCGCTCGGCCGGAAGGGGAACCCGCTCCAACTGAGGAATGACCACGCGTACCCGCATACCCCGACCGACGGACTCCGAGGTTTCGTAGTCGACGTACCCGGTGCGCGTGATCCGCAGATGATAGGTCTTGGGATCGACCTCGACCACGGTGTCCGCCTGGGGCTCCCCGTTGAGGAGCCATCGCGCTCCGGCGGGCAGGCCACTCACGACGAGCGTGCCGGTGGGGGGCAACTCGGTGACGGACGACGGAGCGGCGCCCGTGTCGCTGACCGCCGAGTCGGGCGACGAGGTCGGCAGCGTGGCGAACAGCGCCTGCAGCGAGTCCAGAGCCGCCGTGTCGATGGGGGTCGTCGGTATCGGCTCGGCGGATGCGATTAGCGACTTCAAGAACGGCGGCGGCCAGACGGCGTCCATCATGAAGTACCAGTATCCCCCGGCGCCGCCCGCACCGAGGAACAGAAACAGGAACAGCGCGACCAACACCCCCCCGCCCCGCTTGCGGGGCGCGGCCAAGTCAGGCTCGACCAGCGGGATGGGTGTCGTGGGCGTGGCCTCCAGGGCCCGTCGCGCTCCCGACGCCGCGGATGCAACGCCGGCCGTGCCCGTCGCTCCGGGAATGGACGTCCGGAAGACCCGGCCACCGGCCGCGGCCTCGCCCTGCAGGAACGCCTCCAGCTCCTCCGCCGATTGGAAACGATCCTCTCGTGTTTTCGCCATCATCTTCCGGATCACTGCAAACAGCGCTCGCTCCTCGGCCGTGTGCAGCGGCGGCTCCGGAATAGGCTCCATGATGTGCTTGTACCCGATCGAGAAGGCGTCCTCGCCGTCGTACGGCACCTGCCCCGTGAGACACTGGTAGGCCACCACCCCCAAAGAGTAGATGTCGCTCCGCCCGTCGAGCGCCTGCGCCCGCGCTTGCTCGGGGCTCATGTAGTGCGGGGTCCCGATGGACATGCCCGTGCCGGTGATCCGCGTCCGGGTCGCCGCCTTGGCGATCCCGAAGTCCATCAACACCGAGTGGCCCAGCTCATCGAACATGATGTTGTCGGGCTTCATGTCCCGGTGCACGATGTCGCTGCGGTGCGCATAGGCCAGCGCCCCGGAGGTCTCGATCAGCAGCCGCCGAATCTCGTCGACCGTGAGCCGACCGCGGCGCTCCAGCAGGTCCGACAGCGAGCCACCGCGCAGGTACTTCATCACGAAGTACGTGACGTTGGCCGTCTTGCCCACGCGATAGATGGGAATGATGTGGGGATGCTCGAGGCGGGCCGCCGTCCGGGCTTCCCGCTCGAATCGCTCCACGAACTGTCGATCGAACGTCAGCGAGAACGGGAGCACCTTGATGGCAACGTCGCGCTCCAAATGGCGGTCGCGCGCTCGGAACACGATCGCCATGCCACCGCGTCCCAGCTCCTCCTGGATATCCCACTCGCCCTGCAGCGCCTCACGAACGGCGGTGATCTCGCCGTGATCGGCGTCCTCCGCAGTGCGTGCCGGTGTCGCCAACGAAAAATCGAAACCGCACGACGCGCAGAACTTTGCCTGGTCGTCGACTTCGGTCCCACATCGCGAACAGAACATGCACCCTCCGGTACCTTCGCAAGCGTAGGGTGTGAAGCACCAACGACTTGGGCAAGTTGCGTGCCGATGCCCAAGTGCCCTCGGGGGCCGCATTTGCGCCGTCCGACGGGGGTTTTCGGGCCGGGGGGACCTCCCCGAGCGAGCCGCGGTCCGATTCCGGATTCCCACGGTTTGCAAAACGCGGGGAGTCAGGCCAGACGCCACGCCGGCCTGGGTGGGCCACACGGGGGTGCCAGGCGGCCCGTTTCCAACGATCCCGGTCGGTCAGGCGCGCAGGCTTCGCGTCCCCATGGACGCGTGCGTCCCGTGCCAGCGAGCCAGCGGCCGTCCTCGCGCGTTCAGCTGCGGTGCGACACCGGCCATGCCGTCTTCGCGCGCCGCGGTGTCCGCCCTACGGCGGCGACGATGGTCGGCACCCTCAGCCCATGTACGGGAGTGCGAGAACCGACGCTCACCGCCCGGGAGGTTCTCCGCGCCGCAAGGAGACGTCCGACCGTGGCACCCGACCGCCCCGTTGTCACTCTGGTTGACCCCATTTTTCTCGGACTGTAGATTGGCTCTCCGTCGCGGCGACTGCGCCTACGTGATTGGGGTACAATCATTTGGGTGGCTCCGCGCGGCACCCTTCTTGCGCGCCTGCGAGACGGCTCTGACGGTGCCGATCGCACCCCGCGCCAGGAACGGATCCACTCGCGAGGGGACCGATGGACCCATCGAAACCGTCCTCCACGGGACCGAGGCCTTCGGCTGGGATCACGACATGTCCTTCCTGCGGAGGAGCGGTCGTCTCCGGTCTCCCGTTTTGTCCCTCCTGCGGCAAGCGCGTGCGCACCAAGGTGGAGGGCCCGCCCTGCCGACGGTGCGGGACGGGGATTCCGACGGGCACGCGGTATTGCCCCGCGTGCGGACTCGACGTGGACACCCGGCCTTCGAGCGCACCGGCCGCGGCGGGCCGCAATGCCTCGGCGTTCTCCCTCGTGCTGTTGGACGAAATGAACAAGGTGACCGGGCGCTTCTCCCTCGCGCTCGGCGAAACCACGGTCGGGCGCGAGGGGGCGGCGCTGGAGTTTCCGGACGATGTCTTCATGTCGCCGCTCCACGCAAAGCTCACGGTGCGTGACGACAAGCTCTCGGTCCGCGACCTCGGGAGTCGGAACGGTACCTGGGTCTTTCTCACGGCACCGCACCGATTGCTGGACGGCGACCGGATGCTGCTGGGGTCGCAAGTGCTCGAGTACCGCCGACTCGGCTACCCCGGACCGCAGCCGCCTGAGCGCGACCAGACGCGGCGCATGGGAAGCCTCGTGCCGAGCGCCGACATCGCCTGCCTCACGCAGCTGCGAGCCGATGGATCAGCGCGGGACACGATTCACCTCTCGCCCGGTCGCACCATCCGCCTGGGACGCGACGAAGGTGACATGACGTTCCCGTACGATCCGTCCATGAGCAGCCTGCATGCGGAGATCCGTTCGGAGGACGCGGATTTCGTCGTGGTGGATCTGGAGAGCCGCAACGGCGTGGCCGTGGCGGCACGCGGGACGATCGAGCTGGCGTCCGCCGCGAAGATCCTGGTGGGCGACAAGATGCTACGAGTGGAGATCGCGTGAGAACGTGCCCGGTGTGCTCGGCCGAATGGTCCGACGACACGCGCTTTTGCCCGAACGACGGGAGCACGCTTCGGGCCGCGTCGGGTACGGTCAACCTGATCGGCACCATCATCGCGGGCAGCTACCACATCCAGCGAAAGCTGGGAGAAGGGGGCATGGGCGCCGTCTACCTCGGCGAGCATGTCAAGATGGGGCGGAAGAGCGCCATCAAAGTGATGACGCAGGCGATGGCGCGCGATCCGGAGGCCATCGCGCGATTCAACCGGGAAGCAGCCAACGCCGCCCGGATCGCCCACCCGAACGTCTGCGGCATCTACGATTTCGGCGAAACCGAAGACGGCCTCATCTTCTTGGTGATGGAGTTCATCGAGGGAGAGAGCCTGAGTGCCGTTCTCCAACGCGTCCACATGGTACCGCTGCCTCGGGCGCTCGCCATTCTCAAGCAGACGGCCGACGCTCTCCAGGCGGCGCACGACCTCGGCATCGTGCATCGCGATTTGAAGCCCGACAACATCATGCTGGCGCGCGACCGTGACGGCGGTGACGTAGTGAAGGTCGTCGACTTCGGTATCGCCAAGGCCATGACGGGAGAACAGCAGCAACAAGTCACCAAGACGGGACTCGTTGTCGGTACGCCGGAATACATGAGTCCGGAGCAGCTCTCGGGCGACGTCGTGGATGGTCGGAGCGATATCTACTCGTTGGCGCTGGTCTTCTACCGTCTGCTCACCGGCACGCTGCCGTTTCAAGCCGAGTCCGCACAGGAGATGCTCATCAGGCGGCTCACGGACGAGCCCCTGCCGTTGAACCGCGCGGCGACCGGACGACGCTATCCCGACGACATGCAGCGAGTCATGGATCGGGCCCTGGCCCGGATGCCTGCCGATCGATTCGAGACCGCTGTCGACCTCGCGCGTGCGGCGGAGCGGGCAGCCCGCTCGATGATGGCGGCAACCGAGGAGATCAGCGGCGCCGATACCCAACCCGTGGCTCCGGGAGAGGATGCCGACGTTCCGACCACTCGGATCTCACGCCCCGCGGCGCCACCGACGCCCCGGACGCCCATCCCGTCGGCCTCGGTGCGGGCGCCCCCGAAAAGGAAGCCCGCCGTCGCGGTACTCCTCGGCGCGGCGGTGATCGCCATCGGGGGTGGCACGGCGGCGGTGCTCCTCACCGGGAACGACGGAAACGATACCCTCTCCACCCCGGCAGACTCGGGTGAGGTGGCCGTGCCTCCGGGGCCGGCGCGCACCGGGGGCGCCACCACCGCTCCACGGCCGATGGCCACCCACGAGGCCATTCCGCCGGCCGCGGCGGCGGACCAGGCCGCCGCTGGCGGCGCGGCAACGTCCACCGTGCTCGACACGGCGACGCTGCGCGCCACGCTCGTCGACCTCGGTCGACAGATCGCTGTCGAGGCGACGCGGGCCGCCGCGCGTGAACGCGCCTTGGCGCTGTACGGCGATACTACGCTGCCGGCCAAGATGCGCGGGCGCGCCGCTTCGGTGGTGGCGGAATCGTACGAGGTCGAGCGCCCTGCAGACGCTTGTCGCTGGATCGAGCGGGCGCTC
>CAYGCN010000023.1:0-31571 GCA_964348385.1 uncultured Gemmatimonadaceae bacterium
TACACCGCTGGCATTCGGATGCGACTTGCGCCCAGGGCCGACGGAGGCACGAGAGGCGCAATCCGTCCGGACGATGGCGTCGATGTCGATGCCAGCATTCGGTTAGACGTGAGGAGGGGTAACTAATGAGGCGGCTGGAGATGCTCATCGGACTGACGGGCCCGGAGGTGGCGGTCGCGGCCCGTCGAGCGGCACCGGCGCTCATGGCGCAGCAGACCGCTCGCGGGACGTTCGATCCGACGGACAATGAGGAGCAGGCACTGATCGCCCTCCGCGTGCTGCTCCTCGCCCAGAAGTAGCGGGCCAGCGCGCCCTCCGAACCCGCCCGCCGATCAGCTACCTTTCATCCTCGTTGCCGAGTACGACCATCGGTCGGGTTCACGCCGATGTGCTCGCTCGGGAATAACCCTCTTGCGGGAAGGGCTCGAAACATCGATGGCCGACGCTCCGCGGGACCAGCGGCCGCGCATTCGCCTGACGACCCTGTCACACGGCGCCGGTTGAGCCTGCAAGCTCGGCTCCGCTGAGCTGGTGCAGGTCCTGCGCCACCTGCCCGCGGTCGACGATCCGCGGGCGCTCGTGACAGCCTTGACGCGTGACGACGCCGCCGTGTATCGGCTCTCCGATACGCGCGCCCTCGTGGCGACGGTGGACTTTTTCACGCCGATTGTGGACGACCCCTACACGTTTGGGGCAATTGCAGCCGCCAACGCGCTGAGCGATCTGTACGCGATGGGCGCCACACCGCTCTTCGCGCTCAACATCGTCGCCTGGCCGCGTGACGCAGCGGTGCTGGAGCTGGTAGCCGACACCGTGCGCGGTGCGGTCGACAAGGCGCGCGAGGCCGGCATGTTCGTGCTCGGCGGTCACTCCATCGAAGATCCGGAGCCGAAATTCGGGATGGTGGCGCTCGGCGATGCGCATCCCGACCACCTGCTCACGAACGCCGGTGCCAGGCCCGACGACCGTTTGGTGCTCACCAAGCCTCTCGGCACGGGCGTCCTGGCTACCGCGCTCAAGCGTGGCAGCATCACCGAGGCCGACATGGCCGGCGCCATCATGGCCATGACGACGCTCAACGCCGGCGCGCTCGAGGCGGTGCGATCAGTGGGGGACGCCGTCCATGCCGTGACCGACGTGACCGGGTTCGGCCTCGTGGGTCACACGTACAACATGCTGGCGGCATCGGGTGCCGGTGCTCAGCTCTTTGCCGACCAGGTACCAGTGTTCCCGCGGGTCCCTGAGCTGGTGCGCGCGAAGGCGGTGCCTGGCGGCACGACGCGCAACGTCGAGGCGGCCAGCCAGTGGACTCGCTGGCACGCCAGCGTCGATCCGGTCGTTCGAACCATTCTCTGCGATGCGCAGACCTCGGGTGGTCTGCTCATCGCCGTTGCGCCGGACAGCGTGGCCGAGCTGGTGCAGGCCCTCGAGCAGGCGCGCACCCCCGCAGCCACCGTGGTCGGCCGGCTCATCGACCGTCGTGAAGACGCTCCCTTGGAGGTCGTGGGGAATGCTACGTAAACGGAAGGATTTCGTCGCGGTGCATGCCGACGAGAGCTGTCTCGGAAACGGTGCCGATGGTGCCAG
Organism: uncultured Gemmatimonadaceae bacterium; assembly: GCA_964348385.1. GTDB lineage: Bacteria > Gemmatimonadota > Gemmatimonadetes > Gemmatimonadales > GWC2-71-9 > JAOTVV01. Next base: position 1,588 of record CAYGCN010000023.1, read on the forward strand.
CCCCGGGGGAGCGGGCTCGCTGATCGAGACGGGGACACGCGATGGCGTCGTGCGACGAGACGTGCAAATCTCGGCCCCGGACACGACGAACAACTGCATGGCGCTTGCCGGGGCCATTGCGACGTTCGCCCTGTTGTCACGAAAGGGCAACCGCTTCCGCGTCCTTTTCGTCTCCGATTCGGAGTATCTCGTCAAGGGCATGACGGAATGGGTCCCAGCGTGGATCGCCAAGGGCTGGCGACGCAAGGGCGGGAAGGTCGAAAACCTCGCTTTATGGCAGAAGCTCGTGCAGGCCGTTGCCGGACACGACGTGACGTGGCGCTGGGTTCGCGGTCACGCCGGGCATGTGAAGAACGAATACGCCAACGATCTCGCCATGTCGGCGGCACAGCAGCAGATCCACTCCGCTGGCGCGGTTCCGTCCCGCTTCGAGGAGTGGCTCGCCGATCACCAAGCTCGCGGGCACTTCGGTGGCTACGACGCCGACGCGGACTTCGCCGCCCACGAGCGGGACAGCGCGGCACCATGACGACCCCCAAGGACGGCGTCCCCGGAAACACCCATCCTCTCAACCAGCTGCCGGATGATACGACGCCGCAGTTCGACCGCATTCCGCTGTTCGAGGTCTACATGCGGATGGCCGAGGAGTTGGCAAAGCGATCGACATGCAATCGTCTCCGGGTGGGCACGGTCGTGACCGATGCCATGCTGGAGAACGTGGTGGCGATCGGCTATAACGGAAACGCCAAAGGTCTCCCCAACCGCTGTGACTCGGCGGTCCCCGGGAACTGCGGCTGCATCCATTCGGAGGTCAACGCACTGGTGAAAGCTCCCGGCGGCATGCGGGACAAGGTCGTGTTCGTCACCGACAGCCCTTGCGTGGCGTGCGCGAAGTTGATGATCAATTCCGGAGTGACCCACGTGTTCTACCGCCGGCAGTACCGCGACCCCAGTGGTGTCGAGCTGCTGGCATCGTCCGGCGTGACCCCTGTGCTCTATGACCGGTGGGCCGACGCCTGGAGATAGTGCCGATCATGGACGACGTCGACCGCCTGTTTCATTATCTCGTCAATCACCTGGCCACCTCGGCGCCGGAGTACCTGGGGCGTCCGTTCCAGGTGTCGGAGCTGTACCAACGGCTGATCCCGTATCGCCATCACCGCACCGCGTTGGGATTCGACGCCGTCGAGGACTACGACTTCGCCATGCTCAGACTGCTGGCGGGAGTGCGCGGCTATGCCCGACTCGATCCCGATGACGCGCAACTCGCATTGGCCGCGGAAGTCGAAGCCACCAATCCCACGCCAGGTGCGTTTCGGGAGTTCGCGGCCGCGTCGATGACACTCGATCACGATGCCGTGACGCGCTTCCTCGATCCGCAGACGACGTATGGACCACCGTCCTCGACACCCGGCAGCGCCTCGCGGTACGCGCCCCCGGACATAGCCACCCCCCCGGAGCTGCTCCCCGACGTGCGGGCGATCGACATCGCGACACAGACCACGGCACCGATGGACGGCGTGCCAAGCACCGACGTCGGCGCAGGACCCCTGCATGCCTCGACCGTGTGCCCGGCCTGCGGTGAGACCCTGCCGTCCGGCCGGTCGGTCCGGTATTGCCCATTCTGCGGTCTCCGACTCGGTGAGGTAGACTGTCGGCAGTGCGGCGAGACACTGGACCGTGCCTGGGTCTACTGTCTCGCCTGCGGAACCAAGATCGACGAGCGGTGACCACGCGGTTTCGCATCGCCGTGATCCCCGGCGATGGTATCGGGCCCGAAGTGGTGGAGGCGTCGCTGCCGGCACTCCAGGCCGCCGCCGCCACGCAGCAGGCGGCGTTCGAGTGGCGCCGGCTTCCCTACGGTGCCGACCACTACTTGGCCACCAAGGAGACATTGCCGGACGCGGTCTTCGCCGAGCTCCGTGACGAGGTCGATGGAATCCTTCTGGGCGCCTTGGGGGATCCTCGAGTTCCCGACAACGAGCATGCACGCGACATCCTGCTCGGTCTTCGCTTCCGCCTCGACCTCTATGTCAATTTCCGACCGTGTCGCCTGCTGCATCCCGCGCTCTGCCCACTACGGGACCCGCCGCCGTCGGCGCCGAGTCGGGCGATCGACTTTGCGATCTTCCGCGAGAATACGGAAGGAGTCTACCTCGGGGAGGGCACCGCCGATGACGTGGGGACCCCCGCCGAGCGGCAGGTCACGCACGAGATTCACACCGCGCCCAAGGTGACGCGCATACTCGAGGCGGCATTCGAGTGGGCCAAGGCGAACGGGAAGACCCGCATCACCATGGCGGACAAGTCGAACGCGGTGCCCGCGCACCGGCTTTGGGGACGGTTGTTCGCCGAGGTTGGCGCGGCATACCCCGATATCGAGCGGGAACATCGCTACGTCGATGCGCTGGCCATGGAGCTGGTTCGGGACCCGGGACGCTTCCAGGTCATCGTCACCAACAACCTTTTCGGCGACATCCTGTCCGATCTGGGCGCGGAGTTGGTGGGCGGACTCGGCTTGGCGGCAAGCGCCAACCTGCACCCGGGTCGGCCCGGGCTGTTCGAGCCGGTACACGGCTCGGCACCCACGATCGCCGGCCGCGGCATCGCCAACCCGGTGGCCAGCATCCTGAGTGGCAGTCTCCTCCTGGAGCATCTGGGCCTCGGCACCGCGGCCGACCACATCGTTGCCGCCGTGCGAGCGAGCCTCGACGCCGGTGTCACGACCCCCGACCTCGGTGGCACCGCCTCGACCACCGAGGTCGCCGAGTGGATCACCACGTGGCTGCATCGCACCCCCGCCTAGAACGTCCTCGGCCCCTCGGATTGTGGAGCGGTTCCGGCTGAGCCAACTTCAAAGGGGAACCACCGAGGACCCATGACCGACCTCGTGCCCAAATCGTCGCGGATCGACCGGCCGGCGCTGGAGCGCATCATCAGGCGGGCGGCCGAGTTGCAGGCGGGAGCACGCGATATCGGTGAGGGCCTGACCGAACAGGATCTGCTGCAGCTCGGTGAAGAAGTCGGGATTCCCGCCCCCTACTTGCAGCAGGCGCTATTAGAGGAACAAACGCGGTCCGTGGCGCTCACCGAACCCGGGATCGGAGCGTGGCTCACCGGCCCGCGGCAAATCCTCGCCCAGCGATCGATCTCCGGAGACGCGACTCGCCTGCAGGCCGCCCTCAGTCACTGGATGTCGGACGGGGAACTCCTCGCCGTAAAGCGGAGATTCCCCGATCGCACGTCATGGGAAGCCCGGCACGACGTCTTCTCCTCGGTCAAGCGCGAACTGAAGGTGGGCGGACGACCGTACCGTCTCGCTCGTGCGAAGGAAGTCGTCGGTCGAGTCACTCGGCTGGACGACGGCACAGCGCACGTGCAGCTGTTGGCCGACCTCTCCAACACCCGGCGATCGCATCTGACCGGCGCCGCGACCCTCGGCAGCCTGGGAGCCGCAGGGACCGCGATCGGCCTGACCATCGGCGTGGCCCTGCCGGTCGCGCTCATTCCCCTGGGACTCGGGGCGCTCTTGGGCACGATGGTCGCGCGCCGACGGTACAGCCAGGTGGAGCGGGTCCACGTGGCCCTGGAGCAAGTGCTGGACCGCCTGGAGCACGAGGAGGTCAAACTCACGGGCGGCTCGGAGGGCCGACCTATGGGCACGCTCGAGCGAATCACGAGCGAAATCCGTCGGGGGCTCGGGATTTGACGCGGCGCGATCGAACCCGAAGAGACGCATCGCAGTCGGGCGCTGCACGACGTCTTCGTGAAACCGGCGACGTGGGGCGGCGCGGCGCGCCGCCGTGGGCGACCCTCACCGCCGGGGTCGTGTTCGTAACCGCCGCCCTTTCCTGCGGCGGCGGGCTGCGGCCGTATCTCACACCGCTCCCGGACGCGGTGATCGACACGCTGGACGTGCTCCCCGCGGATCTCATTCGCGAGATCGCCACGCTTGTCACGGCCGAGGGTCTGGTCATCAACGTGTCCAGCCCCGAAGAAGGGTATCTCGAAACCCGGTGGCACGACCTGGATACCGTCGCCGATGACACGCCCTTCACCGATCCCCGCCGCCAGACCTTGCTGCGGTTCTTCGCCGACCTGTCGGGGGACGACGAGACACGCCTTGCGGCCGAGGCGGTGGTCCGCCGCACACTGGATCCGTCGGTCCCCTCCCGCGAGGGCGAGATGATGGCGCCGCCGGGGCACCCGGGCTACGAGATCCTCCGTCGCGTCATGACGGCACTCGACGACCGATTCGGACCGGAGCAGTGACCGTCGACCGACCGAGCACCGACGTTCCGGCGCGGCTCGCGGATCGCCACTGGGATGTCGTCATCGTGGGGGCGGGACCAGCGGGGTCCACCGCCGCTCGGCTCCTCGCCACGCGGGGACACACCGTGTTGCTGCTCGACCGGGCACGGTTTCCACGAGACAAAGTGTGCGGCGACGGTCTCATTCCCGATACCATCAAATGCCTGAGGCGACTCGGCCTGTACGAGGAGGTCCGCCGAGGCGCTCGACGGCTCGAGACCCTCTCCGTCTACAGCCCTGCCGGGATCCGCGTCGACATCCCCGGTGAGTTCCTGACGCTGCGTCGGATCACTCTCGATGCCCTGTTACTCGAGGGGGCGATCGCGGCTGGCGCGAGCTTCCATACCGGCACCGTGATCGGTATCGACTCGCGGATGGACCGCGTACGGCTCAGCACTGGTGACGGTCTCTCCGTCAGCGCCGGCGTCGGGATCGTGGCCACGGGAGCGGACACCTCGCTCCTCGCCCGGGATCCGGCCGCTCGACCGCCGGCGCCGAGCGGGGTAGCCCTGCGATGCTACGTTCGCTCACCCGTCGGGATCGATCGGCTCATCATCTCCTACGATCGATCCATCGTACCAGGATATGCGTGGATCTTCCCGCTCGGGGACGACTGGTACAACGTGGGATGCGGCATCTTCTACCGCCACCGCCGGAAGGCTCGCGTCAATCTCCGACAGACCTTCACCAGGTTCGTCGAGACCATTCCGGTCGCGCGGGAACTCTGGCGGGAGCGGACGTCCGTCACGCCAATGGCCGGTGCGAGGCTGCGGTGCGGACTCGATACGTCCGCCGCCTACGATGGCGGTCGCGTGCTCGGCGTCGGCGAAGTGATCGCCGCCACATTCCCGTTCACCGGCGAGGGCATCGGCAAGGCGATGGAGACGGGCGAGGTTGCCGCGACAGCGGTTGCGGAGTCGCTGCGGGAGGGGACGACCGCCGCACTTGCCGGATTCCCGGCTATCCTGCGTCGGAAGCTCAAGCCCCGCTACCACGGCTATGAGGTGGCGGCAAGCTGGATCGCACACCACTGGCTCGCCGATTTCGTGGCCGAGCGCGTGCGCCGGAGTCCATCGCTCGCGAGGGCGGCAGCGGGAATTGTCAGCGAGACCGAGGACCCGCGGGCCCTGTTTTCGTGGCGAGCCATGCTGCCGTCGATGCGGACTCGGCGGTCCGGCGGTCGGCCCACGCGATGACGGCCTCGACGGTGGCGCGGGAGCAGAGCCGGGCGTTCTGTCACGCGATGTTGCCGAAGGTATCCCGCACCTTCGCCATCTGCATTCGGCTCCTTCCCCCAGGCCTCGATCACTCGGTCCTCGTGGCCTATCTCCTGTGCCGGATCGCGGACACGATCGAAGACAGCATGACGCTCGACCCGGCATCGAAGGCGCGGCTGCTCCAGGCGTTCGGTCATGCCCTCGGCGATCCGACCGATGACGCCGAGGCTGTCCGTGCGGCCTTTCCGGACCCTGTGACCGACGAGGAGCAGCTCGCACACCACGCCGACCTCGTGCTGCGGGAGTTGCGACGTCTTCCGGCACCGCAGCAGCGAGCCGTTCGACCCTGGGTGCAGGACATGAGTCGTGGGATGGCCGAGTTCGCTCAGCGCAAAGGGCAATCCGGAACATCACATCTGGAGGCCCTCGGGACGGTCGCGGAACTGGATCGGTACTGCTACATCGTGGCCGGGACCGTTGGGCACCTGCTCACCGAACTGTTCCATTTACACGCTGGGAGCCGGAGCCGCGCACGGTACGACCGGCTCAAGGCGCACGCGACGAGCTTCGGGTTGGGATTGCAGTTGACCAACATCATCAAAGATGTCACCGACGACCGCCGCCGTGGCTGGAGCTTCGTCCCCCGGGAGCTGTGCCAGTTGGCGGGAATCACCCCCGACGAGCTACATGACGGACGCCACCTCTCGGCGGCAACCCAGGTGATGCACCTCCTGATCGCCAAGGCCAAGTCGCACCTGCTGGATGCCCTCGAGTACTCGACATCGCTTTCTCGCCGGCAGTACGGCGTCCGCCTGTTCTGCCTCACGTCGCTGTATTTCGCGGTGCAGACCCTTCGGCTGGCCGAGCGGGACGACCGGCTCCTCGACCCGGATCACAAGGTGAAGATCACGCGTCCCGAGGTGCTGCACACCATCGCGATGTCGCGGATCGTGGCCCCGAGCAATGTCGCGGTGCGCTGGTACTTCCATCGGCTCGCGGGACCCGCCTGGCATCGGGTGCCGACCCCGGCAGTGCCGGCGAGTTAGATCGCCAACGCGCTTCAGAGCCATGCCGTCCACGTTGGTTGCCCCATCGCGGTTCGGCGGAGCGTTCCGCACCGATCTTCCGACCCGCGCGGCGTACAGCGAGGGAGCGGGGCCGTACCGCATCGTGCCCGCGGCCGTCGCTTTTCCCGCAGACCGCGAGGATGTGGTGCGTCTCGTGGACGCCGCCAACCGCAACGGGTGGTCGCTGATTCCCCGCGGTGCCGGCAGCGGCATCCCGGGTCACAACGTGGGCGAGGGAATCGTCGTCGACCTCGCTCGGCTGACGACCCCCTTGATCGTCGGCGACGCCTCGGCGACGGCGGGTGCGGCCGTCACGTTCCGGACGCTCGACCGGATGGCCCGCGGGCGGGGGCTTCGGCTCCCACCCGATCCGTCGAGTGGTGACTTCTGCACGGTGGGTGGCATGGTTGCGACCAATGCCGCCGGTGCCCGATCCGTGCGGTACGGTGCGATCCGGCCATGGGTGGCCGGCCTGGAGGTCGTCGCCGGAACGGGAGAGCTGTTGACCCTCGGCCGGAGGGATCGCGAAGGCCGGACCGGTCCGGACACGGCGCTGGCCGCTACCCGCATCGACGATCGGCTCCGTCCCCACGTCGCCCGGGCCGCAGACACCATCGCCCGTCGTTTTCCCCGCACGCGGAAGAACTCCGCGGGCTATGCGTTGAATGCCTATCTGGACTCGGGCGACCTGCTCGATCTCCTGATCGGATCGGAAGGAACGCTCGCGATCATTACCCAGGTCGAGTTCCGGCTCGCGCCGGTACCGGGAGCCGTCGGCGGTCTGCTGATTGGCCTCGACCGGATCCGCCCATTGGGAGATCTCGTCGCGGGGCTGCTTCCTCTCGAACCGGCCGCCCTCGAGCTGCTCGACACCACGTTCCTTGCCTTTGCCACCCATCGGGAGTTCGACGACCTTCGCCGGATGGCCGCCGTGCTCCTCGTCGATTTCGAGGCGCACTCGCTCGCCGACGTGCAGGCGAGTCTGGACCGTGCAGCCGCGCTCGCGGGACCCGGGACACTCGTCAGACGAGCCCTGACGGACGACGAGCACGACCGGCTGTGGCGCCTGCGTCATGCGGCGAGTCCCGCGCTGGCCCGACTCCCCGAGGCGACCCGCTCCCTCCAGATCGTCGAAGACGGGTGCGTGCCGGTCGAGCACCTGGGCCGATACCTGTCCGGTGTACGACGCATCGCGACCGACCTGGGAATCGACGTGGTAGCCTTCGGGCATGCCGGCGACGGACACGTGCACGTGAACGCGTTGGTCGACGCGACGGACACCTCATTGGCATCGCGCCTCCGAATGCTGCTCGAGCGGGTGACAGACCTCGTGCTGGACCTCGGGGGGACACCCAGTGGAGAGCACGGGGACGGTCGTCTGCGCGCCGCAGCCGTGGCTCGCCTCTACGGCGATCAGGTATTGGACCTGTTCCGTCTGGTCAAGGGCGCGTTCGACCCCCGCGGTGTGCTCAACCCCAAGGTGATACTCGGCGGCACAGACGATCCCATCGATCGGCTGAAGGTCGGTCCGGGTGCGGCTCCGATCCCCGACGCGATCGCGTCCGCGCTTCGTGAGCTGGAACGAAGCGCCTCGTGGGGGCGGTCACGCCTGGAGTTGCCTGACGGGTCGAAACCGCGATAATTCGAGGAACGTCGGTGGGGTCGGGACACATCTACGCCGTTCCACTCGAGAGCCCATGAAACAGTACCTCCAACTCCTCCAGCGCATCCTCGATCACGGCCACCCCAAGGCCGACCGAACGGGTACCGGGACCCTGAGCATCTTCGGTCATCAGCTGCGCTTCGACCTCGGTCAGGGATTTCCCCTTGTGACGACCAAGAAGGTCCACCTCAAGTCGATCGTGCACGAACTGCTCTGGTTCATCCGGGGCGACACCAACGTCGGGTACCTGCGGCAGCACGGGGTCAGCATTTGGGACGAGTGGGCGGACGAGCGCGGCGACCTCGGTCCCATCTACGGCGCCCAATGGCGCTCGTGGCCGGCTCCCGACGGGACCACGATCGACCAACTGGCTTCCGTGATCGAGCAGATCCGCCGCGACCCCGATTCGCGCCGGCATGTCGTCAGCGCGTGGAACCCCGCCGACCTGCCCAAGATGGCGCTGCCCCCCTGTCACATCCTGTTTCAGTTCTACGTGGCCGGCGGGCGGCTCTCGTGCCAGCTCTATCAGCGCAGCGCTGACGTGTTTCTGGGCGTCCCCTTCAATATCGCGTCCTACGCGCTGCTCACTCTCATGGTGGCCCAGAGCACGGAACTCGAGCCGGGCGAGTTCATTCTCACGTTCGGGGATGCCCACCTCTACACCAACCACATGCAGCAAGCCCGGCTCCAGCTGAGCCGGTCACCCCGAGCGCTGCCCACCATAAGGCTCAACCCGGCCGTTCGCTCGGTGTTCGATTTCTCGTACGAGGACTTCACGCTCGAAGGCTACGAGCCGCATCCGCGGATCGCGGCGCCCGTCGCGGTGTGACGGTTTCACTCATTGCCGCCATGGCGGAGAACCGGGTGATCGGGGTCGGGGGTCGGCTCCCCTGGCACCTGCCCGACGACATGCGCCGGTTCAAGGATCTGACCATCGGTCATCCGGTGATCATGGGTCGAAAGACGTTCGAGACCCTCGCCCGGCCGTTGCCGCAGCGGCGCAACATCGTGATCACCTCCAATCCCGCATACCGCGCCGACGGCGTCGAGGTCGTCCACAGTCTGGAGGAGGCGTTGGCACTCGCTGGGATCGAGGGTGAGATCTTCGTGGCGGGAGGCGGGCAGATCTACCGTCTCGCCCTGCCGCACGCCTCCCGGATCTACCTCACCGTGGTCCACGCGACCTACGACGGAGACGCGTTCTTCCCCGACATCCCCTCCGGTGACTGGCTCCTGGTCAACGATCGCCGCTTCCCCACCGACGAACGGCACGCAGTGCCCTACTCCTTCCGCGAATACCGTCGACGCACTCCCGCCACGAAGGCATCGGTCTCCGAAAACGACCCCGACCGGTCCTGATCCGAGGTGTCGCGGAGGTTCCCGGCGACCTCCGTGGGGGCATCCGTTGGAAAAAGTGGTCGGAAAACCTATTGCATATCCGTTCCTCATTCTTTATCGTGTTGCGCAACAATTGCTCCATCGTGGAGTTCGATGCGCATCGCACTCGCGTTCAACCAACGACCGGACGACGTCGTCGTGGATCACGGCGACGACCGGCGGACCACCTTCGAACCCCTCACCGACGAGTACGTCGAGTGGGATGACGCCGAGACGATCGCGGCCGTTCGCGACGCGCTTCAGGTGTTCGGCGAGGTGGTGCCGCTCGAGGCGGTGGGTGACTTCCCCTGTCAGCTCCGGGACGCGCGGGTGGACTTCGTGTTCAACATGGCCGAGGGTCGGAGCGGGCCGAACCGGGAGGCACACGTCCCGGCGATCGCGGAGTTCTACGGCATTCCCTACCTGGGGAGCGATCCGCTCACGCTCGCCATCGCGCTCCACAAGGTGCGGGCCAAGGAGGTCTTCCGGCAGCGCGGGGTGCCGACGGCGCCGTTCACGTGGATCGACTCCGCGAGCGACCTGTCGGTGCTGCGGAACGGGCACCCCTACCCGGCGTTCCTCAAGCCCGCCTGGGAGGGCTCCTCTAAAGGAATAGCGGAAGCCAATTACGCGCGGACCCCGGCCGAGGCTATCGAGCGCGCTCGCCATCTGCTGGGGATCTACCGCCAACCGGTGCTCGTCGAGGCGTTCCTTGCCGGCGACGAGTTCACCGTTGCCGTCATGGGCAACGGGCCGGATACGCGGGCACTCCCCCTTATTCGCTACCGCTTCGACGGGTTGCCGGCTGGCGCGCTCCCCATCATGGGATACGAGGCCAAGTGGAAGTGGGACGTGCCGGACACGCCTCTCGACGTGCTCGAGTGCCCGGCGGCCGTGGACGAGGTCGTGGCCCACGGTATCCGTGGCACAGCCATCGCGGCCTACCACGCGTTGGGCTGCCGCGACTGGGCGCGCGTCGATATCCGGCTGGATGCCGACGGCGCCCCGCACGTGCTGGAGGTCAATCCCCTGCCCGGGATCATTCCGGACCCCGCGGCGAACAGCTGCTTCCCACGCGCCGCGTGGACCGCGGGCATGACGTACGACGAGTTGATCCAGTCGGCCGTCCGGATCGCCTGGCGCCGCGTCACCGGCCGGGAACTCGCATCAGCACCCATTTCAGGAGTCACGCACTGAGAATCGCGGCGATCTACGACGGCGGAGCCGAGAGCTGGAGCCCGGAAGACATCCGGGCGGTTCTCGCATCCGTCGCGACGGTGAACCGTGTGCTGCAGACAGCGGGTCATGAGGTGAGGCGGGTTTCCGTGCAGCCGGACCTCGCCTGGTTTGGTGCCGTTCGAGACGCGGACCTCGTGTTCAACCTGTGCGAGGGGGTCGGCGGGGTCAGTCGCCTGGAAGTGAACGTGGCATACCTCATGGAGCTGGCCGGAATCCCGTTTACGGGATGCACGGCCTGGACGATCGCGGCATGTCACCGCAAGCCCTTCCTGAACGCGTTCCTCGCGTCTCGCGGAGTGCCGGTGCCGCGCTGGCATGTGCCCGAGGGCACAGTGGCCGTCCCCGACGACTTCCCGCTTCCCGCCATCGTGAAGCCCTCCGCCGAAGACGCCAGCATCGGCATCGAGCAGGGATCGGTGGTGACGAGCGCGGCAGCCCTTCGCGATCGCGTGGCTCTGGTGCGAGAGCGCCACGGGGCTGCCATCGTGCAGCAGTACATCGCCGGCCGGGAGGTCGCCGTGGGATTTGTCGGTGATCTGACCCTCCCGCTTTCGGAGATCGACTTCAGCGACCTGCCGGCTGGTGCCTGGCCGATCGTCTCGTTCGCGGCGAAGTGGCACGAGGCAAGCCCGGAATACGCCGGGACGCAACCGGTTTGTCCCGCGAAGGTGGATGCCGATCTGACCGACCGGATCGTGCGGGTCGCAACGACGGCGTGGCAAGCTGTCGAAGGCCGGGGCTACGGGCGGGTGGATCTCCGAATCGACGCGGAGGGGAACCCATGGGTCCTGGAGGTCAACCCCAATCCGGATCTCTCGACCGACGCGGGGTTGGCGAACATGGCCCGGGCGCACGGTTGGACTTACGGCCAACTCGTCCTTCGGATCCTCGAGGCCGCGACCCATGACCAGCGACGGCGCCAGACCGCCCCGATCTTGCCGCGTCGCGAGGTATCGCTCGCATGAGCACTGCGGAGACCACGGTCACGCTGGGCCCGCTCCGGGCCGACCACCGGCAAGCCATCTGCGCGATGGTCGAGGCCACGGGGCTCTTTCGCGACGACGAGGTAGCCATTGCGCTCGAGGTGTTCGACGATCACGTCGCTCATCCCGGGGCGGACTACCACGGGATCGGTGCATTCGACGATGACGCGCTCGTGGGCTTCACCGTGTACGGACCCACACCCTGCACGGTGGCCACGTGGGACCTGTACTGGATCGTCGTGGATCCCGTAGCCCATCGTCATGGGGTCGGCCGCACGCTCATGCACCAAGCCGAACGGAACATCCGGATGCGGAGGGGACAGCTGGTAGTGGTGGAGACGTCGTCCCGCGACGATTACGGGCCGACCCGGGCGTTCTACGAATCGATCGGGTACACCCGGGCTGCACGCATCCCGCAGTACTACGGGCCACAGGACGATTTGATCGTCTTCACCAAGCGTCTCGATCCTCCCGCAAGAGAGATAGCGCACAATGGCTGAGTGGCAGAAACTCCTCCACGAGCGCGGTGTCCGCACACTCCAGCAGCTCGTCGAACGGTTTGGGCCGGAGCATTTCCCGGACCTTGGGCGCCTGCAGCAGGCGGTGGACAATTTCGAGTTCCGGATCTCGCCTGCCATGGTGGACCTGATCCAGGAACCCAACGACCCTATCTGGCGGCAGTACGTGCCGGACCTGCAGGAGCTGGATGTCGTGGACGGCGTGCTCGACAGCCTCAACGAGGAAGGCGACAGCCCGGTGCCGAACATCACGCATCGGTACCCGGATCGGGCGTTGTTCCTCGTCAGCCCGGTGTGCGCGTCGTACTGCCGGTTCTGCACCCGACGCCGCAAGGTTGGCGACCCCGAGAAGATCTCGATGGCCCAGCTCGAGTCCGGCTTCCGGTACCTCCAGGAGCACACGGAGATCCGCGACGTGATCCTGTCGGGAGGCGATCCGCTGCTCCTGTCGGATCGCCGGCTCGACGCCATCCTCGGCCGGCTGCGCAAGATCATGCACATCGAGGTCATCCGGATCGGGAGCCGGATCCCCTGCCACCTCCCGGAGCGGATCACCCCGGAGCTGTGCGCGGTATTGAAGAAGCACCACCCTCTGTACATCAATACGCACTTCAACCATCCGGCGGAGCTGACACCCGCCGCTGTGAAGGGGCTGGGGATGCTCGCGGATGCGGGCGTTCCGCTGGGGTGCCAGACCGTGCTCCTCAGCGGCGTGAACGACGACGTCGATGTCATGAAGGAACTGATGCAGCGGCTCCTGATCGCCCGCGTGCGTCCGTACTACATCTTCATGTGCGACAACGTGGCCGGTGTGGAGCATTTCAAGGCCACGGTCGAGAAGGGCCTCGAGATCGTGAAGGGCCTGCGCGGTTGGACGAGCGGGCTCGCCGTGCCCCACTTCGTGATCGATGCTCCGGGAGGAGGGGGCAAGATCCCCCTGTTGCCGGAATACGTCGAATCGCTCTCGGAGGAGGAGGTCGTGCTCCGTAACTACCGTGGCGAACGCTACGTGTACCCGCAGGCGCGATCGGAGGTGCTGGTCGCCGCCGGCGGCGCCGAGCCGGAGTACGAGATCATGTCGCTGTTTGCCGACGAGCCGTCGCCGGGGCGGACACGGCAGAGCGCCCGCAACGGCAATCCTAGGGGGGCGAAGAAGAAGCGCACCTAGGGCGGCGGCCCCCGACCGCCCCAGGTGCGTGGTCCTAGCGGCCGTTCTCTTCTTCCAGTTCCTTCTTCCGCTGCTCGCGCACCTTTTCGGCCACGTCCGGTGGCACTTCCTGATAGCTCGACAACGACCACTGGAACCCGCCCCGTCCGTGCGTCATCGAGTGCAGCTGCGTGGCGTACCGGTACATCTCCGCCTCGGGCACGTACGCACGCACCTTGGTCAGGCGTCCATCCCGCTCGCTGCCCAAAATCTGGCCTCGACGGGATGACAGATCTCCCATGACCTCGCCGAGGTTCTCCTCCGGCGTCCATACCTGAACGTCGAGGACCGGCTCGAGCAGCACCGGCTTCGCGTTCGGGGCGACGTTTCGGAACGCCATGATGCCCGCCATCTTGAACGACTGCTCGTTGCTGTCGACGTCGTGGTAGGACCCGTCGTAGCACTCCACCTTGAAATCGACCATCGGGTATCCAGATGTCACACCTCGGGCGGCGGCTTCCTGAATGCCCTTGTCGACGGCGGGAACGTACTTCGAGGGAATGACACCGCCCTTGATCTTGTCATCGAACTCGTAGCCGGATCCACGGGCCAGCGGCGCGATGCGAATCCAGCAGTCCCCGAACTGACCGCGTCCCCCTGTCTGCTTCTTGTGGCGACCCTGGCCCTCCGCCTTTCCCTTGAACGTCTCACGATAGGCGATCCGGGGTTGGCCAAGCGCGGCATGGACACCGAATTTCCGCTCGAGGCGCCCGACGATGATCTCGAGGTGTCGCTCCCCGCGCCCGCCGATCAGCGTCTGCCGCAGCTCGGCGTCATATCGGTGCTGGAACGTGGGGTCTTCCTCATGGAGCTTGTGGAGACCGGTCGAGAGCTTGTCCTCCTCGCCGCGCTGCTTGACCTTGATCGACAGAACGGTCAAGGGTTCCGGGAACGGGATCTTCTGCAACACTACCGGGGACGCTTCGGTCGACAGGGTATCGTTGGTATGGGTGTCCTTGAGCTTTGCCACGACCCCGATATCCCCGACGTGGAGCATCGGCACTTCGGTCCGGTCGCGCCCCTGCGCGATCGACAGGTGGTTCAGCTTCTCCGACACGCTGCGCGGTGCGTTGAAGACGTCGGCCCCGTTCTTCACGCTCCCAGCGTGAATCCGAAAGAACGACACGTCGCCGACATGCGGCTCGGAAACCGTCTTGAAGACCTGTGCCACGAACGGCGAATCATCGCTCGGCGCGAGCTCCACCGGCGTGGGGTCTCCCCAGCGCTCGGCGACGACCGGTGGTCGCTCGGTGGGCGCGGGCACCAGCTCGGTGAGCTTCGCCAGCAACGCCCTGACCCCATAGGTGAGCGTGGCCGAACCGCAGAGGAGTGGACAGACCTCCCCACTCGCGACCCCCTGTTTGATCGCCTGGATTGCTTCGTCCCGCGTGATCTCCTCACCTCCCAGATACCGCTCCAAGAGATCGTCGTTCGTGGTGGCGATCGTCTCCATCAGATCCTGCGAATAGCGGTCGAAACGTTCCTGGTACTCGGGCGGAATGTCGACCTCGTCGTACTCACCGGTCTTGGTGCCCTTCTTGTACAAATGGCATTTCCTGGAGAACAGATTGATGATCCCGTGAAAGTCGGGGCCCTCGCCGACCGGGATCTCGATGGGGACCACCTTGGGTGTGAGATGGTCCTTGATGTCCCGGTACACCTTCTCGAAATCCGCGTTCTCCTTGTCCAAGAGCGACAGGAAAAACAGCCGGGGCAGCCCGCGCTCGCTCGCGAACTCCCACGCCTTCTCGGTCCCCACCTCGACGCCGGACGTGGCGCCCACCACGATCAGGGCCGCGTCGGCGGCCGACATGCCGGCCAGCGCGTCACCGATGAAATCCAAGTAGCCGGGGGTGTCGATCAGATTGATCTTGACGCCGTCCCACTCGGCGTGGGCCAGCGCAAGGCTGATGGAGTATTGTCGTTCGATTTCGTCGGGAGTGTGGTCGGTGAGGGCAGTTCCCTGAGTGACCGAGCCGTGTCGGGTGCTGGATCCGGCCACGAACGCGAGGGCATCGACCAGGCTGGTCTTCCCGCTCGCGCCGTGGCCGACCACCGCGACGTTCCGGATCCTATCTCCTGTATAGACCTTCACGGTCGCACCTCCTGGTCGGGGGGACCCGGAACATGCGCGGGTGGTCCGGGCCCCGCAAGGCCGTCGCGACGGACCCGGTTCGGCGCCACCGAACCGTTCGTTACCTTACCGTCATGAACCTCGAGTCGGCGATCTGCGTGGTGACCGGAGCCACCGAAGGCATCGGCCGAGCCGTCACCGCAGCGCTGGGCCGCCGCGGTGCCAAGCTGGCACTGTGCGCCCGCACCGAGTCCAAGGTGCAGGCCGCCGTTGAGCACCTCACGACGGCCGGATTCACGGCAGTGGGGCAGGCGTGTGACGTCGCTGAGGAGGCGGCGGTCATCCGCTTCGCGGAGTTCGTGCGGGCGTCCCTGGGTCCGCCCGACGTCCTCGTCAATAACGCGGGCCTCGCGCACGGTGGCCCGGTCGTCGAAATGAGCACGGCCGCCTTCGACGAGACATTCGCCGTCAATGTTCGCGGAACCTTCCTCATGACCCGGGCGTTCCTGCCCGACATGCTGGCGGGCGGGCGGGGCCACGTCGTGAACATCGCCAGCCTCGCAGGTCGCAATCCGGTCCCCAACGCGGCCGCCTACTCCGCCGCCAAGCACGCGGTCCTGGGATTCTCCAAGTCACTGTTCGCCGAGGTGCGGCGTCAGGGAATCCGAGTCACCGCCATTTGTCCCGGCTCGGTGGTGACGCCGTTTTTCGAGAAGTCGGGGATGGGGCTGGAGCACCCCGACCGTAAGCTCCAGCCCGACGACGTTGCGGCCACCGTCATTGCCGCGCTCGAGCTGCCGGACCGGGCGCTCGTCTCGGAGTTGGATATCCGCCCAGCCAACCCGTGAGGGCGGCGGCCTACTTCACGTAGACTGTTTTGATATTCACGAACTCGCGGATGCCAAACGCCGCGAGCTCCCTGCCGTAGCCGGATTCCTTGATCCCCCCGAATGGGAGCCGCGGATCGGATTTCACGAACGCATTGACGAAGCATGCGCCCGCCTGCAGTCGCTCTCGGGCAATGCGCTCTCCGCGCTCCGTGTCCGACGTGCAGACGGCGGCGCCGAGCCCAAACGCGGAGTCGTTGGCGAGCCGAATGGCCTCCGACTCGTCGCGCGCCTCGACGATCGCGGCCACGGGCCCGAAAAGCTCCTCGTCGTACGCCGGCATCCCGCGGGTCACGTCTGTGAGGACCGTCGGGGGGTAGAACGCTCCAGGGCCCTCGGGTACCACCCCGCCGAGAAGGACGCGCGCGCCCCGCGCGACGGACCGCACCACCTGTTGATGCAGCTCGTCGCGCAGATCGCGTCGTGCCTGTGGGCCGACGTCGACGCAGCCCAACGGATCCCCCATGGTCTTGGCGCGCATCGCCGAGACATAGCGCCGTTCGAACTCCTCCTTGAGAGCCGCCACCACAATGAACCGCTTGGCCGCGATGCAGCTCTGCCCGCTGTTGATGAGCCGGGAGGCCACGCACGTTTCGACCGTGTCGTCGAGCCTGGCGTCTTCCAGCACGACATACGGGTCGCTGCCGCCGAGCTCGAGCACGCTCTTCTTCAGCGCCGCGCCGGCTGCTTCCGCGACAGCTCGTCCCGCCGGGCCGCTGCCGGTGAGCGTGACGGCCTTGATCTGGGGAGCCTCGATGACGGCCCGCACCCGACCGGCTCCGATGACCAATGTCGAGAACACGTGGGGAGGGAAGCCAGCCCCACGGACGATGTCCTCGATCGCGAGCGCGCAGCCCGTCACGTTGGACGCATGCTTGAGCACACCGGTGTTGCCGGCCATCAGCGTGGGCGCGGCAAAGCGACAGACCTGCCAGAAGGGGAAATTCCAGGGCATGACGGCCAGCACCGGACCAAGCGGCCGGAACGAGACGTAGCTCCGCGTCGCGTCCGTCGCGGCCGGCTCGTCGGCCAGGAACCGGGCGCCGTGGTCAGCGTAGTAGTCGCATACCCAGGCGCACTTCTCGACCTCCGCCTTCCCCTGAGCGACCGGTTTCCCCATTTCCTGTGCCATGAGCGTGGCATAGTCGTTCGCGCGGGCACGGAGCACGTCGGCGGCACGATGCAGGAGCCGTCCCCGCTGCTCGACATCAGTCTGGCTCCACGACACGAAGGCGCGATCGGCCTCTCGAAGCACGTGTTCGACCTGCTCCGGTGATGTCTCCTCGTACGTCGCCAGGGTGTCGCCGGTGGCGGGATTGATGGTCTCGATGGACATGACATTCCTACGAGGCTAGGGGATGCAACAGGGTCTCGGCCCGGGCCGTCGGGCGACCGCGGCCGATGAACCGTGTTCGAGAAGAAACTAGGTGGACGAGGGGCGCCGCGAGAGGGGGAGGAGATCGTAGTAGCCACTCAGCAACGCCAACAAGCCCACGACATACAGAATCTCCGTGTTCGTCTGCCAGGCCATGATGCCGAGTGCGACACCGGCCGCGGTGCGCAGCAGCCGGTCCTGCGTGCTCACCCGAGCGACGGTCACCCGGCCCGAGACCGCCTGCTCGAACAGCAAACCGAGCCGGGAGCGGGACTGAGCACCGACCAATCTGTTGAGCTCCCGCCCATCGCGGAACGCGATGAAAGTGGGAATGCCTCGCACGCCCAATGCTGCCGCGACCTCCGGATCCGTGTC
Source organism: uncultured Gemmatimonadaceae bacterium (assembly GCA_964348385.1). Lineage (GTDB taxonomy): Bacteria > Gemmatimonadota > Gemmatimonadetes > Gemmatimonadales > GWC2-71-9 > JAOTVV01. The sequence goes on from CAYGCN010000023.1 coordinate 19,881, forward strand.
GGTATTCACCTTCCAGACATCGACCTGCCCGGCATAGTCGAGGAACTCCCCTTCGCTCGTAGCGTCATCCATGGGTTGTGACGGGCGGAGCGTTCATTGGTCACAGCGGTTCGGCCCACTCCCAAGGCTAGCTCGCGAATCTCCATGACGCTACACCTCGTGCCGTGCTTGCGGGAACCGCGGTGGGCGTCCATACTCGGCGCCCATGAGCGGCACGCGCCCCGTCACCTATGCTCGTCGGCTGGGGGTCTTCGATGCCACGATGCTGGTCATCGGCGGCATCGTTGGCGCGGGCATCTTTCTCAACCCGGCGGTCGTTGCGCAGCGCGTCCCGACCCCCGGGCTCGCCCTGGGAGCGTGGGTGCTGGGGGGGATCGTCGCGCTCGCCGGCGCCCTGTGCTTCGCCGAACTGGGAGCCCGCCGGCCCTACGCGGGCGGGGGATATGTCTACCTGCGAGACGCCTTCGGCCCGCTGCCCGCGTTCCTGTACGGGTGGACCCAGCTCCTCGTCATCAACAGTGGCGGCATCGCCGCCGTCGCCCTCACGTTCGCCCGGTACGTGGCGGCCCTCGGCGGCTGGCCATCCGGCGCCAGCACCCCGATCGCGATATGGGCCATCGTCGTCCTCTCCGGCGTCAACTTCTTCGGCATCCGTCCGGGGGCGATCGTGCAGAATGTGCTCACTGTCCTCAAGATGCTGGCCCTCGCCGGCCTGATCGTTGCTGGTTTCACGCTCGTTACACCCGAGATGTCGGCGGCCACACCTCGGGCTCCGCTCGGTCCTGGCGCGGCGGTTCGCGCCATGGGGGTGGCACTCATCCCCGTGCTGTTCGCGTACGGCGGGTGGCAGAGCACGAACTTCGTCGCCGAGGAGTTGCGGCACCCAACGCGTGACCTGCCACGTGCCCTGGTGCTCGGTGTCGTGGGGGTCGTCATCACGTACGTGTTGGCCAACGCCGTCTATCTCCGAGTACTGGGGCTCGACGGGTTGGCAGCGAGCAGCGCTCCAGCATTCGACGTGATGGAGCGTCTCGCCGGTCGCGCAGGTTCCACCGCGATCACCGTGGGTATCGTCGTGTCGACGTTCGGGTTTCTCAACCTCGCCGTCCTGGCGTCCCCACGGATGTATCAAGCCATGGCTGCCGACGGCGTGTTCGTGCGGGCAGCCGCCAGGCTCCATCCGCGGCATCACGTTCCCGCTACGGCCCTCGTCATTCAGGGTGCGTGGGCCATCGTCCTCTTGTCCACCAAGACGTACGAGCGGCTGCTCGACTATGTGGTGTTTGCCGATTGGATCTTCTTTGGCCTGGTCGGTGCGACGGTCGTGTATTTTAGGATCCGGGAGGGGGACGACGGCGTCGCGTTTCGCACCCCCGGCTACCCCTGGGTACCCGTGTTCTTCGTCGTCACGGCCGGATATACCGTCCTGAGTACCGTGCGCTCGAACGTGGCGGACGCGGGCCTCGGCGCCGTCCTCATCGCAGCAGGTATCCCCGCGTTTCTCATCTGGCGAGCACGCGAACGACGCAGACGACAGGAGGAGAGACCGTGAGTGCAGACGCGCTGGACGAACAGGTGTTTCGGCCGGGCATGCTGTCCAACCGAGTGGCCGTCGTGACGGGCGGTGGAACCGGCATCGGACTGGGGATCGCGGGCTGCCTCGCCCGGGCCGGCGCCGACGTGGCCATCGCCAGTCGCAAGACCGAGCATCTCGAGCCCGCGGCCGCCGAGCTCGAGACCCATGGAACGCGCATCGTCCCCGTCACCATGAACGTACGGGAGGCAGACTCGGTGCGCGACGGAATGCGGCGAATCGTCGAAGAGTTGGGACGCATCGATGTGCTGGTCAACAACGCCGCCGGGAACTTCTATGCGCCGTCCGCCGAGCTCTCTCCCAACGGGTGGAGGGCGGTGGTGGAGACGGATCTGTACGGCACGTTCTTCTGCTCCCAGGCGGTGTACCCGGTCATGGCCCGCCAAGGCGGCGGCCGGATCATCTCCGTCTCGATGACGCTCCACTATCGCGGATGGCCGCAGATGGCGCACGCCACGGCGGCGAAGGCCGGTGTCGACGCACTCACCCGGACGCTCGCCCTCGAGTGGGCCACCGACCACATCACCGTGAACGCGATCGCGCCTGGCCCGGTGCCCACACCCGGCGCCATGCAGGCATTCGCCGGAGGCGATGTCGATACGGAAGCCATCGACGAGGCCATGCGACGACGTATTCCGCTGGGACGATGGGGCACGCCTGGCGACATCGGCAGCATGGTCGTGTATCTCGCGGGCCCGAGCGGCAGTTGGATCACGGGGGCCATCTTCGTCATCGATGGAGGGAGTTCCCTTGCCCACACCTGATCAGTCCCCGCCCATCCTCCCCAAGCTCGACGGCGATCGGCTCGCCGCGTTCGAAGCGCAATGGAACGAGCACCCCGGGATGCGGCACATGGGCGCACGGCTCGACCTCAGCGTCCCCGGATTCGTGCGCGCCGTCGTCGATCCGATCCGACCGGAGCACCGCGGTGGTCTGGGCACCGACGCCGTGAACGGTGCCGTCATCTCGGGCGTCTTCGATCTTGTGATCGGCCTCGGTGGCTATCTCCAGACCGTGGGGCGCCGCGCCGGCGTCGCGCAACTGGGCATACAGTTCCTCCGGCCGGTCGTCGGAAACCGGTTCGAGGTGATCGGGCGTCCCGTGCGGGTGGGCAAGACCCTCGTCTTCTGCACCGCCGAGCTGCGGGATCAGGAGGGAGAGCTCTGTGCACGGTGCGACGGGATCGTGGCCGTGGCCGGGGGAGACGTGGGTGCCGGGCCCGCCTTCTGACAATGAACCCCATCGCCAGTTCCCTCGCGGCGAGGCGTCAACGGGCGCCCAGCCTCGAACCCCGGAGCCCCGTCGGAAGCTCCGTCGCCCCGGGGCGGCGCTCGTGCGCTCGTAGTCCGGCTGCGTAACCGTGGACGTTCTCCTCGGCTTGGCATTGATCGTCGTCCTCGGCACAGCTGCCCACTGGCTGTCGTGGCGGCTGCGGCTCCCGGCGATTCTCCTCCTGCTCGTTGTCGGTTTCGTTGCCGGACCGATCACCGGACTCCTCGATCCCGACGCCATCTTCGGCGAGCTCGTCTTTCCCGTCGTGTCCATCGCGGTGGCGATCATCCTGTTCGAGGGTGGCTTGAGTCTCGACATTGCGGAGCTACGCGAGATCGGTGGCGTCGTGCGGAATCTCGTGTCCCTGGGTGCTCTGGTGACCTGGACGCTCGCCACCGCGTTCGGTGTCCTCCTGCTGAACCTCGACCTCGGTCTGGCCTTGCTGCTGGGCGGCGTGTTGGTGGTCACGGGCCCAACCGTGATCATCCCCCTGCTGCGCACCATCCGACCCAGTCCTCGAATCGGATCCGCCGTCAAATGGGAAGGCATCGTCAACGATCCGATTGGCGCGATTCTCGGCGTGCTGGTGTTCGAGGCGCTCGTGGCCGGTGGCTTCGAGGCCGGAATCAGCGTCGCCCTGACCGGCATGCTGAAGGCGAGTGTGATCGGCGTCGGCTTCGGCCTGATCGGTGCAGCCATCGTGGTGCTGGTGCTCCGCCGCCATTGGGCGCCCGACTACCTGCAAAACCCGCTCGTGCTTGGCCTCGTGGTGTTCGTATTCGCCGTCGACAACGCCATTCAAGAAGAATCGGGCCTGCTCGCGGTGACCGTCATGGGGGCGGCGCTGGCGAGTCAACGGTTCGTGAGTGTGCGCCACATTGTCGAGTTCAAGGAGAACCTGCGGGTTCTGCTCATCGCCTCACTGTTCATCATTCTCGCCGCACGACTCCCCCTCCAGGATCCCGACTACTGGAGCCCCGGAAGCCTCCTGTTTCTTGGCGCGCTGATCCTCGTGGTACGGCCGACGGCCGTGACGCTGGCGACCTGGGGATCGAAGCTGTCGTGGCGGGAGCGGGTATTCCTGGGTGTGATGGCACCCCGGGGAATCGTCGCGGCTGCCGTAGCCTCGGTGTTCGCCTTGCAGCTCGTCGACGTGGGGTATGTGCAGGCAGCGCGTCTGGTGCCGGTGACATTTCTCGTCATCGTGGGCACGGTGGGGTTCTACGGCGTCATCGCACCCCTCCTCGCCCGACGCCTCGGCATCGCCACGCCCAATCCGCAGGGGCTGCTGTTCATCGGTGCGGCCCCGTGGGTTCGCGAGGTAGCGACAACGCTCGAGGAGAAGGGTACCAAGGTCGTGTTGGCCGACTCCAACTGGGCCAATGTCGCAGCGGCCCGCCGTGGAGGTCTGGAAGCCCTCTATACCAACGTCCTCACGGAAGGCGCGCTGGAAGAACTCGAGTTGAAGCTCGACGGCGTGGGTCGTTTCCTGGCGGTCACGCCCAACGACGAAGTCAACGCCCTCGCCACGCTCCACTTCGAGGATTTGTTCGACCGCTCGCAGATGTACCAGCTCCCGCCAGACATCTCCGCCCGCGAGCGCCGCCAGCGCGGGATTCCCGAACACCTGCGCGGTCGATTCCTTTTCGACCCCACGGCGACCCATGCAGAGATCAGCCGCCGCTTCGAGTCGGGCGCGGTCGTCAAGCGCACTCACCTCACGGAGGAGTTCGACTTCCAGGCATTCCTCACACAGCACGGCGACCACGCCATCCCAATGTTCGTCATCAAGGAGTCGGGAGACGTCGTCGTACTCACTGCCCGAGCGCCCGTCGAGCCCAAGCCGGGGCAGATCCTCGTCAGTCTGACCCCGGAGGACGACTAGCCACCTCACCGGCGCCCCGCTGTCGCTGCGCGGAACCCTTGGAGATCGCGCCGGGTTCCCATTTCACGGGAACGCAACACCGACTGGGAGCGTGGTTCATGCATACCCTGCGACTCGGCGGCGTCGGCCTGCTGGTGCTGACCTACCTCGCACCATGCGGCGTTGCCGCACAATCGACAGACACGTGGCGCACGGACTTCACGCGCCACACGGTCCCGCTCGACGAGATCGTCTCCGGTGGACCCCCGAAGGATGGCATCCCGGCGATCGACCAACCGGCCTTCGTGTCCGCGCGGCAGGCCGATCGATGGCTAGGGGATCGGGAACCGGTGATCGTCGTTGCTGTCGGCCCCGATGTACGCGCCTACCCCCTGCAGATCCTCATCTGGCACGAGATCGTGAACGACCGCGTGGGCGGCATGCCCGTCACCGTCACCTATTGTCCGCTGTGCAACACCGCTCTGGTGTTCGACCGCCGGTTCGCCGGACGCGTCCTGGATTTCGGCACGACCGGACGGCTCCGCCACTCCGATCTCGTGATGTACGACCGTCAGACCGAGAGTTGGTGGCAACAGGCAACCGGAGAAGGCATTGTGGGCGAGCTGGCCGGCGGGCGACTCACCCCGGTCAGCGCACCGACGGTGAGTTGGTCCACCTTCAAATCGAGCCACCCAGACGGCCGAGTGTTGTCACGGGAGACCGGGCATGACCGCCCGTATGGCCGCAATCCGTACACGGGCTATGACGATCCCGGCGGCGCCCCATGGACCCGCTTCTTCAAGAAGCGGGTGGACGAGCGGATGCCCGCCATGGAGCGCCTGGTGGCGGTTTCGACCACCATGTCGAGTCTCGCCTATCCGTTCACGGCCCTTCGACGGCACCGGGTGATGAACGACGAGATCGACGGGCGCCCGATCGTCGTTTTCTGGGCCCCCGGCACCTCCAGTGCTGTGGATGCGTCGGATATCGCGGGTGGGCGGGATGTGGGATCCAGCGGAGTTTTCGGGCGCCGGATCGCCGAGCGGGTGCTGACGTTCGAGCCCGCCGGCGACGGCGTGTATCGCGATCGGCAGACAGGTACGACGTGGAACGTGCTGGGGATGGGCGTCGGCGGACCGCTGGCCGGCACGCAGCTGGAGCCGATCCCGCATGGCAATCATTTCTGGTTTGCGTGGGCGGCATTCAAGCCGGACACCCGCGTCCGGCGATAGCAATGGGGGGAACCGCATTGGCATCGCCGCCATTGGCCGGGATGTCATGGGAATGAGCATCCAATCCAGCCGCGGATTGCCACGAACCGCCTGGGCAGCGCTCGACGTGACGATCGTTCCTCTGGGCGAAGGGCAATGGGATCTGGAGATCTTCGGGGAGATCGGCCACTCGTTCTGGCCGGCCCCGGTCTACGCAGAACTCTGGCTTGGTTACCGGGAACGGCTCGCGAACACGACGACCTTCAAGGATCCCGGCGCCGAATATGTCTTCCTCGCCGAGAGCGGGGTCAATCCTTCCTCCCGCACCCTGCTCAAGGCCACCCTGGACGGGTTTGCGGGCCGGAACTGGGTCGTCGAAGGGATCCAGACTTCCAGCTTGCGACGGATCCTGACTCCCTGCCGGTCCGCAACTCGTGGTGGGATTGAGCGGTCGATTGCGGTAGGGCCCCGATGGACCGTCCCAATCAGGACTGGTCCGGGAGGCCCGCGCGCGGCTGATCGATGGCGGCTCGGACCGTGCCCAGCAGTTCTGCCACGGTCCACGGCTTCCGGAGAAACGGCGTGCCCCGACCTGCCGGGCCCACCTTGGAGACATCGGCATCGGCGTAGCCGCTCGTGAACAGAAACCGCACGCCGTAACCCTGCGCGTGCGCCGCGTCGAACAGCTGCGTACCACTCAGCTTGGGCATAACGAGATCGGTAATGACGAGATCCAGGCTCGGGCCGTGGTCGCGCAAGAACTCCATCGCCTGTTGACCGTTCTCCGCCGTCACCACCCGGTACCCCTGCCGTTCCAGGATTCGCTGGACGGACCGCCGAATCGCGGCTTCGTCCTCCACGACCAAGATGGTCTCCGTACCCGTGGGCATGTCCTCAAGTACCGTCGCCGGTGGGAGTGCCTGCTCCTCGGTCGAAGTCGGCACGTAGATTCTGAACGTCGTTCCCAGGCCTGGTTCACTGTAGACGTTGATGTAGCCGGCGTGTTGCTTCACCAGACCGTAGACCATGGCGAGGCCGAGTCCGGTACCTTGGCCTTGCGGTTTGGTGGTGAAGAACGGCTCGAAGATACGCTCACGGGTACGCGTGTCCATCCCGTTCCCTGTATCACTCACTGACAGGCACTCGTACTCGCCGGGGACGCCCCAGCCGTGGGTGGTCCGGTACTGCTCGTCCAGCACGGCATGACGCGTTTCGATGCGCAGCACCCCGCCCGCAGGCATCGCGTCGCGCGCGTTGGTGGCGAGATTCAGCAGGATTTGCTCCATGGCGCTGGGGTTCGCGTGTGCGAGGCCAGCATCCCCTGTCTCCAGCCGGATTTCGATGTTCTCGGGGAGCAGTCGGCGCAGCATGGTCGATACCTGCTGCACGAACTGGTTCAAGTCCAACGGCGACCGATCGAGCTGCTCGCGACGGCCGAATGTCATGAGCTGCTTGATCATGTCGGTCGCGCGCCGGGCTGCCTTTCCGATCTCATCGACGTCTTGACGAAGTTCGCTCTGGTCGACCGTCAACGACTCGTGCAGCAGCTCCGTGTTGGCCAGAATGGCCGTGAGGATGTTGTTGAAGTCGTGCGCGATGCCGGCGGTGAGTTGTCCAACCGCCTCCATCTTCTGCGCGTGCCGGAGCTGGCTCTCCAGCGCCCGCCGCTCGGTGACGTCTTCGGCTACCATCTCGAAGTACAAAACTCCGTCATCCGGGTCGTGCACCGGGCGCCCGCTGAGCCGCACCGAAAACAGGCTCCCGTCCCTGCGTCGCCAGGTGGCTTCCACGCCATCGATGCGCTCGGCGCCCGAGAACTCCCGAAGGAGCTTCGCGCGGTCGATCGCCCGCGCGTACACGTCTCTCGCCATGTCGAGCGCCAGCACCTCCGCCTCCGACTCGTAGCCCAGCATCTCCACCAGCGCCGGGTTGGCCGCCAGGAACCGGCCTTCGGGACTGGAGCGATAGATGCCGTACAGCGCATGATCGATCAGCGCGCGGAGACTCGAGGCCGACTGTTTCAGCGCCTCCTCCGCTTTCTTGCGCCCCGTGATGTCGCGAATGACCCGGCTGGAGAACCGTCGTCCCTGAACGTTCCACGACCCGACGGACATTTCGACCGGGAAGGTCGATCCGTCCCGGCGCCGCGCCACACCCTCGATAATCCTGCCGGGAACGTCGGCGGGTGCGTCGGGCGGGCGGTGTTGGCTCCCGTTGACCTCACCGTGGGGATCGGGCATGAGGGTCGTGAGCGGCAGCAGGTTCATCTCGGCGTGGGAGTAACCGAAGCTCCGCTCGGCAGCCGGGTTGCAGAACACGATGCGCCCCTGCGCATCGGCGACCAAGATGGAATCTACCGCCGATTCCGCCACCGCCCGGAAGCGATCCTCCCGCTCGCGGAGCGCTTCCTCTGCGGCCTTGCGCTCGGTGACATCGTGGGCTACACGGATGAGCAGGCTGTACGGACCCTGGCTGTCCGTCCACTCCAGTCGTCGCTGCTGGCCTCGCTCGTCCACCACCACCCGCTCGTAGGGAACCTCGTCGAGTGGCTCTCGGCCGGCAGCCTTGGACGCCACCAGCGCCCGTTCGCGCTCCCGCTCCTCGGCGTCCATCACTGTCAGCTGCCACCACCCCTCGCCCAGGCACTCATGCGGGTCCAATCCGAGAATCCGCCGCACCGACGGACTCACGTAGCGAATCTGCCCGGTGTCGTCGGCCACTACGACGAGGTTCCCCACCGACTGGAGAATGCTGTCGGAGAGGCGCATCTTCGCTTCCGACTGCCGACGTCGGGTGATGTCTTCGACCATCGCCACGACGAACTGCAGCCCACCGTCCTCGTCCAGCAGGAGGGAGAGCGTCAGTCGCCCCCACGCCAGCGAGCCGTCCTTGTGGAGGTACCGGTTCTCGAACACGCCGACGGGCTGTCCGGTCTCGATCATGCGGCGCTTCAGCTCGAGAACCTCCGCGTAGTCCTTAGGATGACTCACGTCGGCAAGGGTCATCGCAAAGAGTTCGTCCCGCGAATAGCCGAGGAATCGCTCGATGGCTTCATTGCAGCTGACGAACCGGTTCTCCCGATCGATGATCGTGATGCCGATGCCCGCCCCTTCGAACACGGCACGAAATCGGTCCTGGCTCTCCTGCAGCGCGCGCTCCGCCGCACGACGCTCGGTGATGTCTTCGCCCGAAGAGAGGGTTCCCATGGGAACACCGTTGCTGTGCCGCAACACGACATTGTGCCACGCAATGAGGCGTCGGGCACCCTTCTTCGTCACGATGGCGTTTTCGTAGTACTCAGGCAGCCCCTGCTCGCCCGACATCGCCGCCTCGAACATCGACCGCACCGTGGGCGCCTCGTCCTCCGGCAAGGCGGTCTCGAACCAGGACTTCCCCACAATGGCCGACTCGCGCTCGTATCCGAGCAGGCTGAGGCCCTTACGGTTCACCAGTGCGACGCGGCCCTGCCGGTCCAGTCCGACGAAGACGACTTCGGCGAGATCGAGGTACTGTTGGGTTTGACTCCAAGCCCTGCGCACATCCTCGGCGGCCCGCTTGCGCTCGGTGATATCGCGGACAGTGAGCACCACATGACCGACATTAGGATCGGCGAGCCGATTGTTGCCCAGCACCTCCACCTCGCGCCACGAGCCGTCGGCGTGTCGAACCCGGAGTTCACTCGGGGGCGCCGCTCCCTCGCGGGCAACACCCGCCGTGAACGCCTCCTTGGCGCGAGGGAGATCGGTCGGATGCACGAGGTCGAACACGCTCTGCCCGACCACCGCGAGAGGCGGGTACCCCAGGACCGACTTGATGGCCGGGCTGACGTAGACAATGCGCCCGGACCCGTCCAGCATTGCCACCACGTCGCGGTCCAGCGCGACCTCGACGACGGCACGCCAGTCTATCGGTCGCTCTTGCATCGCGGGTTCGGGCCTGCCTGGCCTTCGCCGCCAGAACGCGAGCATCGGCACCGCGGCGGCCAGCAAGGTCCCCACCTGGACCGCGCTCACGGCGTGTGCTCCTCCACTGCGCCGTCCTATCGCGACTCGGCAGCCATCACCAACAGGGCGGCCAGGGCAGCCTCGAACTCGGTGGACTTGTCGAAGAAGTACGCGGCACCGAGTGCACGACAGCGCGCGCGGTACGCCGCGTAGGGGAAGTTGGTCAGAACCATGACCTTGGGAGGCGCGTCGAACTCCTGCAGGCGCTGCAGCACGGTGATACCGCTCAGCCCGGGCATGCGGATGTCCAAGATGACGACATCCGGCTTGGCTTCCCGCGCCACGACCAATCCCGTTTCGCCATCCGAGGCCTCACCGATCACGTCCACACCATCGACCTCCGCCAACATCGCCACCCTGGCGGAGCGCGGGGTGCACCAGTCGCTGACGGATAACATCCGAGTCATCGACGATCAAGACGCGCAGCACGCGACCACCTATTGCTGTTCCCATACTGTAATTCCAGACTGAGTCGCCACGGTTTCCTCCTCATGAGAGGATAGAGCCTCCACGTCATGGGGCGCAGTAAGGACGGCACCGCTGGAGTCGTGCGAAGAGGAGAGTGGACCCGGTCGGTCGAGTCCGACGCGTGTAGGGAATGCCCTACACGTCGGCTACTCCGTCAGGCCCTGTTCGATGGCGTATCGAATCACTTCTGCCGTGGTCTTCAGGCCGAGCTTATTGAGGATGCGAGCCCGGTAGGTACTGACCGTCTTGGGACTCAGCGACATCTCGGCAGCGATTTCCTTGAGGCTCTTCCCGCCGCCGAGGCTCACCAAGACTTGGTATTCCCGCTCCGACAACCGATCGTGCAGCGGCCGATCGTACTCCGGATCCAGCTCGAACGCTAGGGTCTCGGCGAGGGTCGCTGTCACGTATCGCGCCCCCTGATGGACGCGCCGAATCGCCTCCGTCAGTTCGGTGGGAGTGTGATTCTTCGTAAGGTATCCCGCGGCGCCGGCCCGGAACGACCGCAGCGCGTACTGATCTTCCGGATGGGCGCTCACCACGAGGATCCTGAGCTCGGGCCATGTGGTCCGCAGCCGTTGCATCATCTCGAGAAACGGCAGGCCGGGCATGGTGATGTCCAGCAACAGGACATCCGTGGTCACCTCACGGAGCAGCTCCAGCAGCCGGTCGCCGTCGGCTGCTTCCCCGACGACGCGCATGTCGGGGTGTTCTGCGACGATTCGATGCAGGCCTTCCCGGACGATAGGATGATCGTCGGCAATCAGCAGGCGAATCACTGCGTCTTCTCCGTTCGTTTCCCTCGCGACAGGGGCAGTCTCGCCCGCACCGTCGTGCCTTGCCCCTCCGTGGATTCGATGTCCAGTACCCCATGGAGCGCGGCCGCACGCTCTCGCATGCCGACCAAGCCAAGGGAGTGCGTTCCGTCGAGGTATACGGAGGGAATACCTCGACCGTTATCGTGCACCTCGAGCAGCACAGAGTCACCTCGGGTCAGCAGTGCGACCGTGACTTGCGACGCCTGCGCGTGCCGAATCACGTTGGTGAGCGCCTCCTGCAGAATACGGAACACCGCCGTGCTGCCTTCCCGATTGACCTCGATCTCCTCGATGCGCGCAACGACGTCGATGTTGCTCCCTACGCGTCGCTGGAAGTCTGCCGTCAGCCACTCGACGGCGGCCGACAGACCGAGATCGTCCAAAAGCGACGGCCGGAGCCGAGCCGAGAGGTCGCGCACCACGTTGATCGTATTGTCCACCAGGGCCGTGAGCACGTCGC
>CAYGCN010000024.1:0-20647 GCA_964348385.1 uncultured Gemmatimonadaceae bacterium
CGGTGGACCTCGACCCCGTGCTGCAACAGCAGCGAGGCCAAGCGCGCCACGTTGGTGGGATCGGTGTCCGGCATGACCGCGATCCGCTTCATCCGCCCCGCCCGCGCTTCGTCGATGGCCGTGCGGTGGAACTCGTAGTAGTCGCGGAGCCGCGCCCGCCGGTTACCCGCGGCGGTCTGAACCGTGGCCAATGACGCCACGTAGTGATGCGCGATGCCCTCCCGAAACGTGATGACGGTCCCATCGTCACGGCGCCGCTTGAGGGCCTTGCCGCCGTCGGTTTCGTACGTCATGCCGGTGGCGCCGTGCAGCGAGGGTCCGGCATCGAAGTAGCCGGCGTAGAACAAGTCGAACACGTCGCGCGTGTAGTACTGCCATCCGTACCGGTCGAACGCAGCCGCGTTGCCCTGCCCAAACACTTCCAGCCAGCGGACCGTCTGTGCGGGGAGGTTGCGGTTCACCGGAGCCGCCGGTGGCGGGAAGAAGTACTGTTCCGTGGTGCTGTGAAGATCGACGAATACCTGCGGGTGCCAGCGGACGATGGTCCCGAGCATGGCCCGTGTGGGAGCTTGCGCCAACGCGATCAGATCACGGTTCATGTCGAATCGGTAGTGTCCGTATCGCCCCCAGATGCCCCAGGGCTCGTTCCATTCGTACGCGAACGGTTCATCGGTGCCGACCGCGAGCGAGTTGTACCACACTGCGAACCGCTCGTGACCGTCCGGATTGGCGGCCGGATTCACGATGACCAGCGTGTTTCGCAGCATCTCGACGGTGGCCGGCTCGTCCGAGGCGAGCAGCTGATAGACGACCCACATCGCGGCCTCAAAGCCGCCGGGCTCGTTGCCGTGAATGGAGAACGAGAGCATGACGGTCACCGGGGTACGCGCCGCCATCGCGTCTGCCGCCTGGGGGCTGGTCGACCGCGGGTCGGCAAGCCGGGCCAGGTCGGTCCGGACCTCGTCGATCCGGGCAAGGTTCTCCGGAGCCGAGATGAGCAGGATGCGCATCGGTCGCCGCTCTTCCGTCATGCCGATACGCTCGACGCGCACCCGATTCGGAGCGGCGGCGATCATCGCGTCGAGCACGGCCTGTTGCTCGGCATACTGCGTGTGCCGCGCGCCGGCCTCGTATCCCAGGAGTGAGTCGGGTCGCGGCACCGCCGGGCGGTACGGTCCCCGGTCGTAGAAATCGAACGTCTCTTGCGCATGCCCCGATGGTGCGACCGCAAGGCCACCCACCGTGACGAGGATGAGGACGAGACGGGACGTCATGATCGCTGACCTTTGTGAGTGGTTTCGGCGGCGAAACCTACGCCGTTCACGAGACATGCGCGAGGGCAACGCGCGAAGCTGGGCAGAGCATGCGGATGTCCGGATCGACGTACGACAGCGCCGGTTGTCGCGTGGCCGTCTTGACATATACGATATATCGTACGATACTACGTGCGCAGTGGCGTACGATATATCGAGACATATCGCAGAGAGGTGGTGCTGATGCGTGGCTCTGGAGGAATGTTTGGCTTCGGCCCCGAGTTCTGGTGGGGTCGCGGGTGGCAGAAGGGTGGCCGTCGTCGCCGCGTGTGGTTCGAGTCCGGCGACATGAAGTACGTGATCCTCAAGCTGCTCAGAGAGCGGCCGATGCATGGCTATGAGGTCATGAAGGAGCTGGAGCAGCAGACGCACGGCTGCTATAAGCCGTCGCCCGGCACCGTCTACCCGACGCTGCAGTGGCTCGAGGACGAGGGCCTCGTGAGATGCGAGGAGCAGGAGGGGAAGAAGGTGTACTCCATCACCGAGGCCGGCCTGGCGTTCCTCGACGAGAACAAGTCGACGGTGGAGGACATCTTCGACCGCATCGAGGAGACGCTCGACGGGCTGTTCTCCGATCCCATGCCCGAGGTGACCCGGCTCATCGGCCGGCTCGCCACGCTCTCGTACCGCGCCGCGTGGAAGCTTCGGGACGACGAGGCCAAGCGTGGAAGCATCGGTGCCGTGCTCGAGCGCGCTGTGAAGGAGATGGAGGAGCTGGTCGCGTAGGGCGGAGCGCCGCCGACACGGACGGTGGGGGCCGGTTCTCGTCGGGACGAGACCGGCCCCCCGGTGCGTCGGTCAGGACTCCGCCTTGTCCTTCGATCGGCCCGCCTGCTGCAGGGCGCGGCGCAGCAGGAAGGCTATCTGCCCGTTTACGCTCCGCAGCTCGTCCTTGGCCCACCGCTCCAAGGCGTCGTACGTCTTGGGGTCGAGCCGCAACAGAAACGCCTTCCGTTTGGGCACGGGCGCCCTACTGGTACAGCGACCCCGTGTTCACGACGGGCTGGGTGCCGCGATCGGAGCACAGTACGACCAGCAGGTTGCTCACCATCGCCGCCCGCCGTTCTTCGTCGAGGTCGATAATCGATTTGTCGGCCAGCTGTTCCAGGGCCATTTCCACCATCCCGACGGCACCGTCGACGATCTTCCGGCGCGCCGCGATGATCGCGCTCGCCTGTTGCCGCTGCAGCATCGCGTGAGCGATCTCGGGCGCGTAGGCGAGGTGGCTGATGCGCGCTTCGATGACCTCGACCCCCGCCTTCTGGAGTCGCTCCTGGATCTCCACCTGGAGCTGCTCGGCAATCTGGGCCGTGTGGCTGGTGAGCGCAGTGTCATCGCTCTCGTGCGCGTCGTAGGGATACCGGGTCGCCAGCCCGCGGAGCGCCGACTCGCTCTGGACGTGGACGTACTCTTCGTAGTCGTCGACCTCGAAGAGCGCTTCAGCGGAGTCGATCACGCGCCACACGACCACCGACGCGATCTCGATCGGGTTGCTGTTGCAGTCGTTCACCTTGAGCTTGCCCGTCTCGAAGTTGCGCACGCGAAGGGAAAGCTTGCGCTTCGTGTAGAACGGGTTCGCGTAGCGCAGCCCCGGCGTCTTCACCGATCCCACGTACTTGCCGAAGAGCTGCAGCACTCGGGCCTCGTTCGGGTTCACGATGAAGAGGCCGGCAAACAAGAACATGAGCACGGTGAACACGATGACGGCCGCGACGATCTGCCCCGGACTCTCGGCGCGGACGCCAGCGTAGAACCAGTAGCCGACCACCGCCGTCGCCAGCAGCAAACCGGTCAGGGCGATGTACCCCGACGCCACCTGCCGCTCCTTCTCGCGAATCATCGTAGGCCCTCCGAAAAGTGGGTATCAATATGATATCATATTGCTAGCGGCGTGTCAAGGTCCGAGAAGACGGGCGCCCCCATCGACCGACGGGCCGACGGGGGCGCGAGCGCGTTGTGACGTGCAGTGCGTCAGAGGCCGATAGCGACCCCGGCGCGGAACGAGACCACGTTGGTCTGACTGCGGATCGGGAACAGCGTCAGCGAGCCATCGGGGTTCTCCACGATCCCGCCGCGCCGCAGGTACTCGGTTTCGCCGTGATAGGTGGACTGAAGCGATAGATCGAGTGACACCGGGTGACGACCGCGTGTGAGGCGTAGCAGCATGCCACCACCTCCAGTCAGGGCCACCGTGACATCGTCGAAATTGGTGCTTTGCGCAAACGCGTCCCAGTCATCCGCGCCCTTGACCGACGACACGGTCGTGAAGTACGCCAGGCCGGCCGTGCCGAACAGATATGGGCGAAGGGGTCCGTTGCCCAGCGTGAGTTGCGGGCCCAGGCCGAGGCTGAAGATCATGTTGTCGGTGCTGACATCCACCCATACCCGCGGGACCCAGGGGCTCAGCGGCGTCGAATACCGCTCGTGACCATAGATCACGAACGATCCATCGAAGCGGAGCCCGAGGAGCCCATTGGGCGCCAGGTTGATGACGCCGTACATGCCGAGCCCGCCTCCCCAATCCACGAACTGCTGGAACTCGCCGACCGGTCTGACGAGCGTGCCGTTGATGCCCAGCATGTGACGGGGAGGAAGCACGCGCAGCTGCTGCGCGGCGGTCGTACCCGGCAGGCCGGCGAGCCCAGCGACCAACGCCAATCCCACCATCGAGCGACTGCGAGACATGACTCCCTCCAGTGAGTCCCCAGGAACGAGGGAGGCAAAGGGTATGCCCGCTGGTGATGGCTTTACAACTCGTTGTTGATCAATGACTTATCGGTGCGACACCGGATCGGCCAACGGCTGGATCTGTCCCCCGCCGGGGACACCGACCTCACGCCCGATAGACGGACATGTAGGCGCTCCAGGGCCCAACCGCCTCGCGGTACTGCTTGGCCATGACGCGGACGATCTGCCCGAGGTGCGACAGGTCGTGCGCGGTCCAGGTTGCCAGGAGCTGACCCAGCGTCACCGTGCCCAGATCGGGGTGCCGGCCGCGACGGTCCAGATCGGCCGGATTGAGCTTCCACGAGACGAGTGTCTCGAGATTCCGGCGCCGCAGACGACGGAATTCATCGATCAGCTGGTCCACCGACTTCCCACGGGGTCTCTCCAGGTGTGCGAAGCGATCGAAGGGATCGAATGGCCGGCTGTCGCCCTCCGCGAGGATGATGCGGGCGCGCGGGATCCAGTCGGTCTCCTCGCCATGGATCAAGTGTCCGAGCACGTCGAAAGGGCTCCAGGTGTCGGGACCCTCGGTCGCGGTCAGCCACTCGGATGGCAGGCCGGCCAACAGCGCATCGAGCGTCCCCGGGGTACGGCCGAGCACGGCCACCGCCGCATCCAGCTCGAACTGCATGGAATGACTCCTTTCTGCGAGGTCTTCGGGATGGGAGTCAGTCGCCGAACTGTTGGAACCGGAAGATGCGATACCCCATGAGCACGAGCAGGGCGCCGGCAACGAGGAGCAGTGGGCCCTGGCCGTTCCACCGCCACAACCGCTCCAGCCGGCCTTCGGCTCGAGCCACCTGATATCGTGCCCGCTCGAGCCCGCGCTCGGCGGCGGACAACTGCATGGAGATCACGGCCGAGTCCGGCGATGTCCCCCCGTCGCTCAGCTCACGGAGGGAATCGACACGTTGCTGCAGGCCGGTGGCCCAGTCGCCGTTGGATCGCAGTGAGCTGTTCGAGACGATCGTGAGGACGAATGGGCTGGCGATCATGACCAGGCCGATCAGCACGAGCCAGCGGTGCAGTCGCGGCATGAAGCCAGGGTTCCGAGCCGTCACGGCGACGGCTCGGAACGCGACGAAGCCGCGCTCATGGTTGCCCGGCAGCCAGCAACCGGGCGGCGGCGCGAATCGTGTCCCAGGCGGCCTCGACATGGCGCTGCAAGGTGTAGGTCCCGCCGATCGCCAGTCGCAAGACCAGGTGTCCGTCGATCTTGGTGTGCGTCAGAAAGAGCTTGCCGGATGCATTCAACTCACACAGCAAACGCTCGTTGAACGTGTCGTCGCGTCGGTGGCGGAAGCACACGAGGTTCAGCGTCACCGGTGCGGCAAGATGGAAATCCGGATCCTGACGCACCCACTCGGCGACCATTCGGGTCAGGTGCACGTGATGTCGAATGTGCTGTTGCAGGCCTCGGACCCCGTAGTGCCGCAGCACGAACCACAGCTTGAGCGCACGGAACCGCCGCCCCAGCGGCACGTGCCAGTCGCGGTAGTCGAACACCACGCCGGCCTCCGAGGCCACGTTGCGGAGATACTCCGGCGTGACGGTCAGTGTTCGGATCAGTGCCTGGCGGTCCGCGACGTAGAAGCAGTCACAGTCGAAGTTGGTGAGCAGCCACTTGTGGGGGTTGAAACAGTAGCTGTCCGCCAATTCCACTCCATCGTGAACCCAGCGGAATTCGGGACAGATGGCCGCGCTGCCCGCGAGGGCGGCGTCCACGTGAAGCCAGAGGCCATGCTCCCGGCAGACCGCCCCGACCGCGGCCACGGGGTCGATCGCGGTGACCGAGGTGGAGCCGACCGTGGCGCACACGAAGCACGGCGTCAGCCCGGCTTCACGGTCGGCGCGGATCGCGTGGTCGAGCATGTCGGGCCGCATCGCGAACCGGTCGTCGACTTCGATGAGGCGCAGTCGGTCCTTTCCGATCCCCGCGATGCCGACGGCCTTCTCGACGGACGAGTGCGCCTGCGACGAGGCGTACGCCGTCAACGGACGATCCAGGCCCGTGCGGTTGGCGGCGAACCCCGTCGCGCGTTCTCGGGCAGCGAGGACCGCGCAGAGCGTGGCCGATGAGGCGGTATCCTGGATCACGCCGCCCCCACCGGCGCCCGACGCGAAGGCCGGTGGCAACCCCAGGAGGCCGACCAGCCAGTCCAGGATGTGCGTTTCCAGTTCCGTGCACGCGGGGCTGGTCGACCACAGCATTCCCTGCACGCCGAGGCCGGATGATACCACGTCGCCGAGGATCGCCGGTGGTGAAGCGTTCGCCGGGAAGTAGCCGTAGAACTGCGGCGCTTGCCAATGGGTGATGCCGGGAAGGATGATCGCGTCGAGGTCGGCGAGGATCGCCTCCAATTGCTCCCCGTCCTGCGGCGGTGCGTCCGGCAACTGACGCCGAATCGCCCCGGGCTCGACCCGAGACAGTACCGGGAATCGCTCGAGCGTCTCGAGATAGCGCGCGACCCAGTCGACGACAGCGTAGCCGGCCACGCGGAACTCGTCCGGCGTCATGTGGCGTGTGGGATGCTCGTCGGTCATGGCGCGATCCGCAGGCTGCTCGACGGTCGTTGACAATAGGTCACCAACGCGGACATCACCTCACGCTGCAGGGTGTCGCCGAGCGGGCGGTTGAGAAGCCGCCCGCGCACGACGAGGGCCGACGAGCCTCCCCCATCGAGATTCAGCGCGCGTTCCGCGCCCAGGTCGCGCATGATCGTCGCCAGCTCCACCAGATCCACCCCACGGCTCCCCGGTTGGCGACCATCGACCACGAGCAGAATGAGCTGTCCATCGGCGGTTCGGCCCACCGCGGTGCGGGGATGGGTCTTGGGGATGGCGCTGCCGAAGAAGACCTCCTCGTCGGTGGTCACCCTGACGGCACCGCCCACGACCAGCATGGGACCCGCGCCGACCGCATCGCGCACGGCCCACGGTCGTGCGAGCGTCGCGTCGATCTCGGCCGGCGACCCCGGGGTGTGCGGTGGCGGATCCGGCCAAGTGAGCACGGAGTCGCCACTCGTCGTCGCCCAGGTGATCTCGATCTCGCCATCCTCGGTGAAGCCCACCGCCGCGCGCGTCGCATCGTATCGCTGCGCCTCCCGCTCGACGGAGCGCGTGGCCGGTGCCACCAGGCGATCGTCGATGAGCAGCAGCCCCGCATGGACGGCGGGCACCCGGTCCATGGCGAAGTAGCCGCCGTTGACGGCCACGCATGCGTCCCCATCGGAGGCGAAGCTGGTCAGGGTTTCGCGGCCGTCCTGCAGGTCGCCGGAGAGCCTGACGCGCGTGACGATGTCAGGCTCGGGCTCGTCGATGCGCACGGCCCACGCGCGCACCGGCGGGATGCTGCTGTGCCCGGCGAACACGCGGATGCCCGGAGGCAACTCAACGTTGATCGAATCGATCGGCCGCCAGGCGAGGCGGATGGACTCTCCGCCGGACCCACCGCGGCAGGCCAGGAGTGCAACGGTGGCGATCAGCCCGAGCCCTCTCACCCGCCACCCGCCTGACTGGGCTTCCGCCCGACCAACTGGACCACCGCGCTCCGACCGACGTGGAGCCGTCCTTCCAGGACATCCCGCTCGATCTCACGGGCAATGACCAGGTCGAGCCCGTCGAGGTCACAGCGCAACTCATCCAACGACACGAGAAGGTCGGCCACGGGCGGGCCGCCGGTCCGATAGGCAAGCTGCCGTGGTGTGTAGGCCTCGAGCACGAGCACTCCGCTGGGACGGAGGCCGTCGACGATGTGCCGATGCAGCAGACGCCGGACGTCGGACGGCAGGTGGCAGAAGATCGACACGATGGCATCCCACGCGTCCCGACCCATAGCGTACGAACGGAGATCCGCAACTTCGGTGGTGACCGTGACCTGCCGCTCGGCGGCGAGGCGTCTGGCTTTCTCGAGTCCCACCGTCGAGGCATCGACACAGTGCACGGTCCAGCCGCGGGCGGCGAGGAAGGTGGCGTTGCGTCCCTCGCCCTCGCCGAGGCTCAACACCCGACCGGGTGGGAGCAGGTGCACCACCGACGTCAGAAAGGTATTGGGGGCGGTACCGTAGGTGTAACCGTCCTTGGCGTACCGTGCGTCCCACTCGCGGGCGATGTCCGTGAACGACGGATTGCCGTATGTGAGGTCGCGTTGCCGCGCCGCGTCGGTGGCACCGCACAACTCGTCAGTCGTCACGGAACCCCACTCTCGCGTGTGAGCCGTCACAGAACGGTTTGTTCCCGGAGTGGCCGCAACGACAGAGGGCGGCCTTCTCGTAGCGGGAGCGCCGTTCTCCGCGACCGTCCACCAGGTCAAACGTGCCCCGGACGATGGCCGGGCCGTTGGATTGAGGAGTGACCGTGAGCGCTCCACCGGCCGGAGCGTCCGCCGAGGCGACGGTCTCGCGGACCCGGCCGGCATCCGAGAAGGCGATGAGCAGATGCCGTCCATCGCAGAGCGGCTTCATGACGGACGCGCACAGCGACACAGCGCGACACGATGGTCGCTCAGGATCGGCGAGCCCTCGGGATCCGTGATCTGCACGCGTCCCCGAAGGTAGAGTGGGCCGTCGGGGCACACCGACACGCTGTTTTCCGCGTCGGGGCGTTCGTCCTGTGGGTGATCCAGCCGCTCGTAGTGCAGCGCGCCCGTGGGACAGCGCTCGACGGTCTGCGCGACGTCGTCCGCTAGTGCCTGATCCGGCTCGATCCACGGGCGCCGATCGGGATCGAAGACCCTGGGAAGGCGACGGACGCACTCAGCCGCGTGAATGCATCGTTCGCTGTCGTAGGTGATGCGGATGAGGTCGCTCTCGTAGTGACGGGTCTTTCTGGCCATGCCGGCTCCTCCGTCTCCTCGCAGCGTGCTCACTCTGCGCCCGTGCTGCCGAGGCCCCCGTTTCGGTCCGTCGACCGACCCACCGAGCCCCGTTCCCATGGTAACACCGCAAACCGACTGAGGATCACCTGGGCGATCCGCTCGCCGTGAACGATCTCGCCCGAGCGGGACGAATCGTTCTTCACCATGATCAGCCACTCGTCGGGGTAATCCGCGTCGATCGTGCCGGGCGCGTTGGGGAGGATGAACCCTCGACTGAAGGCCACGGATGACCGAATCCGGATCTGCGCCTCGAACCCGGCAGGCACCCGTGCCTTGAACCCCGTCGGGACGAGCGCCACATCGCCGGGACCCAGAATGAGGCGCCCGTCCTCGATTCTCATCTCCCGCCGCTCTCCGGACGAGGCGGCGACCACGGTCACGGTTCGATCTTGGAGATCAGCGCGCACGTCGTAGCCGGCCGCACCGTCCGTCTGCCGCGTGGGAACGGTGATGCCATTGTGCAGCGGCTCGAAGACGATATGCGCCTCGGCGGTCGGCTGCTGATCGTGGTCGCGAGGGGTCATAGCGACCGTTGCCCCGGTAGCGGGACGTCAAGGGATCTTCCGACCGGCAACCCACATGGGCGACGGATCATCGACACAAGATATCAGCGTGCCGCCCTGCGACCCGACTCGCGCCCGGGCCGCCACTGGAATCGTTCCAGCGCCAACCGCCCGCTGCGGTCGAAGACGATGCCCTCCGACTCGAGGAGATGTCGCTGCAGCCGGTCGTCCCCCGGCTGTGATCGCACACTGATTTGCCCGCGCGCGTTGACGACCCGATGCCACGGCACCTCGTAGCCATCGGAGAGCGCGTGGAGCGCATAGCCGACCTGGCGGGCGTGGCCCGACAAACCGGCGAGACGGGCGATCTGTCCGTAGGTGGCGACGCTCCCGCGTGGGATCTTGCGGACGATCCGGTAGATCCGGGCGTAGCGGGAAGACTCTATGGGGTGTCCATCGGCAAGCGGCTGCGTCGCCATCCAGCCATGTCGCCGTCGAGATGATAGACTCGCTCGAATCCGTCCTGTCTGAGTCGGGCTTCGGCAGTCTCCGCACGCGGTCCGCTCTCGCAGTACACGACAATGTCCCGATCGCGGGAGCCGTCGAGCTCGGCGAGACGGGCACCCAGCTGCTGGTATGGGATGTTGACCGCACCCGCCACGTGCCCCGATCGAAACTCCTCGACACTCCGGACGTCGAGCACGAGCGGCGCATCGGGACGACCGAGCCGGGAAACCAGCTCCTGCTGGGCGATCGGCTGGTGCGAGCTGGGCGTGCCGATGCAGGCGAGGGTGAGGAGCGCCAACGAGGCGATGCCAGCTGGAGGACGATTGGGAAGCTTCAGCAAGTGCATACACGGATCCTTCGGGTGGTCATTGTTCGGCGGGCAACGCCGCGCTCACCGGTCACGATCGATAGGGGTTCGAGGAAACGGTACCCACTCGCCCGTCACGGCCGCAATCCAGCCCTCGGTCACCAGAGGTCAGCGCGGGAGGCGTACGGGACCGCTGGGTGTCCGGCGGCCTTGCGGAGAACGGACAGCTGGCCGATGTGGTACGCCTCGTGTTGCAGGAGAAAGGCCACAGCTCCGAGGACACTCGGATCGCTGACAGGGAACGCCTGCGGCGCGGGCGCGTCCAGTGATGCGTCCGACAAGCCACGCAGGACAGGGCGGATGAGCCGCGACAGCGATAGCCACAGCGTCGACACCGATGCTGGGGACGGCAGCACAGTGAGGTCCTCCACGCGCTGTGCCCCGCGGATGCTCTGGAGGAGCGGGTCAGAGACCTCGACCGAGAGGAGTTGGGCGAGGAAGTTCCGCGCATCGAGGACATGGACGGCGATCCCGGGCATCCCGGCCGCGTCGGCGGCGGGGCGACTCCACCCGCGTGCGGGGCTCACGCCGTCGAGCACTCCGAGCAGCAAGCTGGTATTCAGCTCGAAGACAGCCACATGTGGTCGCAGCCTGGGGTTCACGTCGCTGCTCGTGGTTGCATGCTCACGTGCTACCGGCGATTTCGAGTACGCGGTCGTCGCCAGATGAACCCCGCTCGTCCCTTGCTCGTCGCAGCGCCGGTGCCAGACGGGCGATCGACCAGATTCCCATCATTGGTCCGAACGTGAGGATCGCGAACGCCCAGCGCCAACTCCCGGCCTCGGCGATGGTGGGCACGAGCTGGATGGTCAGCATCGTGAGCAGGAAGCCGAGCGACGTCTGGATCGTGAGCGCCGTCCCGACGGCATGGGTCGGGACGACCTCGGTGATGAGGGCACTGAACTGTGCGGAGTCGGCGATGACGAAAAACCCCCAGATGAGCGTCAACGGGACGACGAGCCACAGTGTTGACCCGAAGACCACACCCGCGAGCAGCGAACACGCGCCGCTCACCGCCATGGCACGAATCACCAGGCGGTCGTAGCCGATCCGATCGGCGACCCATCCGCCCCACAAACATCCGGCTCCACCGACGGCGATCGCCAGAAAGGCGATGAGACTCACGACCGTCTCGGAGGTTCCCTGCCCACCGGCTGCGGCGCTTGCCGCGAGGAACGCCGGAATCCACGTCCAGAAGGCGTAGAGCTCCCACATGTGGCCGAGGTATCCGCCGGTGGCGAGCCGCATTTCACGCTGCTGGAGAACACGGCCCACGAGCGCCCACGAGAAGGGCCGACGGGTAAACGCGTACGGCCCGTCGCGATACGTGGTGAGCACCAGCAGCGAGGCGAGCAGCGCTCCTGCCGAGACCGACAGCACCACGGGGGCGATGCCACCCGGGACCCACGCCCGCATGAGGTACGGCGCCGCCTTGCCGACGGTCAGCGCGCCGACCACGGTGCCGATCGCGAGTCCACGACCCCTGCGAAACCACGTCGCCGCCATCTTCATGCCCGGGGGATACACCCCGGCGAGGAAGAAGCCCGTGGCAAACCGCAACAGCAACGCCAGTTCATAGTTGGGTGCCACGACGAGCGCGGCGTTTGCCGCGGCGCCCAGCGCTGCCGCGGCCGCGAAGTACGTGCGGGCCGGAACCAGATCGGCGAGATTGAGCACGGCGGCGGTGGCGGTGCCGACGACGAAGCCCAGCTGCACCACCGCGGTGAGCCATCCGGCCTGCGACTGACTCAACGACCACATCGCTCGGAACTCGTCGGAGACGGCACTCGCCGAAAACCATAGGCTCATACCGAGGAGCTCGGCGATCGCCAGCAGCACCAGGGTGGTCCCGGCGCGCATCACGTCGTCCCGGCTCGACGAAGTCACGAAGTGGTGGGGAGCTCCGGCGCCGCGTCAGTCGTGGTGGTCGGCCGGACGGAGGTCTTCCGCTCCGGGGAGGCGGCCGACCAGCTGAGCGGGGTCATGGATCAGGACCGGCAGGTGCTGCGGACAAATCCACAGCGACGTGCCTCGGTAGTGCAACGGGATCAGTGGTGTCGCGTGGTCTCCCCGCTGGCAGGCCAGGCAGCTCCCGGAAGGCGCGGACATCGATGAGGGACTCCTGATTGAGTAGTTCGGTCTCGTGCCGGCCGACTCGGCACCTCACACATGCTTCAGGTGATCGACGGTCAGCGCGTTGCGCACGTTCCCGGTGTTGACGGTCGTGACGGGCTCGAACAGCAGCACGTGGACTTCGTTCTCGGCGGAGGGGCGGTGCTCGACGCCCCGCGGCACGATCAGGCACTCGCCTTCGTCGAGGGTCACGCTTCGATCGCGAAACTCGATGGTGAGGTGTCCCTTGAGTACCAGAAACAGCTCATCCTCCGAGGCATGATGGTGCCACACGAACGTGCCTTTGAGCTTGGCGAGCTTGACATATTGTCCGTTCAACTCTCCAACGATGCGCGGGCTCCAGCACTCGTCGAAGCTCGCGAGCTTCTCGTGCAGGTCGATCACATCCATGGCCAGCTTCCCTCGATTGCGGTGACGTGACGGCTCGTTACGCAAAGCGTCGCTCCCACCACCCGATGCTCCAGTAGCGCCCGAACTTCCTTCCTGCCTCGGAGAAAGTCCCGACGTGTCGGTACCCCAGAGCCTCGTGGAGCGACACAGACGGCAAATTGGGCAGAGCGATCCCTGCATAGGCCCGATGAACGTCCTCCTCGTCGAGCGTACTCAACAACCGCTCGTAGAGGAGCTGCCCGATGCCTCGGCCGACTCGTTCCGGCGACACGTACAGGGTGGTCTCTACGGAGGGCGCGTATGCGGGTTTGGGTCGGATCGGGGTACTGCACGCGTAGGCCACGGCGCGGCCCTCCTCCTCGGCCACGAACAGACGGTGGCGCCCTCGGGCGCCGAACCCGGCAAGCCAGAGCTCGCGCTCGCCGACCGTGACCGGCTCGACGTCGAAGGTCACATGCGAGGTCAACACGTAATGATTGTAGATGCGGACGAGATCGGGCAGATGCCGGTGCTCGGCCGCACGGATCAACACGGGCATGGGATCGGCCACTGCGCGATGACTCACTCGATGTCGAGTGCAACCTTGGCGTCGTCCAGCCGGTTGGCCGGAACCATGAGGGCTACCCCCCGGACCGTTCGACCCTGGTGGCCGGGCCCAAACAGCCCGACGGCGCCCCGCTGGTCGATGCGCGAGGGAATACCGACGCTCTCCAGCCGTCCCGCCGCCATCTCCGCTTCGAACGCGGCACCGAACGTCGCGACGGTTTCCCATTTTGGCTTGGCTTGTGTCATCCCGAATTGTCTCCGCAGGTGCGACCGCAGCTCAGTGCGGCATCGTCAGCACGGCACCGAGCAGGTCGATGGCGTACCACAGGTTGCCGACGCGCAGGTTCTCGTCCGGCGCGTGCTGGTTGTTGTCGTGATTGGCCACGGGGACGATGACGGCAGCGGCGCCGAGCAAGTCGGTGAACAGGTAGAGCGGCAGCGAGCCGCCCAGGCCGGGGATGAGCAGAAGGTCCTGGCCCGTGGCCTGCCGGGCGGCCGCCACCAGACGCTGCGCGACCGGCAAATCCATGGACGTGCGGGCTGCCGGATAGCCGTCTTCCCGCGTGACTTTGGCGAGTTTCCGATGTGCCAGTCTGGTGGCGAGATCCGGCTCGTCACGAACGATGTGGAACCCCTGCTGCCGGATGTGCGCCTCGATGAGATCCAGCATGGCGCTCGGATCGTTGCCCTTGACCAGCCGCACGCCAAGGGCGGCCGTGGCGGTCGAGGGGATCACGTTCCGCGTGAGCGCTCCGACGTTTCCGCTCTCCATGCCACGGACGGTGAGTGCAGGCAACAGCAGCCGCTCAGGGAGGGTCGCCGGTTCCCCTTCGGTCCACGACAGCCCGAGTTCCCGCCTCAGCGCGTCGTCGTACGCGGGCAACCGCACCAGCGCCTCCCGTTCGGCGTCGCCGATCGGCTCCACCGAGTCGTAGAACCCGTCGATGAGCACGTTACCGCGCTCGTCCTTCATGGATGCGAGCAGCTCGGCCAGCATCTGGCCGGGAACGGGAGCCCAATTGCCGTAGTGCCCGCTGTGCAGCGACCGGGTGGCCCCGTACACCGTCACTTCCAGTCCGGTCACCCCGCGCGCCCCGAAGGCGATCTGCGGGCGACCCGACTGATGTACCGGCCCGTCCAGAAACAGCCACGCATCGATGCCAGCCAGTCGGTCACGATGGGTTTCGAGATACTGCCGGAGGTGCGGGGAACCGGCCTCCTCTTCGCCTTCGAAGAAGAGCACGAGGTTGGAGGTCGGGGCGATCCCGGCGTCACGGAACGCTCGGAACACCTGGAGGAGTGCGGCGATCGGCGCTTTGTCGTCCCCGGCGGACCGCGCGTAGATCCGCCATTCCGGGTCGATCGGTTCGCCCGTCGATGGCAGGGCTCGCGGCGCGCCACCGTGCTCCCGGGCGCGGGTATAGAGGGTCGGCTCCCACGGACCGTGGTGCCACCGGCTGGGATCGGCCGGCTGACCGTCGTAGTGCGCGTAGAGCGCGAGCGTGCGCGTCGCGTCGGGGACGCGCAGATCCGCAAACACGATCGGCGGGGCTTTCGCGATCAAGAGCAGCTCGGCGGGAATCCCCAACTCGCGAAGCTGGCCCACCAGGTAGTCGGCATTGCGTCGGATCCCCACGGAGTCCGAGGCCACGTTCGGGAGGGCCAACAGCTCGGCAAAGTCGGAGAGCACTCGGGCCCCGTGAGCCTCCCGATGTGCGCGGGCTACCGCAAGGCCATCAGGTTGCTGCGCCTGACCCCGGGTCGGCATGCCGAGTGAGGCTACGCAGAGCAGGGAAGTGAGACATTGGCGCACGCGGTCAATCCTTGAGGAAGTACTCGATGGTCGACACGACACGTACCGTCTTGAACAGTTGATTCGGCTCGGATACACCGGGTGCCTGGTCGCGCGGGAGAATCACGAACACCCCCTGATTGGCCCGTCGGATGCCCGCGACTTCGCTGTCGGAGTCGGTGGCGAACTGCTCCGCTGCCTCTCGGGCGCTGGCCGTAGCCTCGGCGATCATCTCGGGCTTGAGGTCGTTGAGTCGAGTGAACAGGAACGTGGGTCCGCCAGGTCCCCACTCCTCACCCGATGAGAGCACGACACCGGCGTTGACGAGTTCCCCGACCCGCTGGCTCGCCGCGAGAACTCCGTCGGGATCGTCGGAACGTACCATGATCGTTTGGGTGATGATGAAGCGATTTGGGGTATCCGCGGCACCGCCGTAGGCTCGTGCGTGAACATCGACCACGCGGTAGCCCTGCAGTTCGGCGTTCGCCGTGTCGATGCCGCTTCGCGTGAGGAAGTCGAAGACCTGCGCGGTGTTCCGGGCGATGCGGCCTTGGGCTCGAGCCAAGTCGTTATCCCCGACGTTGAGGTGCAGCGGCCACAAAGCGAGGTCGGCCTTGACCTCCCGTTCGGAGACCCCTTTCACGGTGACGAACCGATCGGAGCTGCGCGCCTTCACGAATCCGTGACCGATGAACCAACCCCCAAGGGCCAGCCCGACGCCCAACAGCAACGCCGCACCACTGTATCGGTCTGCGTTCATGCGCGCCTCCAGCAATCAGGACACACCGAGATGGAGCCACACCGGGCTCGACCTCGTCACGAACGGTAGCGCCGAAGCACGGCCTTGGGCCAGAGCGGGCAGCGCTACGGACGAGGGGCGATTTCGTAGAGGTAGCCGACCGCGAGAAGACCGGCGCTGGCGTAGATCGGGGCCAGGATGCGCCGGTACTCCTCACCCTCGAAGCGATCGAGCGCGTGCCAATGCCCGGTGAGATCCGACGAGACGAACAACCATGCGGGTACCCGGTGCTCCGAGGTCGGGTCCCAGCGGAGCGCGGGGTAACCCAGTGCCGCTCCCCATCCGCTCGGCTCGAGGTCTCCGGTGACCCAGCCCTCGTGCCAGGACCCCGTGAGGCCGGCCAGCTCACGGGCATTGGTGCCTCCCGGGACGAGGCTGCCGTAGGCCACGAGGTGGTGTGAGGCCCGAAACAGCGCATCGGCGCTCGCGTCGATCCGGGCTCGATCGGTCGGGTCGGCCGTCGCCCGGGCTGCGTTCAACGTGTGCACGACGGCGGCGAGGCTCGCGGCTGGATAGGTGGCCCAGAACTCCGGAAGCGGTACCGACATCGGGGTGACGGCCTCTCGCCGCGTGCGCCTTGGGTATCGTCAGCCCGTCTGTTGTGATCGGCGGGCACGGCGTTTCGCCAGCCAATCGTCGACGCTGTACTTGCCTGGGCCGACCAGCACGAATCCGAGCGCGACGAACGTGTTCTTCACGGCGTGGGCCGGCGTGCCGTTACCCGTGACGATGTGCTGGATCGACGCAATGATCATGGTGCAGCCGATGAGGATCGCTGCCGGCCGGAACAGGAACCCGGCTGCGAAGAGGATGCCCCCGATCGATTCCGAGAACGAGGCCAGAAAGCCGAAGAACGTGTGACCGACATCGATTCCCAAGTTGGACATTGCGCCACCGACCTGACTCCAGCGCTCGGGGCCTCCAACCAGTTTGGTCCAACCGTGGAAATACAGGAACCCGAGACCGAACCCCAGGCGCACGACCAACAAGCCGATGTCTCGGTACTTCTCCCAAGTGAGCTTCGACACGACCCCTCCTCTCGTCGGTGCAGCACGAACGCGTGAGGCGTGTTGCCCGTGGCCGCTGTGTTGCACGACCCGGGGTGACCTGCGGCCCTGCTACGGCGCCGTAAGGCGCCATCCCAGCCACAACATTACGACAGTCGCCGCGGCGAGGAGCAGTGCGGCAGCGATGAGAACACGCCCCACGCGTACGGCGGTACGGCCCGAATACACGGGCCGGCCGCGTATGATCCAAGAGCCCGGCGGCGGTGATCGACCGGAGGACAGCGACCGCACACCTTGCCACGCGAGAAACGCCGCGACGAGAACGTTGAGCAACGTGATCACGCTGAGCACGGTCCTGAGCGAAGCCGCGGCTTGGCGCCGGGCTCCATCGGGATCGGATTCGGCCAGGGACTGAAGCTCCGCGGTATGGCTTTGCACGACTTCGTTGAGTCCCCAGAGGAGCGCCAACCCCACTACGAGGATGGCGAAAGCGATCACCCACGTCCGCTTGTCGCGTGGGTCGATCTCGCGATACTCGGGCTCAGGCACGCGCATGGTTACCGATCCCGCCGACGCTCTCGATCTCCACTACGCGATCGACAGGCGCGTTCACGACTGCTGCAGCAGAGCCGGCCGTGGTTGATACCAGCTCACCCGATCTGGTGATGACTTGGTGTAGGCCCGCTCCCAATGTTCCGCCGTATCCACCGTGCCCCCCGTCCGGATATGACGAAACATGTATGGCACGTCCCGAGTGGACTAGCCTTGCGGTTCGGCGCCGTTCTCCTGAGCTTGGCGGAGATTCCGGAGAGGAACCGATGACCGACCATCGCATCACCCGTTCGTTCATGGCCTCGATCACCACGCTGACGACCGTGGTGCTGGCGAGTGCCGCGTGCAGCTCCGCCGTCCACGCACCGCGGGCTGCCGGCGTCGAGCCGGTGGTGGCTGCCGTTTCTCCCGCCGGGTCATGGGAGCGTATCGCCGACCCGCGTACCGTGGGGTACTCGCCTGCGGCGCTCGAGGCGGTCCGGGACAAAGTGGCAACGCTCAGTACCACTGGGCTCATGGTCGTGGTGGGTGGCCGGGTTCTCCTCGAGTGCGGGGACCTCGAGCAGCTGAGCTACATCGCGTCGGTCCGTAAGAGTGTCCTTGCCATGCTTCTCGGCAATTCCGTGGCGGACGGGACCATCGATCTCTTTGCCACGCTCGAGGAACTCGGGGTCGAGGACCACGGTGGCCTGCTCCCTCTCGAGCGGCAGGCAACGGTGGAGCACCTCATCTCCGCACGGTCCGGCGTGTATCACGCCGCGTCGAACGCCGGTGACAATCTGGCCGATGCGCCGGCACGCGGCACCCAGTCGCCGGGATCCTACTTCCTGTACAACAACTGGGACTTCAACGCGGCAGGAGCGGTGTTCGAGCGGCTTACCGGACGCGATATCTACGATGCGCTCGCCACCGACCTTGCGGAGCCCATCGGAATGCAGGACTTCGATCGGGATCGCCTGCGGAAGTCGGGCGACCTCGAGCGCTCACGGTATCCGGCCTACCACATGTGGTTCTCCACTCGCGACATGGCTCGCATCGGTCACCTCATGTTGCGGGAGGGCGAGTGGAACGGCCGGCAACTCGTGCCCCGTGAGTGGGTCGCGACGATCACGAGCATCGTCACCCCGCTCGAGGGGATGAACCCGGCATCCTACCGGCGGGGCTCACACGGGTACGGATACATGTGGTGGGTGTGGGATGGACCGGATGCCGCCGGTCCCTACGAGGGCGCGTACACGGCTCGTGGCGCGTACGGGCAGTACATCACCGTTCTACCGGCGCTCGACATGGTCGTCGCCCACAAGACCGCCGTGCCGCCCGAGCGGCAGACGCTGTGGCGGGATTACGCCTCGGTCCTCGATCTCCTCATCGCCGCGCGATGCGGGGCGTCGTGTCGCTGAGTGCGGTGCGCCCGCGCGTCGCGGCGATCACACCCCCAGTGCTTTGGCGGCTCGGTCGTACTCGTTGGGCCGGACGTACATCACGTAGCCGTAGCGCCCTTTTCCGTCGGAGACGCCACTCGACGCGTAGACGTTGACCTTGGCGTGGTGGAGCTTTTCGTGAATGCCAACCAGAGCCCCGAGTTCGTCGTCACCGTGCACGAGCAGCGCGGGGTGTGGGCCGTCGAGGGAGAAGCCCGCCGTACCAGCGGCCTTCTGTAGCCGAGCCGAGTCCTCCGGGAAAATGGTCAGCTGTGTCCGCATCGGTCCGACCGGAACGGACACGAGCGCCAGGAGGTTCACGCCCAGTTCAGCAAGTTGCGACAGCAGCTTGTAGCCATGGCCAGGCTCGTCCCGAACAGTGGTGTAAAAGTAGTCCACTCGGCGAATGGTGTGTGCCATGCGTTCTCCAGTGCGGATGAGGGCGCCCGAATGGCTTCTTCTCAAAGATACCACTCGACGACCGGCTGCGGATGAGGGAAGCAGCCGGCCGCGACACCGCTCTCACCGCTTGAGCTTCTCGAAATACTTGGCCCTGACTTTGGCGACCTTCGGCGCGATAACCGCCTGGCAATAGGGCTGTTCGGCGTTGCGCTGGAAGTAGCGATCGTGATACGGCTCGGCCGGGTAGAAGGTCTCCAACGGGCTCACCTGCGTCACGATCTCGCGATTCCAGACACCCGAACGCTCGAGCTCGGCGATCACCTCCTCGGCTACCTGGCGTTGCGCGTCGCTGTGATAGAACACGGCCGAGCGGTACTGCGTCCCGACGTCCGCGCCCTGCCGGTTGAGCGTCGTCGGATCGTGGATCGTGAAGAACACGTCGAGCAGATCCCGATACGAGATCACCTCCGGATCGAAGCTGATCTGCACGATTTCGGCATGCCCGGTGGTACCTGTGCACACTAGCTCGTACGAGGGCTGCGGCACGTGACCCCCTGCGTATCCCGATTGGACGCGCTCCACACCGCGCAGCTGTTCGAACGCTGCTTCGAGGCACCAGAAGCACCCACCGCCGAGTGTCGCGAGCTCCGTCATATGCCCTCGACCAGGATCATCTGGGTGGTTGCGGATGCATCCCGTAGGGCTCGAGCCGGCCGGTAGTCATCCGAGGACCACCAGGCCCGGGCCCGGCCCAGCGACGGGAATTCCAGGACGACGATGCGGTGGGGGACCCAGCTCCCTTCGAGCCGCTCCGCCTGGCCGCCACGAACGATGTAACGGCCGCCGTGGGCGGCGACCGTCGTAGCGGCCATCTGTTTGTACGTGTCATACTGCTTCGGGTCGGTCACTTCGATGTCCACAATGACGTAGGCTGCCATTGGTGTGCCCTCGCGTGCAGCGGGTTGCAGTCGGCGCTGCGGTCACGACCGCTTGCGCCTGGGATTGGAGCCGGATGGGGCTTGGCGAAGGTAAGTGGGTGGTCCGGGCGGGCGCGAGATTCGGCCAGCAGTTCGCCGGGAGCGAGTGAGCGGAGCACGAGGCGACGAGGCCCCGGAGTGCCACGGCACCCCGGGGCCCCGGCCCATGATTGGGCCTTCGGGTCCGGCTAGCGGCCCAGGACCACAATGACCTCGCCGTATCGGTCAAATCCAGGAAGACACTCTCTCAAGTCCTGAAGGCAGAGCTCAATTTCCTGTTTGAAGTTTATCGGTGGCAGTGAAGAGCCGGGAATGGCGCTGGCGAAGATCAGATG
>CAYGCN010000024.1:20657-31457 GCA_964348385.1 uncultured Gemmatimonadaceae bacterium
CAGGACCACAATGACCTCGCCGTACCGGTCATGCCAATCCTGCCTGGCACGCTTGCGCTGGTGCTTGAGCCACTTGCGGTGTGCCTTCAGGGCCCGCTTGTGATGGCGCTCAAGGTGCGCGGGGTGCACGCCGTAGACCCGCACGAACATGGGACGGTCATCCCAGTACGGGGTGGCATCCCAGCAGTAGAGCACACGACCTTCCGCCTCACAGACCTGCCGCACCGCCCGAGCCGGGTGGACTCGCCGTGCGGCCGGCAGGTAGTGGCCCGTCGCGTAATGGCCGGTCGAGTAGTACCCGGCCACGTCAACGGCACCGCCTCCCAGACGGATGCCGATCTCCACCCGCTGCGCCTCGGCGGTCGATGCCGCAAACACGCCGAGCAGAAGTGCACCGACAAACCAGGTTCGCATGGGTCAACCTCCGCGTTGCCTTCATGGTCGGAGTTCGAAACGCTTCGAACCCTCGGGACCTTCAAGGAGCACGGCATATGCCAAATGCGGGCCCAGTACGGCTAACACGTTGTAAGACAACGTATTGCAGCAACGTGACGGGGTCGGCGCTGGCCTGGGATTGTCCTCTATTGAGGACACTTCCGGTCGGTTGCTTCGGTGCCCCGGGGGGCGCTTAGGTCTTTCGGCGGGAGAACTTGAGGCCGGACCACGTGTCGTCGATCGCGCAAATCTTGTAGTCCACGAGGCCGGCATCGAGGCCAACGCGGCGGATGTCCTGCTGGGTCACGTCGGTGGATCTGCCCGACGCCTGCTTGGGCCAGGCAATCCAGAGGCCGCCGTCGGCGATGGTGCGCACGCGACGAGCGATGCCGCGGTCGAGTGCGGCTCGGGATGCTACGAACCAGATCGTGAGATCCCGGGCGCCGCGATCATGTCGCCGGAACCTGGTGCCCTCCCGAACGCTGCCGAGCGTGCGCTCGAACCCTTCGGGTGCCCCGATGAGGACGACCGTGCATCCGGGCGAGATCCCCAGTTTCTTGGGGAGCGGCGTGCCCGAGTACGCGGCGAGGATGGATGCGGGCACCGCCAGGCCGGTTGGAGGACGCGCAATGGCGCGACGCAGCGCGCTGGCAACACGTGCCCACGAGGTAAAGGTCGCATCGGGAAGTTGATCGCGTACCCGCTGGACCTTAGCGGGCTCGCCTCCGACGAACACCAACGGCACATGGCGTGTTGCCTTGATGTGCCGCAGTGCCATCCCCACCTCCCGACCGTGAGACGGAAGTCGCGAAAGGTCGATCACGAACGCGGTCGGTGGCCGCTTGCCGAGGGCTCGCAAGGCGGACATGCCCTCCAAGGCACCGTACTCCACGGCGTACCCGGCAGCCTGCAGTACGGCGATGCGCTCCTCCGCCTCGGTGGGCTTCGGATGAATGAGACGTATGCGCCGTCGCGCGCCTTTCCGTCCCACGAATAGCCTGGATCAGCTGGACGAGGTGATTGGCTTCGGGCTCCCGGCGCTCATGCGTCGGCTTCGGCGACCGGATCGGCGCCTCCGCCACGCATGAACCGCCACGCAGTGCTCACAGCCAGACCGAACCAGAGCAGATCCCACGGCGACAGCTGGGAGCGAAGCCGTTCCAGCACACCGACGTTCGCCAGCAGGGCGGCGGCATACTGGGCGGCGATGCGGCCCTGCTCTTCCGATCCCGAGCGCGTCGCGTGCGCCGTCCCGGCGGCCATCATGTCACTCCACAGCGCATCCGGAATCGTGTCGTCGAAGCCCAGCGCATCGAGCCGCTCCTGCAGCTCGTTTGGGATGGCGTCGGCGAGCTGCAGGTCGTGCAGCCCGGCCTGTGCGAGCAGGTCAGGGTCTTTCTCGACCTCGAGCACCGCCTGGCGTTGGGTGCCGACCGTCACAATCAGCACCTTCCCGACCACGAGGCCCACGACAGCGAGCAGCGCTGCCAATGTGCCGAGGGCCTGGCCCCGGCTGGGCGTCGCCCTCGACATCACGAATCCGACCAACCCGCCGATGGCCCAGGCCACGAAGCCGACTTCGTATTTGGTCGTCATCACGATGACAGTCCACAGGGTACCGCCGACCAGTGCCGCGACGAGACCGCCGATCAGGGCGCGGTTCACCGCGTGATCGGCCGGGGGAGCGGAGTACGGATCTGCGGAGTGGCGCTCGACGTCGCTCACAGGCTCTCCTCGCGTGAGGCGGGCACAGACGAGAGGCAGCACGAAGCCGCCCGGCGGCAGGGCCGCGCTAAGATGGGTTGTCCCAGCCGATCACGCCAGCGAAAAGGCGCTCTCCTTTCCGGGCTCGTCAGGCGTAATAGTCGACTCTGCAGCCGCAGCCGTCCCACATCCGTTCGTATTGCGACATGCGCTCTTGTACGAACCGTCTCACCTCGGTGTCGTCCGCCAGCAGTCGCACGACCCGCTCAGTCGCGCAAGGCTGCTCGACGGCAGCGGGTCCCAAGGCGGTGCGGATGATCAGGAGGTCACCGGCGATTCCGGTAGCGTGACGTTCGATCTCCTCGAACTCCGGGGCAACGGCGTTCCACACTTCTGCAGCGATCGGGACGAGGCCGCGGGCACCGAGTCGATCGGTGAGCTCAGCTGCCTTCGTCATCCGGCTGGCTTCCACGGCCGGTGATGGTCGATTCACCACAGGTGACGGGGTGTCCGAGAGTGCGGGCAAAAAGGGGGCGATCCCGCCGGCGGAGAGAGAAAGTCGCTACGCGATGCCCGGCCGACGGTACTCCTCGGCGAGCCAGCGGACCGCGGGTTCCACGTCTTGGAACTCCCGGATGTCGAGGCCCCAGTTGCGCGCCACCGTTTCGTGAAACCTGGTGGGATCGAAATTGTCCGGTGCCTCGACGATGGCCGCCCGGCTCACGGTGCCCGGAAACGCTCGCATGTAGTGAAACGACACCAACTCGTAGAGATCGAACGTACTGAGCGGCTGGCCCCATGACGTGGCGTCGATGAGGACGCGTGAGACTCCGTGTTCATGACAAGCGGCGGCAACGGCCTCGACCACCTGCTGACCGGTCTCGAGTGTTCGCTCGCCGGATACCCACACATGGATGTGGTTTGGGCGCCGTTGGATGTCGATGTGACAATCCATCTACGCCACCTCGTCTCTCTCTCTCTCCCCCGCCCGTTCGCCGACCGCACGACGCGCCCGCTCGTGGTGTCCCTCGAAGAACTGCTCCCGCACCAAGCTGAGCGCCTCTTCCGACGACAGGGACATGCGCAGCTCGGCCGGCGTCATCCCGAACACCTCCTTCACGTTCTGCGTGAAGGAACGAGCTCTGGCGTAGCCGAGACGGGCCGCGACGTCCTCCACCGTATAGCCGGGGTCCTGTAGCAGACGGTGAGCGTAAACCACCCGCAGCAGCGTCAGCATGACACTTGGCGGTGGGAGCGCCACCCTGGCAAACCAGCGCGCGCACGTTCGCCGGTCCATGCGGGCGCGGTCGGCCAGCTCTTGCACCGTGTGAAACTGTGCAGGGGCTCGAACGATGGTTTCGATAGCCCAGCGGAGCTCGGCGGGCAAGCCGTCGAGCAGGTCGCTCACTTCGTCCAGGAGTCGGCGGGAGAGCGAGCGCGCCCCCTCGTCGGTCAGCACGTCGCGGATCTGCGTCGGATGGTCATCGTGACCCGCGAGTACCACGGTGCGCACTCCGGATCGGCCGAGCTGGAGCAACACGGCCGGGAGGTCCGGGGTGAGCCGCGCGTACAGCACCAGGGGAAGCGAGGGAAAGAGCACGTGGAGTCGCTCGATCTCCTGGGCTCGGGGTGCACCCTCCAGGGCCGGATCGACCACGGCGATCTCGATCGGCTGCCGCCGAATGACGGCCACCGCGGTCGACCACGTCTCCGCCGGCATGACCGCAAAGCGGTGGCTGGCCGATTTCTGTAATCGACCCGCCAATTCGGGGTGAACCGCGGCTAGAACGTGCATGAATGTCCCAATTCCAGCACCTCGTGCCCCAAATGAGGCCTACTCAGCGGCCGAAAATGGGTGGACTTTGGATTCCTGGATCCATTTCCCACATTCCCCATCGAGGAGGCCTTCATGTCGCGAGCCCTGCGCCGTCTTGCCCTCACCGCCGTGGCCGCCATTGCGTTGACCGCGGTGGCCTGCGCAAACCCGGTCGAACCGCAGCTCGATCTGGACCAGGTCGACAGTCCACAAACCCAGGAGACCGGGTCGCAGGGATCCGGCACCTAGGTCGCCACCGTCTCCGGGAGATCCGTCGCGAGATCCTCGATGGTGAAGCTATCGAGATCCGCGACGGTCGCCCGGAGGTCGTCTCCTGCCCCGGACAATCGAGACGGAGCCGTTGCGTCGGTACCGCTGCCGCGCTCCAGCTCCTTGAGTGACCGCTCCGCTCGGAACAGCCATTCTCCAAGGTGCTGCTCCGCGGCAAACCGGATGAGTGTCCTGAGCCGTTCCCGGGCCGCGTAGACCTGCCCGAACCGAGCCAGGCCTAACGCCAGCTTGAGCTGTAGGTCCGCCTGCTCGTCGATCGGAAGCCGGGCATGCTGCGCCTCGAGCTCGCGCCGCCACCGCTCGAACGACACGCGGTCGCCGGCCATAGCACTCAGATCGAGCAGTTCGACCGTCGCGCGCAGCCGGATTTCCAGCGGCGGTCGCCGCTCGAGTACCGCGAGCAGCGCCTTGCGTGCGGCCTCTAGGTGTCCGAGCGCCTTCAGGATCTGCCCGGTGTCGCTGAGCGCTCTGGTGCGCTGAATGGGGCGCGTGTAGGCCCGAAACGCCCGGAACGCATGAGGTGCAGCTTCCGCGGCGCGCCCCATGTGGACTAGACAGACCGCCAGATCGTGAGAAGCTCGCGCTTCCCCGTCACGGTCACCGGCGGCGGCGGCTTCTGCCAGCACATCCCGGAGCATGGACTCTGAGCCTTGCAAGTTGCCGGTCTTTTGCAGGGTGTAGGCGTGCCCGATCCTGCTGAGCCGTTCCACGTGGCTGTCGCCCAGCGTGCGGGCAATGGCCCCCGCCCGCATGTATGAACTGAGGGACCGTTCGAACTCGCCGCGCTGACGCAGCACGCGCGCGAGTTCGAGGTGCGCCTCGGCGGCCACCAGTCTCGGGGCCTCGCCCAGCACGTCGAGGCCGGTGGCGACGACATCCTCCGCTTCGGCAAACCGCAGCTCGCCTTCCAGCCACTCCCCGTACGTCCGAAGTGCCGGCCACAGAGTGATCGACGGATCGCCACCAAGGGTCAGCTCCGCTCCGCGGAGCACGCCCTCCAGCAGCATACGCTCCTGGTTGGGCGCAAGGGTCTCGATGAATTCGCGAGTGCCGCGGAGTTGGTAGTGGAGCCCGGCCATGTCCGACTCGGCCGGGGCGCCCTGGAACCGATCCACCAGCCGCATCGCGAGAAATCCGCCCAACGGGGTCCGGTCGGGAGCACCATGCCAGTTGGCGCGTTCGAGGAACGCGGCGTGGCGCTGGGTTGGCAATGCCGCCTCAGTCTCGGTCATACTGACCGGCTCCCGCGAGGAACAGGGCGCGTCCAAAATGCGTTAACTCAGCAGTATGTGTCCCCAGGTAATCCGTAGCAAGTCTCAGGCCTGCGCCGCCCCGCCCTTCCTGCCCTTCCGGATGCGGTCGAGCTCCTTCAGGGTCTCCCCGACAGTCGACTGTAACCGGTCGAAGCCGGGAGTTTGGGGAGTGATCGATCCGTCCAGCACGCCGAACAAGACGTTCTGGCAGACCTGTGCGGCCCGGCGGAGTCGGAACCGACGCACAAACGCCTGATAGTCCGCCGGGCTCTCGGCTGTGAGAATGGCCATCAGAGTCGTGCGCACCCCGTCGAGCGTCGCCTTGAAGTCCTCCAACATGGCGGCAGCCTGGGCGGGCTCGGTGATGGTCGCTTCCGTGGCCTCCAGGGCCTGACGGAGCTCGGCGCGTACTTCGAGCAGCTCCTTCATCGTGCCTGCCCCTTACATACCTCCCACAACTCCAGGAGGGTGGCGTGCATCACCTCCAGCCCCGGAGTGCTCGCCGAAAGTGACCCCGCGTAGAGGTCCGACAGGATGTCCTCGCAGGTTTCCACCGCCCGGCGGACGCGCGTCCGTCCGAGGAGCCCTTCGTAGTCGTCCTGATTCTCCGCCTTGAGCATGATCCAGATGCTCGTGCGAAGGTTGTCCACCGCCATCCCCAAATCCCGCACCCCCTCAGGAGAGGCGGCTCCCTTGGAGATCTGGATGTCCACGATACCGAGCGCGCTCTTGAGCTCGTCGATACCGTTTTGAATTTCCGACTTCTGCATCGATCACGCCCGGTGAGGGTCTGGAGGATCGTAGCCTGCCCGCTCTCCGCGCCTAAAGCTGCGAGGCCGGTGCCGTTGCCGCAATGATCCTGCAATGGGGCCACGCGACCCGATCACGCCAACCACCGATCCCGATGCTCGGCCACGAATGCATCATCCGTGAGGTCGGGGTAGGCTGAGAGCACTCGGTCGATGTCCGCGGACTGGCCCGGCGAAAGGCCCGTGCTCGGATCCAGCATCCACACGCCTGCCAGCAAGCCCTGGCGACGCAGCACCTCGTGGATTCCCGGAATGCATCCGGCGTAGGCGTGAGCGACGTCGAAGATCGCTCCGTTGGCTTCCGTGAGTTGTGCGCCCAGCGTGAGCAGTTCGGGCGGGATTGGCAGACGCCGGCTGACGACTCGGCGGCACTCGGCGAGCAATTGGGTAGCCCGCTTCGTCCACACGGCCCACTGGCCGAGGAGACCGCCGACGAGGTGAACCGTGGGGCCTCGCCCGAACCGCAGGGGGGTGAGGAGATCGAGTACGATGTGATCGTCGTTGCCGGTGTACAAGGCGATGTCCTCGCGGCGACCGGAGTCGACCACGGCCCGCGCGACATCGAGGGTTCGATAGCGATCGAACGGGGCGATCTTGATCGCCACGAGCCGCTCCAGTTCCGCCACGCGTCGCCAGAACGAGTATGAGAGATCGTGCCCGCCGACGGCCGGTTGCAGATAGAAGCCCATGACGGGGAGGATCTCCGCCACGGCCCGGATGTGGTCGAGCACCCGGTCGTCCGAGGCACCGGCGGCATGCCGCAGGTCCACCAGCCCGACGTGATAGCCGAGGCCAGCGGCAAGGGCTGCCTCGGCCGTTGCCTGACGAGTGTCGCCGACGATTCCGGCGACGCTGACGATGAGGTCCCCGCTCGTCGATTCCTGCTCCCTGATGGTCTCGGCAGCAAGCGCGAGTACCGGCTCGTACAGGCCCACCCCGGGATCGTGGATGGCGAACTGGGTCGTGTGCACGCCGACGGCGAGCCCCCCGGCCCCCGCCGTGAGGTAGTAACGGGTGAGTGCCCGCTGGCGACGCTCGTCGAGTCGGCGCTGCGGCGTCAGCGCCAGCGGATGGGCGGGAATGACCAAGCCCCGCCGCAGCCGTTCACGGATTCCGGCGACGTTCAGAACCGACCTCCGCGTTCGTCGAAGTGGGTGGGTGCATCGAATGATCGACCCCCGCGTTTCACCCATTCCGCGACCCAGTCGAGGAGCGTGTCGAGGCCCAGCGTCGGCGGCCCGAAGATCTCCACGCTCCGAGACGCGTCGCTCAGGAGGGCCGAGGACGCTTCCCGACCGGTGAAGCGGGGCTCGACGCCGAGTCGATCGGCCAGGCGCCGAGCGAGATCGCGCACCGACAAGACGGTCGGACCGGTCACGTTGAACACGGCCGGCGGGACGGCGCACCGCAACAGCGCGCCGAGGGCGATGGCATTGGCATCCCGCTGCCAGATCACGTTGACGTGTCCCATGGTGAGATCGACCGGCTGCCCCCGCCACAGGCGGTCGGCCAGGTCACGCAGCACGCCGTATCGGAGCTCCACGGCGTAGTTGACCCGGAGGATCGCCGTTGGCGTGCCGTGGTGTGTCGAGCTCCATGTCATGATTCGCTCGCGCGCCATGGCCGACTGCGCATATTCACCGATCGGCTCGAGCGGATCGCTCTCGACGGAACCCGATCCCCGAGCGGCCGTCAACGGGTACACGTTGCCCGTGGAAAACACCACCATGTTGGACGAGTGGTGGCGGAGTGCCACGAGGCCCGGGAGGAAGGCATTGACTGCCCACGTGGCGGCGGGGTCCCGGCTCGTGCCGAACTTCTGACCGGCCATGACGACGACGTGCGGTGCCTCGGGAAGGCCGCTAACCGCGTCGGGCTCGAGCAGGTCACACGACACGGTCTCGATCCCTTCCGCGGCGAGTGCGGCCGCCAGCCCGGGAGTGCGAAACCGCGAAACGGCGATGATCCGCCGCGGTGACCCCGCCTGCTGCGAGGCGCGGGAGGCGAGCCGCACGAGACTCGGACCCATCTTTCCACCCGCGCCGACGACGAGGATGTCGCCCTGCAACTCCCCCATGACCTGAACGTCACGGCCGGTAGGCCGGGACAGGCGTTCGTCGAGATCCGCTTCGGAACGTGGCCCGGGCAAGGTCAGTGAGGGCCCGACGAGCTCACACGGTCGGCGGTCATGCTCTCAACCGCCGCCGGCGCCACCCAGGGTGGGGAAGCCCACGGCAGCCGTGAGACGGAGCGCCTCCTCGGCGGTGAAGCCTCGCCGCACGAGAGCCTCGTAGTAGTTGCGGGTAAACGTCGCCAGACGCTCGGCGCTCTCCGGCTCACTCAGCACCTCGAGCAGGCCCGTCATCATGCTCTGCATCATCTGGGTAAAGAACGGGTTCATGTACTGCATTTGCTCCATGACGAGCGCGAGAGAATCGGCAAACTCGCCACCGAGCTGTCCGACGGTATCGCGTGGTACCGGATCCTGGGCCTCCACGCTCGGCGGAAGTGCGGCAGTGGCGAGCGCGATCATCAGCGCACCCAACACGCTCCACCGGCGGGTGCTTCGGGTCGTGTGGGACATACGTCGACCTCCGTGCGGCGAGCCAGATTGTGGGGACCACGAAACGTTAGCTGCTCCGGCGACTCGCTCGGTGTGGCTTGGGTGACACCGTGCCGGCCCTACTTCATGGAGTAGAGCAGTGTCGCGCCGAGCGCGGTCATGACCAAAATACCATCGGCATCTCGACCGCGAAGCGTGGTGACGTACACGGCGAGCCGGATGTGCTGGTTGTCGATCGCCACGCGCATGACACTCGGTGGTATGCGTGGCTCCGTCCCAGGTCGAGCACGGTATGCCTCTGCACTGTCGATGACCGGTCGCAGGGCTATGACGGCCACCGGCACGGCACCATCGAGCACCCGGAGGCTCACCGCTGCCGAGTCGTAGCGGACGACGAGGCCGTTGTCGACGATCGCTGAGTCTCTCTGGAGTTGCTCCCCCGACCACGCATAGTCATAGCCGGCGATCGGGATCACCACACCCTCCCAGTCCACCGCATACGAGAACGCGCCGGGGCGCCAGGCCTCGGACGCCTCCATGTATGCCATGCCCATATGCGCCGCCAACAACTCGGCGCGCTCGTCCGCCTCCGACCAGGCGGAAGGTGCCGTACCGTCACCGATGGTGTCGATGATGGCCAGCGAGTCTCCAAACCACTCGGCGATTGCCCCGGTGCCGTGGGTGCCGACCAGATAGCGGAGGATCGCGCTGATCTCGCGACGGTCGTCGGCAGAGGGCACGACCGCCGCTTGTCGGATCGTGCCGTCCTGCAGGATCTCGTTGGCGGTCAGGAGACGTTCCAGTCGCCGAACCTGGCTCGACTCCGACATGCGGTACGCCCCCCACGGACCCGCGAAGGTCACCAGCGCCACGAGGCACAACGAGGCGGGAATGATTCGGATATCCCGCGAGCGTCGAATGGCGTAGTACAGCGCGACCCCCGCCAACCACACCGACAGCACCGCGAGGAAGTAGCGTCGCTCGGTGATCCCGTACTGGGCGATGCGCTGCCAGATGGCCAGCCACAGCATGACCACTGACGGCAGAAGGGTGATGTAGAAAGCGCGCGCGTAGGTGCGGATCCACCGGTTTTCCGCGCGTTCGGCCACGGGGTGAACGAGGAGGAGCGAGAAGATGCCGACGGCAGCCACGCTCGACACCAGCCAGCCGATCCACCCGCTCGGCCAGACCGTGGTCACGATGATCTTGGCCAGGTACGTGGTCAGGATCACGAGGTAGACCACGACGATGGGAATCAACACGTACTGCGCGAACACCTTGAGTCCCATCGGGTAGTCCGACCGCTGCTCCAGTGCGGCCAGGTCCGTAGGGACCCCTCCCAGGAAGAACCAGGTGTTGAAGAGAAAGGCGATCACGATCCAGAGGCGAAGATACGTCTCCTCGGCAACCTCGAGCCCAAACAGGTTGTCCACAGCCGCGAGCGCGATGGCCAGCCCGGCGAAGA
The DNA here is from genome assembly GCA_964348385.1 of uncultured Gemmatimonadaceae bacterium. Classification (GTDB taxonomy): domain Bacteria; phylum Gemmatimonadota; class Gemmatimonadetes; order Gemmatimonadales; family GWC2-71-9; genus JAOTVV01. Next base: position 30,994 of record CAYGCN010000024.1, read on the forward strand.
GCACCCCGGAATACAGCCCGGCCAACAGGAATCGGAGGAACAGGGACTTGTTGTATTCCCAGAAACCCTGGAGCTCGCGGACGCCGATGAACGGGGCTACGGCGACGAGCAAGTGCAGGCCGGCGCTGAGCTGGATGTAGCGACCAACGGCAACGTGTTCGGACCAGTCGAGCCACAGCAGGTAGAACGCGACGAGCCCCACGGTGCCGAGGGCCCAGAGCCCGCTTCGTATCCCTATTGACCAGCGGTGGCGTTCCGCGAGGAGGTCGGTTGCAAAGAACAGGGGTAGGCCCAGCGCGGCGGTGCCCACGATGCGTCCCCATACCCCCTCGTCGACGCCGTCGTATGTGGCGACGAGCCCCGCAGCAGTTGCGACGACAGCGGCGGTCAGCACCAGCGGGAATCGCGCAAGCGTAGTGCGCATGGCCGAAACGAGCGCGTCGAGCGATGGCAGCTTCATTCGT
>CAYGCN010000025.1:0-28375 GCA_964348385.1 uncultured Gemmatimonadaceae bacterium
CACGCCGTCGAGGAAGCGGGCGACCTCGTGTTCTTCGTCATGACGTACGTCGAGGGCGAGACGCTCGCGCAGCGCATCGCGGACGGCGGGCCGCTTCCCGTGCGGGAGGGCGTCCGCGTGCTTCGAGAAGTGGCGTGGGCACTCGTCTATGCTCACGGTCAGGGTGTCGTGCACCGGGATATCAAAGCGGACAACATTCTGCTCGAGCGCGGAAGCGGACGGGCGCTCGTCTCGGACTTCGGCATCGCCGTGGTCGGCCCGACCGATGACGACGCCGAGGTGGTTGGGACGCCCGAGTTCATGAGCCCCGAGCAGGTCCGTGGGGAACCCGTCGATCCCCGGAGCGATCTCTATGCACTGGGGGTGTTGGGTTTCCTCGTGTTCGCGGGCCGCTACCCGTTCCACGCCAACTCTCCGTCGGAGATGATGGCGCATCACTTGAACACCGACCCACCCCGGCTCGCCACCCTGGCGCCGGGCGTCCCAGTCGGGCTCGGGGACATCGTGGATCGGTGCCTCATCAAGGACCGTGATCAGCGCGTGGATGCCGCCTTGGACCTGGCGGACCGGCTCGGTGCCGCCCTGGCGGTTCGACGAGAGGTTCCGGTCCCCGTCAGACTCTTTGTGGAGCAGTTGAAGCGCAGTGGGCAGCGGTCGGTGGGGCTGTTCTACCTGCTCATCCTCATGTGGTTCGGTCCGATTGCGGTCTCCGCCATCTTCAGGCTGCCGGTTCCGGTTCGCCTACCGGCGCTGGTGGCTCTCCTGGGCGGCGCCGTGTCGCTGCCGCTCATCGGATACGTGCGGCGCATCCGGGGCGTGCTGCGTTCGGGATATGCGCGCGACGATGTGGTCGAGGCACTGCGCCAGGATCTCGAGTCGCGTCAGGAAGAGCTCGTGTTCCTGTACGGCGAGCGCTATCGAGAGCACGCCCGCCGTCTGCGCCGCGTCGCGTACGCCAGCTTCGCGGGCGCCGTCGCTGTGATCGGCGCGATTCTCGCCGGCGCGTATCCGTCCGAGGCAGCCCTCGTGACACTGTACGTCTCATCGGGAGCCTTGGCGCTCACCGGTGCGGTGACTGGGCTGCGGGCCGACCGACGTTCCGACAAGAAGGCCCGCCGACGATGGCAGCGCTGGAAGGGACGCGTCGGAGATTGGCTGTTCCGCCTGTCTGGCCTTGGTCTCAAGCGGGTGGCGCTTCCCTCGACGGCACTCACCGGACGGCCCACTGAGCTGGCGGTGGGGGCGGCCGTGGTGAGCCTGTACGATTCGTTGCCACCTGCCGTGCGACGGTCCTTGCCCGATCTGCGAAACGTGGTCTCCGGCCTCGAAGAAGATGCGCAGCGGATGCGTCGCCTCGTGGACGAGTGCACGCAGGCCCTGCGGTCCACTAGGGCACCTGGTTCGGCGTCCGACCAGCGGCGTGTCGATGTGCAACATCGGATTGCTGAGCTGCGTGATGGAGCACAGCGGCGCATGCAGGATGCGGTCGCTGCCCTCGAAACACTGCGCCTGGACCTACTGCGATTGTCGGCGGGCACGCTGGAGGTGACGCGGGTCACCTCGCGGCTCGGTGCGGCCCGGGAGATCGCCACCGATATTCAGCGGCTTCTGGAGGCGCAAGAGGACGTGCGGCAGTTGCTCCTCGAGTGAGCCATGATCACGAGATGACGAACCGCAGAGGGAGTCAATGCACCTGGACCTGATCAACCTGTTGCTGATCCTGGTGGCGGCGTGGGGCAGTGGCCTCCTCGCGGTGCGCATGGGTTTCCCGGCCATTGTCGGCGAGCTTGCCGCTGGTGTCGTCTTGGGTCCGGCACTCCTCGGTTGGCTCACGCCGAACGAGGCGGTCGACGTCCTCGCCGACCTCGGCGTGTATCTCCTCATGCTCTACATCGGGATGGAGATCCAACCGCGACAGCTGTTCTCGGCGTCACGCGCCGGTATGCTCGCTGCCATCGGCGGGTTTGCGGTGCCATTCGCCGCAGGTGTCGCGCTCATGCTGGCGCTCGACTACTCCACAGCGGCGGCCCTGTTCATGGGCATGGCGATGGGCGTGACGTCGCTGGCGACGAAATCCCGGATTCTGGTCGACTTGAATCTGCTAGGAACACGTATCGCCAGTGTCCTGTTGGTGGGCGCCGTCTTTGCCGACACGCTGGCGTTGATGACGTTCGCCGCGATTCTGGCCATGTCCGCGCAGGAGGTGGGCGCGGGCGGATGGTCGGGTGTGGCCCTGACAGGGGCCAAGGCGATCGTGTTCTTCGTGGTCGCGATCTTCGCCGGCATGCGGATCTTCCCGTGGATCGGGCGTCGCCTGGCGAGTTGGGAGCTGGGGAAACGTACGAGCAACTTCACGATCGTCCTGATCGTGGCGCTCCTGTTCGGCGAGTTGGCCGAGTTGGCGGGCTTGCACGCCATCCTCGGCGCGTTCGTGGCGGGCTTGTTCCTCCAGGAGGGGATTCTCCAGCGCAAGTGGTCGTACGAGGTGACCGACGTCGTGCACGATCTTTCGATCGGGTTCCTGGCACCGGTGTTCTTCGTATCGGCCGGGTTCCACATCTCGCTGACGGCGGTCATCGCCAACTGGGAGCTGCTGCTCCTGGTCGTGGTGCTCGCGACCCTCGGCAAGATCGTCGGCACGGCATTGTTCTACCTGCCAAGTGGACTGGGATGGAGGGAGGGGCTCACGGTCGGCGCCGGCATGAACGGGCGGGGGGCAGTGGAAGTGATCGTGGCCGAGATCGGTTTGGCGATGGGGCTGATCTCGCGGGAGGTGTTCTCGATTCTCGTCGTCATGGCGTTCGTCACGACGCTGTCGGTGCCGGTCCTGCTGACCTGGATGGTCCGCTGGCTCCGGAAACGGGGTGAGCTCGCGCCGGCGGAGACCGGACGACGCGGGGTGATCATCACGCCGGTCACGAGCGTGGGTTTCTCAGTGGCCGGGATCGTGTCGTCCGACGGCGAACAGGTCACGTTTGTCGATCGCAATCCCAGTCGCTGCCGCGACGCGGAAGAGCGGGGATTTCGCGCCGTCCTGGGCGACGTGCTGGATCGTGATACGCTCGGGGATGCCGGAGCGCACGACGCCCGCATGATCGTCTCGTTGTTGGGTGACGAGCCGGGATCCGTTGCACTCGCGCGCTACGCGCTCGTAGAATTCGGCGTGCCCGAGTTCTACCTGCCGGGGGCACCGCGGAGGGAGTCGGCCACCGAGGCGGAGGTCCAACGCCTCGGCCTGCGGCGACTCCTGCTGGAAGGCGCCGAGCTGATGCGCCTGCAGGAGCGTGGCGACTTGGATCGCTACGAGTTGAGTCAGGAGGTCGTGCCGGACGTCATGGCGGGTGACGAAGCGCCCGTGGTGTTTGCCGTCGATGGCGAGGCTATCCCGCTCGCGTTCCGACAGGATGGACGGACCCGGCCACTCTTCGGGGATGCCACACTGCACCCTGGGGCGACGATCTGGGTGCTCAAGCGCGCGCCGCAGGTCGAGCTGGCGGAGCCGCGCGCTCGGGCGCTGAACCGCCTGCGGCAGGCGCAGGTGATCGATCTGGCAGCGGAGGTGGACGCCGACGATGTCGTCCGCGCTCTGGGGGAACGGCTGGCCTTCTTCACCGACCTGACGGACGAAGGGGTGTACAACCTCCTGTGGCAACGCGAGAGGGATTACACGACGGTCGTATCACGCGGCATCGCCATCCCGCACATCCTCGTCGCGGGCCTCGAACAGCCGGCGCTGGTCGTCGGGCGGTCGAGCAACGGGGTCGTCTTCGCCGAAGACCATCCGCCGGTGCACGCGTTCTTCGCGATCGCCAGCGATCCGGCGCGGCGCAAGCCCTATCTCTATCTGCTCTGGGCCATCTCGAGTGTCGCGTCCTTGGATGGCTTTCTGGATCGATGGATCGCGGCCGAAAACGAAGCCGATCTTGGCGACACGCTGCGAGCCCTGACCGTCGAGGTCGCTAAGCTCACCGCGCCAGCGGCATCACCGCCCGCCCACCCGGTCGGCTCGCAGTTGTAAAACCGACGGGACGGGCCCTGTCGGCCTCAGCGGCTTTCGACCGGTCGCCGGACGACGTACGCCTCCATGGCGTAATACTCGGGTAAGCCGAGTCGGTCAGCGATCGCCGCGGTGTCGAGGTTGCGGGCCTCCACGCGCTGCCAGAACTCCCGCTCGTCATGCGGGCCGGGAAAGGGGGCCGTGTCTTTCTGCGACTCGTGCTTGAAGATGGCGGTGATCTTCCGGCGCAACTCCTCGTACGACAACGGCACGAGCGCATCGGCCTCCGTGACGGACCATTCCTGCCAGGCGCCGCGATAGTACCACACCTCAGGTGCCGGCCCGGGGCCATCGGCCAGCGCGCGTTCAATGGCCTCCTTGCACATGCGATGGGTACCGTGTGGATCGGAGAGATCGCCGGCGATGAACACGAGGTCGGGTTGAACCTCCTGTAGCAGTTCCCCGACGATCCGCACGTCCTCCGGACCGACCGGCAGTTTCCGCACCTGGCCGGTGCGGTAGAAGGGCAGGTTCAGAAACCGTCCGGCTGCAGCCGGGATGCCCATGGCCTCGAGGGCCGAGATCGCCTCGCACTCGCGGATCACCTTCTTCAACTCTTGCACGAGGGGGATGTCCACGTCACCCCGCTGCTTCTGATTGAGGCTTACCTCGGCCTCGTTCCACCGTGCCTCGAATGCGACACGGGCAACCCCCAGGGACTCGGCGGCGCGATCGACGAAGTCGAGGTAGCGCCGAACATCGTCGTCGAACACCGCGATGTTGCCGCTGGTCATGTAGGCGACGACGATACTGTTCCCGTTCTCCTGGAGCTTGCCGAGCATGCCCCCCATCGAGATCACGTCGTCGTCAGGATGAGGGGAGAACACGAGAACACGACGGTCACGCGGCAGGCGCGCGCGCCCCCGAACCTTGTCACGCAATCGGTTGAACACCTCGCCGTTGATCGCTCCGGGCGACCCATGTTTGGCGAGTAGCGGGCTCAGGTGGTTCTCGGCGTAGTCCTTGGCGCTGAGCTTGAGGATTGCCTTGCCGGTTTGTTCCGATAGCCAGACGACCGCGCGCTCGCTCATGTCCGGAGTCCACTCCACGGGGCCGAGCAGCCATGGCGTGGCAACACGCGTGAGGTCGGCCGCTGCCGCTCCATCGAGGTAGACCGTCGCGCTTGGGTGGTCTTGCAGGAACGTAGCCGCCACATCTGGGGAAACGTCGCCTTCTACGGCGCGCCGCACGATCGCTGCCTTGTGCTCGCCTGTCGCAATGAGGGCGATCTCTCGTGCCTCGAGGATGGTCCCGACACCCATCGTGATCGCCTCGCGCGGTACGTTGTCTTCCCCGAAGAAGTCGGCCGCCGCATCGCGACGGGTCACGGTGTCGAGCGTGACGAGTCGGGTTCGCGATTTGCGGGCGGACCCGGGCTCGTTGAACCCGATGTGGCCGGTCTTGCCGATACCGAGGATTTGCAGGTCGATGCCACCGGCGGCGTGAATCGCCGCCTCATAGGTGTGACAGGCCGCCCGAAGCCCGTCACGTGCCGTCATTCCATCGGGAATGTGCACGTTCTCCGGCCGGATATTCACGTGACTGAAGAGATTCTCCCACATGTACCGTCGATAGCTGTGCAGGCTCTCGGCGGGCATCGGGTAGTACTCGTCGAGATTGAACGTGATGACGTTGGAGAAGTCGAGCGACCCGGATGCGTGGCGGCGGATCAGCTCGCGGTAGATCCCGAGGGGCGTGCTTCCCGTGGCGAGACCCAGAACGCAGCGCCCCGACGTGGTGACCGCATCCTGAATGACGGCCTCAATGCGATCCGCCACGAGTGCGATGAGTTCGTCGTGGTCGTCGACCACGACGGTGGGAATACGCTCTAGTGCAGTCATCCCTTGACGACTCCGATGGGCACGAGCTTCACGACTTTCTTGCCGATGCCCGCGCCGTGTACGACGTCCACGACCTGGCGCACGTCCTTGTAGGCCTCCGGGATCTCCTCGTCCACGGTCCGACGGCTCGCGGCCCGGATCAGGATGCCGCGGGCCTCGAGCTCCTTCGGCACGTTGCGCGGGCGTGCCGCCTTTTTCGCCTGATGGCGGCTCATCCGTCGGCCGGCGCCGTGGCACGTCGAGCCGAACGTTTCGCTGAACGCGCCTTCGGTCCCGACCAGGACGAAGGAATAGCGTCCCATGTCACCCGGGATGAGCACGGGTTGGCCGATGTCGCGGTACCGATCGCCGAGTTCCGGATGGCCCGGCGGGAACGCTCTGGTCGCGCCCTTGCGGTGGACGCACACGCGCCGCGGCCGGCCTTCCACTTCGTGGGTCTCGAACTTGGCGATGTTGTGCGCCACGTCGTACACCAAGGTGGTGCGCTCGGCGATGTCCCGCGCGAACACAGTGCCGAGCGCCTTCCGCACGTAGTGACTCATCACCTGACGGTTGGCGAACGCGTAGTTCGCGGCGGCGTTCATGGCGCCAAAGTAGGCGTTGGCCTCGGGGCTCGATAGTGGAGCGCAGCAGAGTTGTTTGTCGGGGAGGTCGATGCCGTAGCGTGCGGCCGCGCGTACCATCGTGTCGAGATGGTCGTCGCACACCTGGTAGCCGAGCCCGCGCGATCCCGTATGGATAAAGCAGGTGACCGTCTCCTGAACAAGGCCCAGTCTGGCGGCGATCGTCTCATCGAACACTTCGGCCACATAGCCGACCTCGACGAAATGATTCCCGCTCCCCACGGTGCCGAGCTGGGAGCGGCCACGCTCCTTTGCGCGCGGGCTCACGCGGTCGGGCTCACCCGGGAGGGTGCCGTTGGCCTCGATGGCGTCGAGATCACCAGGCGTTCCGAAGTCGTGGTTCACCGCCCACGTGGCGCCCTCCGCCAGCACGCGGTCGAGTTCTTTGGGTGAGAGCTTGAGGTCGGAGCGTGCGGACCCCACGCCGGACGGAATACCCTGATACAACGCGTCCATGAGTCGGGCGAGCTTGAGCCGCACGTCGTCGAGCGGGAGGGGGCTCCGGAGCAGACGCACGCCACAGTTGATGTCGTAGCCGACACCGCCCGGGGAAATGACGCCCTCGTGCTCGTCGAACGCGGCGACACCGCCGATGGGAAAGCCGTAGCCCCAGTGGATGTCCGGCATGGCGATGGACGGGCCGACGATGCCGGGCAGATGGGCGACGTTCACCACCTGCTGAATGCACTGATCTCCCTCGAGATCGTGCATCAACTGATCGTCGGCGAAGATGAGCCCGTCGGTGCGCATGGCGCCCGACCGCTTGACTCGCCAGCGATACGCATCGACGCGTTGGACTTCGATTGGAGGCATGAGGATCCGTGCTCCCGATGCATGGAAATATATCGGGAGCGGAGGGAGTGCGGCCGTCAGCTAGCGCTTCGGCTCCGGCGAGAGGCTAACCCTGACGCGCTCACCGGGCACGAGGTCGGGGAGCGCGATGCGCAGCCCGAGTGGCGTCTCGGCGTAGGCGGCCTGGTGACCGGCGACGTGCGGTATCCACTCCCGATGGCTGTCGGGAACGATGAGTCGAACCCACGCCCCACGCAGTGCCGCGTCGGTCGGCGCGACGACGTCGAACGCGATCTGGTCCGCTGCCGTGTCGACGAACTGCAGCGACGTCCGGCGCCTCGCCCCCCACCATACCGCGATGTCTCGGCCGGCGGCGATCCACCAATCCTCCATCGCGCGCGCGCTGTCGATCACCTCGCCGATCACGTTGACCCGTCCGGGATCGCCGCCGACCTGACTTCGCAGCGACACGACGGCTACCCCGCCGAGGGAGCGGACCTTGGTGAGGCCCTCCAGGTACGCTTCCAACAGACGCCGCGAGCGGAGCGCTCCGTCCTGGACGTACACGTTGTAGTCGTCCTTGATGATCCTGGGGAGCAGGACGATCTCGCCGCCCCGAGTCGCGAAGACCTCGGGGCTTCCGGTCCGGGACTCGTTCACGGCGACGAGATACGATCCGCCGACCTCACGCCAGGCGTGCAGCGTGTTGGCGTCGAAGCGTTCCTCGGGAGGATGGAGGCCGAAGGCGGAGTCGCCGGTCCAACCCCGCACTTCGGCCCAGGTGCGGCTCAGGCGGGCGCGCTGGTCGCCGAGCGAGAGACCCGACAGCACCGTATGGTCCGACGTTTGGCTCCCGACCTCACCTGCCGTGCTGAGGGACTCGGCCAGCTCCGCGTAGTCGAGCGCGAGCTGCGACACGACGAAGAACGTGACCGGGACGGACTTCCGCCTCGCGAGCGCCGCGAGCGCCACCGCATTCGGAAATCCGGACTCGACGTCCTGGGCGATGACGAGGCCGGCCCGCGCACCACCAGGCCACGGGTGGATGTCGACCGTCGGCACGCCCGCGGCCCAGCGCACGCCGTTGACCGCGAGCGCGGCGAGGCGTCGTTCGTCTTCGGGACGGGCCCCTTGGCCCAGCCGGAAGCCGAACCAGACCACGCGGCCACCGCCCTCGGTCACTGTGGCTACCGCTGCAGCGTTGATCGGCGGCGCACCGGCCACCGGTGCCACGTTGAGTGCCCAGTCCGACCAGTAGACGCGTGCACCGTCGGCCTGCGCGGCGAGCTGGGACTCGTAGCGCAGCTCGATTCGTGTGCCCGGGTCGAATCCCGCCGAGAGGACCACATCGCTGGGAACGGTGAGGTAGAGACCGCTGCGTTGCTCCACTTCATGGATGTCTCGACTTCCCGTGAGCGCCGCCACGGCCCCCCAGCCGCGCCAGCTGCAGACCGAATCCCTCGCACCGGCCGCCCAGGTGAGCAGCAAACCACCCCCACGATCGGTGTGACGACGGAAGGCATTCAGCTCCGCGTTCCCAAGGCACACCGCGGCGGGTACCACCACCGCGGTCCCGACGTCGAGCGCCTCGAGTTGCGCGGCGTTCGAGACCCGTGAGACCACGGCACCCGTGCCGGCCATGAGCCCTTCCCAGCGGTCCAGCAGTGTCGGGTAGTAGGTCGAATCGGGGAAATGGCGTGCGCTTGCGTGCGAGAAGTACAGCGCGGCGCGGTACGGTGTGGTGGACGATGCTGCCGGAGCCGGGGTGAGCGCCGGGGGGACCGCCACGGGGTCGGCGAGGACGACGCTCCGGGTGAGCCGCTGGATATCGATGTCCTGCCACAGCTTCATGCCGGCGGCGACGACCCCCGCGGCGAGCACCCCGAGCAGCAACAGCCCCCGCAACCACTGCCACGGCGTGCGCGCTCGCGGGACTGGATCACGCTTCGGTGACATGCTCCTCGCTCGAGCTGGCGCCGGCTTTGTCCGGGCGATGCACCACGAAGAACCGTGGACCGGTGGCGTCTTCGTCGACCGATACCGGTCGCCGCGACAGGCGCAGCTTGTACGCGATGTACGTCATGACGCCGAGGGCAATGGTCACGAGGATCGTGACCACGATGATCGTCACCAGCAGGTCGATCACACCCATAGCGATACCTCTCTGTGCATCGTGGGGCTACGGTCCACCGACCCCAGCCTCCTCACGGTAGGTGATACGGCGGAGCTTGCCCCACTCCATGCCGAGTCTGAACGCCTCCTCGACGGCCGCAAAGGTCTTGGTGACGTCGAGGAAGAGAATGAAAAAGAATCGATACACGATGGCCAGGGGGACCAAGGAGAGCTCCTCTTCCTCCATGGCCACGGTGATGAGGGCTGCCACCAGATCGAGCAGCGTCAGCAAGATCCACCAGTACAACAGCAGCTCCCCCATGCCATACAGCAATGCCACTAGGGCGAAGAACAGATGCCCGTAGACATTGAGCACCGGCCAGAGAATGCCTTCGAATGCCATCTCCACCCCGGACAGCCAGAGCGGGAAGTCCGGAAACGGCTGCACGAGGATCTGCTTGCGCTTGCGGATGGCCTGGAGAATGCCACGGGTCCAGCGGTACCGCTGCTGTACGAGATCGAGCACGCGTGTCGGCGCCTGTGTCCATGCGATGGCGTTCTCTTCGTAAACGATCTTCCAGCCTGCGGTAATGAGCTTCAGCGTGAGATCGGCATCTTCGGCGAACGTGTCGTTGTCGTACCCGCCCACCTCCTGCAGGGCTTCGATCCGGAACAGCCCAACGGGGCCGGGCACGATGTTCACGGCCGCGATGAAGCCCTGGGCGCGACGCGGCATGTTCAGCCCTTCGATGTACTCCAGCGCCTGGAGCCGAGTGAGCCAATTCACCCGATTCACCACTTTGACGTTCCCGGCTACCGCCCCAACCGACGGATCCTCGAAGTGCGGCATTGCTTCGCGGAGCGTATCCGGGGCGATCGCGGAGTCGGCGTCCATGCAGAGCACGAACCCGTAGCGTGCCTGCGCGATCCCGGTGTTGAGCGCCGTGGCCTTGCCGCCGTTGGCCTTGGTGAACACCCGGATCTCGACCCCACCGTGGCGGCCCTCCCAGCGTTGGGCAATGGCGAGCGTGTCGTCGCTCGATCCGTCGTCGACGACGATGATCTCGAACGTCGGATAGTCGATGCGGAGCAGCGCGTCGATCGCGGATTCCAGCACCGCGCCCTCATTGTAGGCCGGCACGATCACGGAGACGGGCGGAAGCGGTATTTCCTTCCGCTCTGGCCGCATGGTCTTCTCCAGCAGCTGGAGGAACGCAAACCAGAGAAGCGAGAAGTATCGGACGAACAGGATGGCGAGAAAGATGATGAGGCTGATCACGACCAGCCGCACCAGAAAGCGCTGGACCGCGAGCGGCGACTGGAGCGCCCACAGGGTGAGCCACGCCGACCCGCCAACGACGCCGGCGATCAGGAGGAGTGAAACGAGGGTCCGGGCGCGGCGTGCCATGATCAGTACCGGATTCCGAGGCTCAAGTTCGCGCCAATCGAGTTGTACGCGCCTTCGCGTCCGCGCAGGTAGGCGAGACCGGCGGCAAACACGACCCGTGGTGTCTGGTACGCCACGCCCGCCTCGGTGGCGAGTTGTGGAACCAGGTCGACGCCAGTCGCGGCCCGCTCTTGTACCAGCCCGACACCGGGAGTGACGCGGCCATAGACATCCCACGCGCCACCGGTCGGAGCGCGCGCCTCGAGCTGAATCCCCCCTGCCACGAACACCTGGGGATCCCAATACACGCGCCGAGTCCCCAGCGAGGGAGCCGCAGACGAAAACGCCAACGCCTGAGAGGTGGCAGCGACGCTGAACGGGCCGGCCAGCTCGCGCCTGACGGTGACGTAGCTGTTGACGCGCCAGTTGTTGCTCTCGCTCCCGCGCAGCGACGTGACGGCACCAAGGGCCGAGAGACTCCAGCGTCGCCCCAGCGGTCGGAAGACCGAGGCCTGCAGGTGATCGGCTTGAACGGCTCCCAGCACACTCTCGAGCGTCACGGTGCGATGGAACGCGGGCCCGTGCTCGTAGGAGATCTCGACGGCGGTCCCCCCCGCCTCCGGAAGGGCGATTTCGATGCCCACCGTGGGCTCCGTTCCCAGGGACTCGAGGTGTTCGGCACCGACCGCCACGGACGTTCGCACCGACCCGAGTCGCCACCACTGCGCGAGCTCGAGCTGGAAGAACGGCCCGGTCTCCCGGCCGGCCGTTCCGCCGAGCGTGATGCCGTCGAGCGTGCGGTATCCGGCCCGCGCGACCAGTACGGTGCTTCCCCACCGGTAGCTCGCGTGCGCGCCGATATCCATGCGCGCGAACTCGTCCGAGTCGCGGAAGTACAGGAGTTCCGGTCCGGCGCGTGGCCGCTCCCTGCCATCCACCGTTCGGGCAACCTGGCGGCCGAGCTCGCGCTCGCCTTCGCGGGCCGGGACGCTCGCAGGATCCAGGCTGAGGGCCGTTCGGTAGGCATCCCGGGCGTCGATTCGCGCGTCGCCGAAGCGGTGGAGATCCCCCAGCAGGACCCAACCGTCGGCGCGGGTGGAGTCTTCCGTGAGCAACGCGGCGAGCATCGTCTTGGCGTGTGCTTCCTCTCCGGTCCACGCGTGGAGCTGCGCGAGACGGAAGCGCTCGTCCCACGTGAGGTCGCGTAGCGTGGCCAGATGAACCAGTGCCTCACGTGCCGCCACGGGGTCCTCCAACTGGTATTGCAGGACGTCGGCCCATTCGAGCCACAGCGCGGGGTCGTGTGGGTTGCGAGCCAGCGCCTCGGCGTATCGGCGGCGCGCCTCCTCGACATCGCCGGCCAGCACCGCACGGCGCGCCCCATCGAGGAGCGTGTCCACCGGCGGCCCGACGGAGGCAAGCTCACGCTCGATGACCATTCGGAGCTCTCCGGCCTCGACACTCTGCGGAGCCTCGGCGGGGATGGCGGAGAGTTCGCGTATCGCTTCGGTACGCTGGCCGTTCCAGTACAGCACATGCGCCAGCTCGAGACGCAGAGCGTGATTGTCGGCATCGCGATTCAACAGGTCACGATAGACCGAAGCGGCGCGCCCGTATTGTTCCGCCCACGTCAGCGTCTGGGCGTACTCGACGTGCAGCGTCGTGTCGTCGGGGGACGATACGAGCAACGTGTCGTACTGAGCGAGGGCGCGCCCGGGGCTGCCGCCGTCGCGGAGTAACCGCGCAAGCTGAAGCCGGAGCCCGCGATCGTCGGCACGCTGGAGGAGTCGTCCATAGATGGCTTCCGCCTCGTCATACCGTCCCAACCGGGTGAGCACGACGGCCAGCTCCCGCCATACGGCGCTGTCGTCGGGGTAGGCCGCGAGATACGCGTGAAACCGCGGTAGCGACCGCTCCCACTGCTCGGCCCGGAGCATCGGCAGCACCTCACTCCAGAACTGCTCCGCCGGTCCGGGACGAGCCGGCGGAGGCGTCGGCGCCGACGGAGCGGGCGGCGGCGGTTGGCGAACGAGCGGGGGTGAGCCGGGCAGGTACGGTGGTGTCGCGGCCGGAAACGTGATCCCGGATTCGATGAGGCCGGCCTGCAGCACGAATCGCTGTGGCAAGACGACCAGCACGAACGCCGACGTCACGGCCGTGAGTCCGAAGACGGTGATCGAAAACCGGACCCAGTACGGGATTCGGGATCGCGTGCGCCTCGGGACGGAGGGCATGGGTTCAGCTGGCTCGACGTTGGGCCGACCGCGCCCCGGGTCGGCTACGCGGCTGCCGCGTGGAGCGCTTTGAGAATGGCGTCGCCATCCGTCGCGCTCGAGAGCACGATGGCGCGGAGATCGGATGACTGGTTCCCGAGTCGATTCAGCGCCTCTCGCACTCGCCCGAGGTAAGCCTCCGCCTGTCTGGGTCGCGCGCCGTGCAGCACGACGGCAAATCCGTCCTGTGTTCTGCCGACGCAATCCCCGGCGTCGCGAACCTGCCTGGCAAGCACCTCACCCAGCACACGGCTTTCCGAAGCGATGCAGCGGATCTGAATCATGGCGAAGGGCATCGCCTGCGGCCCACTGAGGCGGTTGTCGACACAACGGGCGAATTCCTCCGCGTCCAGCACGCCCTCCGGCACGGCGAGCGATGGATCCTCCCGGCGGCGCGCTCCAGGGAGCGCGCTGGTGGCCCGCATGACCCGGTCGATCCGCGAGGCCAATTCCACCAAGCTGAAGTTGTCGCTGAGGAAGTCGTTCGCACCGGCGTCAAGCGCCTGTGTACGGTCGGTGGCGCGGAGGCGGTCGTCGGTGGCCAGGACGATCGGGGCTCCGGTGAGCGGCCGTACGGCGCGACACGTCTCGGCCGCGCTGCCGCTGCTGCCCCGATCGAGGTAGACCAGGATCACCCCGTATTCCTCCCCCTCCTGAAGCCGTGACACGAGTTCGAGAGGTTCGCTCAGCTCGACCGTGTCGTACCGATCGCGGGCCCAGGCCAGTAGCTCCTCGGGCGCCTGAGCCAGCGTGAGGAGGAGGAGACGGCGCTCGCTCCCGATCGGTGTATCCGTTCGCCGCCGGTCGAACCTCCCCGACGGCTCGCACAGACCCTTGCCCGGGACGACCTCCAGCGAGATGGCTCCCTGGTGATCGATCGGGGGACTCAGGCGACGTACGGAGAGCTGTCGGAGCCCGCTCGGGAGTCTCTCGATTTTCAGCACGCCCGTTGCGCTTTGCAGTACCCACTCGGTGGCCGGCGACAGCGTGTCCGAGAGGTCACTGGCGATCGTGACCAGAAGGGTGGCTTCGGTGGACTGGCCCCAACTCACGAACCGACTTGCCAGGGATGTGCCGGCGCGTGTCTCCCACAGCGGCTTGCCGGGATCCACGCCCACCCGGGCCGCGCCTCGGCCGACGAGGTCCGAGAGTTCGCTGAACGCCTGGGCGGGCTCGGCGGCGCTGAGCAGTCGTCGGTCGAAATCCGGTGCGAAGCCGACGAGCGTGAGGCGCCCGTCCCCCCACGGCGCCTGGAAGTCGAAGCCCAGATGCTGTGCCTGCTCGACCACCTGCTCCGGAGCCATGGTCGAGAGCAAGGCTACGCGCTCGCCGGCGTCGAGACCTGCCTGCAGGAATTGCAGCACTGTGTCCAGCTTGCCGCTCCCGGGCGCACCGGCGAGCACGTACAGCCCCCCGGCCTTGAGGCCACCAGCGCGCTCGTCGAGCGGTCGTATTCCGGTCTCGATGCGTTTCATCCAACTCCGTACAGCCAATGTGGGACAGCGTGATGTAATGGCCGTAAGATACAACAGTTGGGACGCAAGATTCAGTCCATCGAGCGCCCAAGTGGAAGGCCGGGTGAACGGGCCCTAACTACTTGGTATGCAAGCCCTTACAGCAGCGGGCCACCAGGGCCGAGGGCGGCGGTCAACCCTGCGCTACGGGGCCGGTAGCGAGGTGGTGGGTGATTGGGGCCGGACGGCATCCGCGGGTGGGTCTCAGGAGCCGTCCCTGGTGGCTGCCCGGTCTCGCGGAGCTTGGCCCGAGACGGTCCGCAACCGCATGAGGTAGATGGTGACCGAGACCGCTATGCCGAGCAGCACCAGGCGAAGGATCCACGACCGAGCGACGACGATCGTCGCATAGCTGACACCCGCCCACAGCACGATCAGCGTGAGGATCCGCGCCTTCGTGGTCATGCCCCGATGCTCGCGGTAGTTCTTGATGTATGACCCGAACACGCGATGGCTCGTGAGCCAGGCGTACAGGCGGTCGGAACTGCGCACGAAACACGCGGCGGCCAGAAGCAGAAACGGGGTTGTGGGAAGCAGCGGCAGCACGATGCCGATGGCACCCAGGACAACACAGAGCATCCCGGCGAAAATCAGGAGCCACTTCCGCAGGGGACTCGAGCTCACAGCCACGCTGCCGCCTTCGTGATCCGTGACGTTTTCAGGCACATGAGCCCCTCAGAGGCGGTCCCAATCCCAGATCGCGTCACGGATCGTCTTCTCCACAGCGTGGCCACGTCGCTTCGGCAAGCCACGCTTCAACGTGCGCACTCCGGGTGCGCCTCGGTCGCCAGTTGGATCAATTGCTCGATTCGCTGCGCGGAATCCTCCAGCGCGGCACTGAGCGTGCGCCGATCCGGCTCGTCGTGGGTCGCGAAGAGGTGAGCATCCGTCGCCAAGCCCTTGGCTCGACGAGTCAGGTGCCAGATCCGGTTGTTGTGCAGGTGGACGAACTGCCGCACGACGTTGCGGCCACCGCGCGACGACAGCGTGCACCGCATCCCTTCGTCGCCGATGTGATCGATGAGCAACAGGTTGACGCGGTTGTTCACCCGCCACGCGGTGAGGATCTCGTCGATCATGCGCGCCTCGGGTTGCGATCGGTCACCACTTGGTGAGAGCTGCTTCGGTACGCAGCGGTGTCACGCAGGATGCGAAGCAAGACCAAGCCGTGGATGCCGCCGACCGTCGAGCCCACGATGCCGCAGGTGAGCAGGATGGACGGAACGATCGTCCACGCGCTGGACGACCAGGGCACGGCATTCATCCCCACGAACACGAGCGGCATCCCGATGGCCCACGCTGCCGCGTTCGCGGCGATCCAGCGACTTGCCCCGACGACGACTCCGCGAAGCACCACCCATTGAGCCAGGCCCAGAACGAGTCCGAGCGCAACACCGAGCGTTGCCCCGAGCCCGTATCGCAGCACCAATCCCGGTTCCTGGGGCGGTGTGGTGGAGGCGGCAGGCACGGAGAGTGCGGCGACGGTGCTGGGTATCATGCCTAGGAGCCAGGCGATGCCGGCGCCGATCGCCGTCGCCCAAAGCCAGGAATGCCGCCCCCGCAGCGGCAGGGCGGACCGCAGAACGCCTTGTTGCGCCAGGCCGACGACCACCCCCTCGAGGACCGTGCCCAGCACGACCGCGCCGAGCGCGCCCGCGATAATGACCAGCACATCGTCGAGGCGGTCCATCGTGGGTGCCAAGCGCCAGGCGAGCACCAGGGTAGTGCCGAGTCCCACCGCTTCGGCCCATGCGTTCGCTCCGATCCAGCGGAGGTAGAACCCCCTGTCGGCCGCCCGCACGTCGCCGAGCGACGGGGCCGGTGACCTGGTCGTCAGCGCCTCACAGTGAAGGGGACGACCAGCTTTGTGTGGTCGCACCGAAGACGCAGCAGCCCGCCACGTCCCTCGTCCATCACGGCGATCAGCAGCGCCGACGAGCGCAGGCGCGTCATCATGGGTTGAGAGTCCCGATTGGAGAGCACAGTAAGCCGTAGCAGGGCACGCAGAAAGCAATGCGTCAGTGTCGGTGTGGTCAATCCCGGTGGACGACACTGCGGTCAGCGACGGTTCGCGATGCCGCCAGAGCGTAGCCACCGACGAGGAGACCCGTCAGGACGAACAGCAGGAAGTGTGGGTTGCGTTCCCGAAGCATGAAAGCCGCCACGCCGAACACCACGTACCCGACCGCGATCGTCCACACGCCAACAAGCGAGTGTGCGGCTCCCCGCTGTGTCTGACGGGTGGACGAGAGCACGATACCCGCGAAGACGAGCATGCAGACGGACCCGAAGTACCATCCGGCAGCGAGAGCGCCTCGCAAGTCGGCATCGACTCCCGCGTCCCCCAGCGCCGTCGCAAGCGCGGGCCACCCGGCAAGCGCGTGTGCGAATCCGCTCATGATTAGCACGACGCCGGACACGTACCCCAGCGTGATGGCGAGCTTCATGTGTGGCTAGGCGTGCGCCTTCGCAATGTGCTTGACCGATTGCTGGATCAACTCCTCGAGCACAGCCAGGTCGACGTCGGCCAGCCTCTTGATGTACAAGCAGGACTTGCCCGTCTTGTGTGTGCCGAGCTTCTTCATGAGCGTGTCGTAGCGCTTGAATCCGGACATGATGTAGAGTGTGAGTGCCTGTTGTCTGGGCGAAAATCCTGTCAGAAACCAGTCTCCCTCCCGGCCGCTCTCGTACTTGTAGTGATACGTCCCGAAACCGACGATACTCGGTCCCCACATTGCTGGCTCGGCGTTCGTCGCCTGCTTCATGAGTTTCACGATGGTGTGACAGTCTTTGCGCCTGGTCTGGTCCTTGATCGATTCCAGAAAGGCGTTGACGCTTGCCGTGCGTCGCTTCGTCTTGATCTCAGCCATGGTAGTCATCCGTGTTTAGGGGGGCGCTCGCGTCGGCATGGCGTCGGCCTACCGCATGAGGCGGCGGGCCGCGTAGCCCATGACCCGCCGCACCATCCCCGGTCGCCGGGATGCCACGATCGCCTTGAGCTGGACGTCGGTGACGACCCGCTCGAACCCGGCTTCGCGATCGGCCCGATTGCGGATCCACGCCAGCCACCCGAACCTCCGTACCGCTGTATAGATCAACCAGCTCGTGAGCGTGCCCACGCCGAGGACACCCATTCCCTCGCGAAAGATGTCGTCGGCCTCCCGGCGAGAGCGTTCCTGGGTCCAGTAGAGCCAGTCGTGCACGACCGCGGCATTGCCGTACCGCCCCCACTTGGGGAGCACGATCCAGAACAGACGCGGGATGGAGGCAAAGTCGGTCTTGAAGCCGATGGCGACGTTGATGCGATCCCCACTGCCTTCCGCGCCGACGTCGTACCCGAAGTCACGGAGCACGACCCAGGTCTTCCCGTCGGACAACGGGGTAACGACGAGGGCGTCAGTGAAGCGGCTCATGGGTGCGTCCTTTTCACCAGATCTGCCTCCGGGGTCACCCACCATGGGCAAGATCCACTGTGGTCGCGACGCATGCCACCCCCGCGAGCAGCCGCCGTGCACGGTGCCATCGGGAACTTGTCAATCGACCTCGGCCCGGCCACCGTTCACCGATGGAGGAAAGACTGTACGGCATCAGGCCACCCGGATACCGTCTGCCGCACAACATCACGCTCGGGTGCGTGAAGCTCCAGGTGTCGAACCTTGAGCGGTCGTTGACCTTCTACCGTGAGGTCGTCGGACTCGAGGTCGGACGGCGCACCGATGCTGGGGTGCTGCTCACGTGCGGCTTGGACCCAAACCCGCTGGTCGAATTGCACGAGCACCCGGGCGCGACACAGGTACGACCGCACAGTCGCCTGGGGCTGTACCACTTCGCGCTCCGTGTGCCGGACCGTGCTGTCCTTGGCAGGTTCACCCGGCACATTGCGTCCCTCGGCGTGCGGGTCGGCGCGGCTGATCATCGCGTGAGCGAGGCACTCTACCTGTCCGACCCAGATGGGCTCGGCATCGAGGTCTACGCCGATCGACCCCGCAAGCAATGGGAACGCCGCGGCCGCCAACTCGTCATGAGCACCGATCCACTCGACATCGAGAGCCTGGTGAGCCCTGCCGAGGATGGGGCGTTCACGGGTTTGCCGTCGGGCACCGTGGTGGGCCATGTGCACCTGCACGTGGGCGACCTGCAACGGGCGAGCGCGTTCTATCACGACGGTCTGGGCTTCGACAAGATCGTGTGGAACTACCCGGGCGCATTGTTCCTCTCCGCAGGCGGCTACCACCACCACGTGGGGGTGAATACCTGGGCCGCGCACGCCGCCCTTGCCGGTCCCAATGACGCCAGGCTGCTGGCGTGGACCATCGTCTTCCCCAACCCCGGGGATGCCGAAGGCGCAGTTGAGAACATCAGGTCCGCCGGACACGCGGTGGAAGTCGTGGCCGGGCACTTCCGGGTGGAGGACCCGTGGGGTACCGCGGTCGAGCTGCTCGACGGGTCCAAGGCGGCGAGCGTTCGAGAACGGTTGTCTAGCGGATGAACACGAGGGTGACGCCCACCTTGAACACCAGCGACCAGTCGAAGTCCTCGAAGGGGAGGGTGGACGCGATGAAGACGAACGACGTGCGCGGCACCGGCAGCGGTATGACGGTCGAGCTGACCAGCATGGTGTAGGGGCGATAGTCGTTCACCTCCAACCACAGCAAGCCGGCGCCAAGGCCGGCAAAGGCCCGTCCCACCTGCACCACGGGCCGTTCGATGGCGGAAATGATCGTGGGAGAGAATCCGCTGTAGTCGGTCCAAGACAGCGTCACGTAGGCTCGCGCGTCAAGCACGGGTGGGGTCTCGCCGTGCAACTCGGCCACCGGCTCGGTCGATCGCTTCGTGACCAACGCTCCGACTCCCACGGTGGCGAGCTGCGCGGACACTGCGACCGGAAGGCCCACCCACAAGAGACTGCACAGCAGGGTCACGCCGGCCACCGACGTCCCGCGCTCGACCGCTCGTGACACACGGTATTCGGTCACCACCACCCTACCTCCCATTGTCGGACGCCAGACCCGATATGACGGACTCGGCCTGCAATACTGCGGCCGAGCGACCGACTCCGCAATTGCCCGTTCCCTCGCCCTCCCGCCTGCTCTGGCGAGACGCTACTGTAGGGGCACGAAGGAGCGATCTATGCCCCGGCTGCCACCGCTGTCCGAGAGGTGCCGTGACCAAAGACCGCCTGCTCGACCGCCGCGACTTCCTTCGCGCCGTGGGTGCGACGGCCGCCTCGGCCGCCCTGGCGCCGCATGCGGGATGTGTGCCCTCACGGACATCGGACCGCCGCCCCAACATCGTCTTCATCCTGGCCGACGATCTTGGCTACGGGGAGCTGGGCTCTTACGGCCAGACGATGATCCGAACGCCCACCCTCGACCGGTTGGCCGAGGAGGGCATGCGCTTCACTCAGCACTACGCGGGAAGTCCGGTCTGTGCGCCGTCTCGCTGCGTGCTGCTTACGGGATTGCACACCGGCCACGCCTACATCCGCGACAACGACGAGATGGCAGACCGGGGCGACGTGTGGCGCGACCTGACCCTCGAAGGGCAACGGCCGCTCCCTGAAGGCACCATGACCGTGGGGCATGTGTTGCAGAACGCAGGGTATGTGACGGGCGCCATGGGCAAATGGGGCCTTGGCGGACCAGGCAGCACCGGCGCACCAAACCGCCAGGGGTTCGATCGTTGGTACGGCTACCTGGGTCAGCGGCTGGCGCACAACTACTACCCGGTGCACCTCTGGCGCGACTCGATCAAGCAAGAACTGGACAACGAGTACTTCCATCCGCATGCGAGACTACCTGACGATGCGGATCCTGACGATCCGGCTGCGTACGAGCGGTACGCCGGCAACGACTACGCGCCGGACCGCATCATCGAGGAAGCGCTGGCGTTCGTGCGAGCGAACGCGGAGCGATTGTTCTTCCTCTACTTGCCGTTCACGATTCCGCACCTGGCGCTGCAGGTTCCGGAAGCCGACCTGGCCGAATACACCGGTGCTTTCCCAGAGACGCCGTACCGCGGAGGCGAGGGGTACACGCCGCACCGAACGCCGCGCGCGGCCTACGCGGCGATGATTACCCGAATGGACAAGGACATCGGGCGTATCCTGTCGCTCATCGCCGACCTCGGCCTCGACGACGATACGGTCGTGTTCTTCTCCAGCGACAACGGACCGACATGGGTTGGTGGTGCGGACACCGACTTCTTTGAGAGTCGGGGCGGCCTCCGCGGTCGCAAGGCGCAGCTCTGGGAAGGAGGCATTCGGGTCCCGCTGATCGTGCGGTGGCGGGGTCGGATACCCCCCGGAACGGTGTCGGCCTTCCCGTCGGCGTTCTGGGATTTCATGCCGACGTTCGCGGACCTCGCGGGCACGAGCCCGCCGGCCGGCGTCGACGGCGTGTCGCTCGTTCCAACCCTTGTGGGACGAGCCGCGGAGCAGGAGGCGCACGACTACCTGTACTGGGAGTACCACGGCGGTCAGGCAGTCCGCTGGGAAGACTGGAAAGGTATCCGCCTGGGCCCGGATCGCGTGATCGAGCTTTACGACCTAAAGGCAGACCCCGGGGAGACGCGCGACGTCGCACCGCAGTATCCGGACGTCGTCGCCCGCGTGGCCCGTATCATGGCTGATGCGCGGACGGAGTCCGCGCTCTTCCCGCTGCGCGTCGAGGGCTGAGTTCCCCCCACCGGCGGAAGCGCCAGGTCAGTCCGTGAAATCCGGTCCGGTCGTGTCCGCGTACACCGCCCGCAATCGGCGTAATTCCCGCTTCAAGTCCGTCGCTGTGGCGGCGTAGGCAGTGTCACCATACACACTCCGCATTTCGGACGGGTCGGTTAGGAGATCGAACAGCTCCCACTCATTCGTCTGGTAGTAGTAGACCAGTTTGTGCCGCTCGGTGCGGACTCCATAGTGCGGTGCGACCCGATGCGGCTCCGGGTATTCGTAGTAGTGGTAGTAGATGCTGGTTCGCCAACTGGCGGGCGGTCGTCCGGCCATCAGCTCGAGCAAAGACGTACCGTGGAGGTCGGTGGGGAGGTCCGCGCCGGCCATCGCGAGAAACGTCGGCGCGTAATCGATGTTCTGAATCATCTGCGGCACCCGCGTTCCCGGCTCGATGCGGGCGGGCCAGCGGGCCACGAACGGCATTCGCAGCGACTCCTCGTACATCCAGCGCTTGTCGTACCAGCCGTGCTCGCCGAGGTAGAACCCCTGGTCCGAGCAGTAGATCACGAGGGTATTGTCGGTGAGGTCGTTTTCGTCGAGATACTCGAGGATCCGTCCCACGTTGTCGTCCACCGACGCGATGCACCGCAGGTAGTCCTTGATGTAGCGCTGGTAGTAGTACCGCACGAGTGCTTCACCCTCCAGGTTCGACGCAACGAAGGCCTGGTTGCGAGGGCCATACGCGGCCTCCCATGCCGATTGCTGTGCTTCGTTCATGCGATCCCACTCGCCGGCCCACCAGCGCGCGTCTTGTTCGTTGTCGGCGGCGGCCGGGGTGATCTTGAGGTCGTAGGCCGGCAGCATGTGCTCGGCGATGGTCATTTCGGTGTCGGCCGCGGGACTTGCCCGATTCGCGTAGTCGTCGAACAGCGTGGCGGGCTCCGGAATGTCCACGTCCTCGTACGTGTAGAGGTGGTCGGGGCCGGGCATCCAGTTGCGATGCGGCGCCTTGTGCTGACTCATCAGCAGGAAGGGTCGGTCGGGATCACGCGCCTGCCGCAGCCACTCCAGCGAGAGGTCCGTGATGATGTCGGTGACGTAGCCGTCATATCGCACGGTCCCCTTGGGTGTGCGAAAGTCCGGGTTGTAGTAGCGGCCCTGTCCCGGCAGCACCTCCCAGTGGTCGAAGCCGGCGGGGTCGACGCGGAGATGCCACTTGCCGATGATCGCCGTCTGATACCCGACCTCCTGCAGCACCTTGTTGAACGTCGGTTGCGTCATGTCAAAGGGATCACCGCTGTTGTCGATCTTGCCGTTCGCGTGGCTATGCCTGCCCGTCAGAATGACGGCGCGGCTCGGCGCGCAGATCGAATTCGTGCAGAAGCTGTTGAGAAAGATCGCGCCCTCGTTCGCGATGCGGTCGATGTTGGGCGTCCGGTTGATCCGTGACCCGTATGCCGAAATGGCCTGCGGCGCGTGATCGTCGCTGAAGACGAACAGGATGTTGGGCCGTCCTAGACCCGATGCGCACCGGGCAAGGAGGGGAAGGGTGCTGAGGGCGTAGAAGCCGGCGCCCGCCCGCGCCACCTTCCCGATCGCCTCTCGTCGGCTCATTCGCTCGCCACTCATCTCACGACTCCACGATGATCTCGTCTACGAAGAGCCATCCCGGCTGACCGGTGCCGGGATGCCACTCGGGCAACGGACTGACGGGGTGTGCGACCACCCGTACGTACCGAGCCGGGCCGCTTTCCACCGGGACCGCGATGGCACTGGCTGTGATGTCGTCAGAGCGTTCCGCCGGGTGTTCCCGGCGACCCACGAGCTCCCACTGCGTACCATCTACGGAGATGCTGAATTCGATGACGGCGGGGAGGAAGATCCACGGCTGCTGGTGTTGCATACAGTCCAGGGCGATGCTGCGGATCGCGCGGGGTGTACCGAGGTCCACGACGGCGTCGAGCGTCCTTCCTTGAAAGCCCAGCCACTGCCCGTCGGTGAAGTCCCGCGTGCCGATCCGCCCGTCCGTCAGAACAGCGGCATCGATGCCCGCGTACCGGGGGCTCGGCTCGGACACCAGGGTCACCCCAGCTCCGACCCCGGCGTGGGGGCGGGCGTCAGACCTGGGGAACCGGGCTCGGCCCGGTGGGCGCACCGCCGATCCCTCCCGATCCCGGAGACGATCGCCCAGCGCCGATCGCGCCTCCTCTGCGATCGTTTCGAGCCGAGTCACGATTCCTGGATGTTCCGCAGACACGTCGGTGGTCTCGGCGGGGTCCTGTTCCAGGTCGTACAAAGCCGCGGGAACGCGCGGGAAGGCGTACGGGCCGGGATGCCCATCCTTGCCGGGCTCGACACCAACGTATGACCGGGTGACGTGCTCGAAGACACGCTTCCACTTGCCTTCGCGAACGGCGCGCAACTCGCCGACGTAGTAGTACAGGAACACGTTGCGCGGGTTGGCGCTCTCGTCGCCCTCGAGCAAGGGAAGAAGGCTGACACCGTCGATGGGCAGAGGCGGAAGTGCGGCGCCGGTGATAGCCGCCACCGTCGGAAGGATGTCGATCGTGGAGGCCATGCGACGGGACACCGAACCGGGCGCGATTCGTCCGGGCCACCGCATGATGGCGGGCACCCGTGGCCCACCCTCGAATGCCGTGCCCTTGCCCTCGCGGAGACCGCCGGTGGAACCGGCGTGATTGCCGTAGTTGAGCCAGGGACCGTTGTCGCTGGTGAAGATCACGAGCGTGCGGTCGGTCAGGCCGTTGCGGTCGAGCGCATCGAGGATCTGTCCCACGGACCAGTCGATTTCCTCGATCACGTCACCGTACATGCCCTGCTCGCTGCTTCCGCGGAAACGCGGAGAGACGCCGAGGGGAACGTGCGGCATGGAGTGCGCCATGTACAGAAAGAAAGGCCGGTCGGCATTGCGTTCGATGAAGTCGACCGCGCGTAACGCGTAGCGCGTCGTCAGTTGATCCTGTTCGCGCAGATCGTCGACGGTCTCGAGGACCACGTCACCGTCGAGTAACGGCAGCGGAGGATACGTGGCTTTGTTGCCGCTCTCGATCGGGTTGCCGTCGTAGTCGACCGGCCACATGTCGTTCGAGTACGGGAGTCCCAGGTATTCGTCGAATCCGTGATGCAGCGGCAGGAACTCCCCGGCGTCCCCCAGATGCCACTTGCCGAAAGCGCCGGTGGCGTATCCCAGGGGCTTCACCATCTCGGCGATGGTGGTCTCGTCCGGATGGAGGCCCACGGGCGCGTGTGGGCCAAGCGCGCCACGGATCGAGACGCGCTCCGCATAGCACCCGGTGAGCAACGACGCCCTCGATGCCGAACACACGGCCTGGGATGCGTAAAAATCCGTGAAGCGCATCCCCTCGGCAGCCAACTGGTCGAGGTGGGGAGTGCTGAACCCCCGGGCTCCGTACACGCCGACGTCGCCGTAGCCCTGGTCGTCCGTGAAGATCAGCACGATGTTCGTCAGACCGCGAACGGAACCGCACGCGGTGAAGGATGCGCCGGTGCCGAGCGCCAAGCCGGCGGCTCCCATCTGTCGGATGAAATCCCGCCTCGTGGGCTTCATGCGGCTCCATAGGCTTCGGTGAGCACCGGGTCGTCTCCCGCGGCGAGCAGCTCCATGATTCCCGCCGGAGGTTGTCGGTGGTGCAGCGCGTGCGTCATATACTCCATGGCCGGGCGGATGTGGTTGAAGAAGTCGCGGTAGCCGGCGCACAGCCAATTGAGGTCAGGTTCGCCGTCCGGTGTCTCGATGAAGCGGTTCTTGGGGCACCCCCCGTTGCACACGAAGCGGACCTCGCACGCCCGACAGTAGGCGGGCAACATGCTCCTCTTGGCCCGTCCGAATGCGCGCTGGACCTCGCCGCTCACCAGCACCGGCAGTTCCTGCTCCCGGATGTTCCCCAGCCGATACGCCGGCTCCACGAAATGGTCGCACGCGTACAGGTCGCCGTTGTGCTCGAGCGCCAGGGCGTTGCCGCACGTCTTCTCGAACACGCAGAGCCCCGCCGGCTGTCCCACCCATGCGGCAAGCGCCACGTCGAAGAGCTGCACGAACACCTGGCCGACATCGTTGTGTACCCACTCGTCGAAGGTCGCCCGCAGGAACGCCCCGTAGGCCGCTCCCGTGACCGAGCGCTCCGAAGCCCTACCTGCATCCCTGGGCTCGACTACCGGAATGAACTGGATGAACCGTGTCTTCACGTCGTCGCGCAGGAAGCGGTAAACCTCGACGGGATACTCCGCATTGGCGGCGTGCACCGTGGTCAGGACATTGAACGCGACGCCATGCTGACGCAGCAGCTCGACACCGCGCATGACGCGCTCGAACGTGGGCTTTCCTCCCTTGTCCACGCGGTAGGCGTCGTGCAGGCGTGCGGGACCGTCCAGGCTGATTCCCACTAGGAAGGCATGCTTCAAAAAGAACTCGCACCATTCGTCGGTCAGGCTTACGCCGTTGGTCTGGAGCGTATTGACGATCCTCGTGTGGGCCGGTCGATATCGCGCTTGCGCCTCGATGGCCTGGTGGAAGAAATCGAGCCCCATGAGCGTCGGCTCGCCCCCCTGCCAGCCGAACACGATCTCCGGCGACTCCTGGCCCGTGAGGTACTGACGGGTGAACGTGTCGAGGACCTCCTCCGACATGCGGAACGCCGATCCCGGATACAGCGCTTCCTTGTCGAGGTAGTAGCAATAGGTGCAGTCCAGGTCGCAGATGGCCCCGCGCGGCTTCAGCATCACGTGGTAGGGTCTGAGCGGGCTCGAACGCGCCATGCGGGGACCTCTGGACGGTGCGGTAGTCACGTGGGTCTCGGGCCGTATCCCTGCGACTTATACTCAATAGCGTCAGGGTCCCTCCGACACAAATCTCAAGGTTACACGTTGGTGGTAGACTCTCGCTGTTGACAGATACGCTCCAGCGTGTAGTTCTTGCACTGCGCGCTGCGGTGGGTGCGGTGGTTCGCGGGTGGAATCGCGCGTTCACCTTAGCATCGGAGACACCCGTATGCGCTCAGTCGTATCCCTCCTGTGCGGGGCACTCCTCCTCCTCCCCTCTTCGGCGCTGGGGCAAGAGGCTTCGAATGTCGAGGCTGCCATCCACCGGGGCACGGCCGCGTGGGCAGCGGCGTGGAACGCGGGTGACGCAGCCGGCATCGCGGCTCTGTACGCCGAAGATGCCGTCGTCATGGCACCGGGCGCGGAGCCCGCGAAGGGCCGTGCCGCAATCCAAGAAGCGATGATGGGGGCGCTCGCAGCGACCGGCGGATCGCAGATGAAGATCGAGCCTGTCGAGATCATGGCCGGTGACGGTATGGCGGTCGAGGTCGGCAGGTTCGTCGAAACCGCCGCTGACGGCTCACACCGGGATCACGGCCGGTACGTCGCCGTGTGGAAGAACGTGGGCGGGAAGTGGATGCTGTACCGGGACATCTGGAACAGCAGCATGTAGCCGTCGGGGACCACCTGGCGGGGTGGGCGGGCATCGCGAGGCCCGCCCACCCGATCTGCCCGTCGCTTCAGACTGCAGCATCCCAAGCACGTTGACCCGGCCGCTGCGGGCTACGCGCGCTGGTACGTCCCCACCAACTCCGCACTCGCGAGCACGTGTCCGGCCATGGCCTGCTCCACTGCCGCCTTGGACCCCTTGCGCAGATCCGGGAGCACCGCGTCGAGCGCGTACAGCTTGTGGAAGTACCGATGGCGCCCGACCGGCGGACACGGGCCACCATAGCCGGTGCGCTTCCAGTCGTTCACGCCTTCTCTCGTCCCCGCCGGGAGGTCGTTCCGTCTCACTCCACGTGGCAAGCCCGACGCTGACGGGGGCAGGTTGTACAGGACCCAGTGCACCCAGGTCATCTTGGGTGCCGCCGGATCCGGCGCGTCCGGATCGTCCACGATGAGCACCAGGCTCTTGGTGCCGGTTGGGAGTCCCTGCCACGAAAGGGGCGGCGACTCGTCGTCGCCGTCGCAGGTGTACTCCGACGGGATTGCCTGGCCCGGTGCGAACGCCGAAGAAGTGATCTCGAGCGCCATGATTAGCCCTCCCTGGTTGCACCGTTGACGGCTGAAGTCGCGTGCGATGGTCACTCGGCGACCTCACCGTAACGATGCGCTCTCTGGAGACGGACTTCAACGTGGGCACCAAAAGTGTGACCCCGTGACTTGACCCCAGAGCGCCAAGACCCTATCGCTCCAGAGTCCCCAACCGCGAGCCACAGCGCATGAACGTCATCCTCCTCGGCCCCCCGGGTTCGGGCAAAGGCACGCAGGGGGCAATCCTCGCGCGTCGGCTCGGCATCCCCAAGATCGACATGGGCGAGCTGTTGCGGGACGCAGTCCGACGCGGCACCGAGCCGGGGCTGCAGGCCAAGCGGTACATGGACGAAGGCTCTCCAGTGCCCGACGAGATCATCATGCAACTCGTCGAGGAGCAGCTCACCGGGGCCGAG
This sequence comes from uncultured Gemmatimonadaceae bacterium, assembly GCA_964348385.1. Classification (GTDB taxonomy): domain Bacteria; phylum Gemmatimonadota; class Gemmatimonadetes; order Gemmatimonadales; family GWC2-71-9; genus JAOTVV01. The sequence goes on from CAYGCN010000025.1 coordinate 27,737, forward strand.
GCCGAAGGTGGGGTGGTGTTCGACGGCTTTCCCCGCAGCATCCGCCAGGCGGAGGCCGTAGACCGACTGCTCGCGGAGCACGGCAAAGGCGGCAAGGTCGTGTTGCTGTTCGATGTGTCTGAGGAGGAGCTGGTACGACGAATGGTGCTCAGGGCCTCCACCGGGCAGCGAACCGACGACTCCACCGAGGCGATCCGGCGGCGGGTCGAAGCCTATCGGAGGTCCACCGCCCCCGTTGTTGGGTATTATCGGGAACTCGGCATCCTGAAGATCGTGCCCGGGACGGGCAGCGAGGACGAGGTTGCCGAGGAAGTGAAACGGGCGGTAGGGGAATAGGACTGCACGCGCGATCGTTGGTCGAACTGCTGCCGGAGGTACCGCTCGCGTCGTGCGGTAAGTCATGCTTACAGAGATGGTTACAGTGAACGGCGGAACGACGGCGCGAGCTGTGGGTATCCTATCGGGTCCCGCAGCCCTTGCGATTGCCGCGCGAACCGGTCAGAATCACCCGACATCCGTTTCAACGAGGAGCCCTCCCATGCAGAAGCGCTTGATTCCCGCCCTCCTGGTGTTGGCGGCCCTGCCCGTGACGGTGATGGCCCAGGATATTCTGTCTCAACAGTTGGCGGTCAAAACGGA
>CAYGCN010000025.1:28385-30979 GCA_964348385.1 uncultured Gemmatimonadaceae bacterium
GTTGCGTGACGAGTACGAAGCCAAGCTACAAGCCGCCCAGGAGGAAATGCAGCACGAGAAGATGGAGCACGCCGAGATGACGCACGAGCACGGCGTCGGCATGGCGTCCATCCAGCCCCTGTACGAGCAGTTCAAGAACTGGTTGATCGCGTCCGCCGAACAGATGCCGGAAGCCAATTACGGCTTCAAGCCGAGCCCTGACGTGCGCAGTTTCGGTCAGATCCTCGGGCACGTGGCCAACGCGAGCTACATGTTCTGTTCCGCCGTGCTCGGTGGTGACCGACCCACGGTTCCCGATCAGGAGAAAGTGACCGCCAAGGCCGACTTGGTGAAGGGACTCAAGGCGGCGTTCACCTACTGTGACAAGGCGTATCAGATTCCGGAGATGCAGGCGATGGAGAACGTCGCGTTCTTCGGGCGCGAGGGGAGCAGGCTCTGGGTGCTCAACTTCAACGCGATGCACAACGCCGAGCACTACGGCAATCTGGTCACGTACATGCGCATGAATGGCATGACCCCGCCATCGAGCCAGCGCGGTGAGATGTAGCCGGGAGCATTGCCGAGCATGAAGAGGGCGCCCCATCGAGGGCGCCCTTTTTAGTCGCTACGCCGAGTCCCGCCGCGGCCGGAACGGTCCCGTGACCTCGACACGGACGGGATAGCCGTCGAGGCGATCGGGGATCCGGCTGCGTACGCTCTCGCTGGAGTCCGCGACGAACACGCGTATACACAACTCACCGTCGCACCGTCCCAGCGCGGTGCCGACCACACCGGGGAGCCCCATGAGCGAGTCGGCATGGGCAGCGAGCACTTCCTCGATGGTCTTGGGTGGCACGGTGCGCTCCTCGGTTCTGGTGTGTGATCCCGAGCATCCCAGCGCGGCTGCGAACAGGAGAGCGGGGATCGCGTGCTCGAGGCGGACAGCTCCGATCATGTTGTGCCTATCGTGATGGGCCGCGCCTCGGCCGTATCCGAAGCGCTTCACTGAGAAGCTAGTCGATGAGCGCCACGATGGGTGGGGCATCGGCCCGGCGGTAGGGGGACTCGACTCGCAACCCGGAGTTGGCTATTTTGCGGCCGATTTCGTCAGCCACACGGGCGCGACCCCCTCAATCATCGCTGTACTTCGATCAGGGTCCCGCCCGTCGCGGCGGCAACCAGCCACACCGGCGCGCCTTGGGCGAAACTTCTGGGTCCCCAAAGGCGTTCTTGTCAACGGTGGGTGTGCAACATCGATTGACCACTGGAATGAAGCGATAGCGGCCATGATACAGGGAACGGTTGGCACGACGGATGAAAGGGCCGTCGGCAACGCCGACACAACAACGCCGAAGGGGAAGGACGAGTTGTACTTCTGCCCCGAGGGGAACGTCACCGAGGTGATGACTCGGCAGGACTTCTCGGCGGAGCAACGGAGCGCCCTCAAGGCGCTTCACCGACTCGACAAGCGGTGGAACTGGGTCATCCCACTCCACTTCGCCATCTGGCTCTCGGCCGCGTGGCTCTCGATCACCTCCGGCTCTCTGGCTATCAGCATCCTGGGTTATCTCGTCGGCGGCCTCTCGCTCAGCACCCTGTCCGTGCTGGGGCACGAGGCGTCGCACAACCTGTTCACGCGCAACCAGAAGATCGACCGCTGGATCGGGTTGCTGGTCGGTACACCGATCGCGTTTTCGGCTTCCGGCTACCGGATCATGCACCCGCTGCATCACAAGTACGTTCGCGATGCACGGGATCCGGACAACATCGAGAACATCACGACAAGCGCCTTTTGGCTTCGGTGGCTGTACGTCTTCGTCTTCTTCCTCGCGGTCTACCTGTATCTGGTGTTGGTGCCCGTCAACGCCATGATCAACGCCAAGAAGAACGGTGATCGCGTGCTGGTGCTGGTGGAGTGGCTTGCGATGATCGGTGTCGTCGCGCTCGGGTGGGTGTTCCTTCCCACGGCGTGGATGGTGGAGGGGTGGCTCCTGCCGCTACTCGTGGCCGGTCAGGTGGCGAATATTCGAGGCATCGCCGAGCACGGCATGACGACGTCGGGGAACGAGTTGACGGATACCCGCACCGTGACGACGACACCGGTGCTCTCGTTCCTTATGTGCAACATCAACTACCACCTGGAGCACCACCTGTACCCCGGAATCCCGTGGTACAACCTGCCCAAGGCGCACCGCATCCTGCGCGAGAACTACCGCGCGGCGGGGTCGTCCGTGTACGCGTCCTACGTCACCTTCCTGGCCGATTTCTTCAAGGCCGTCGTGAAGGGGATCGTGTCGGAGCGGCGCCTCATTCCGGCGCACATCCGCGAGCACGTTTGCGTCTGACCTGAGCGGTCAACTCCCGACGATCGCGTCGGCCATTGCGCGGCCGAGACCGCGGTCTTGGCGTCGCAGGCGAAGCGTGAGCGTGCCTGGACGCGCGCTCGGGATGCCGTTGAACGCGTCGATGCGTTTGGCCCACAAGAGCAGGCGGGGCATCAGCCGGCCTCGAAGCACCACGCGTGTGATCGCGCTGCGCGGCACCTGGACGGTGCCGATCGGCGACTCGTCCACGTAGTCCTTTACCCCCCGAAGCGAGACCGTCTCCGTGTGCCG
>CAYGCN010000026.1:0-30530 GCA_964348385.1 uncultured Gemmatimonadaceae bacterium
CCGCCACCGAGACGGCACCCGGCAGCACGATGGCGCCGACATGGGAACATACACCACGGAGCTGCTCGAGCGACTTGATGGCCCCGATGCGGCCGGCCGCCACCCCGACCAGGGCCACGGGCTTGCCGGACAGCGCGGAGGGAAACCCGAGGTTCTCGATGATGAGCTTGGCCATCGCCGAGAACCCGCCGTGATACTCCGGCGTCCCGATCACGACACCGGCGGCCTCCGCGATCGCCGATTGGAGCCTTTTGGCGTCTTTGGTCGACGGGTGACCCGGGAAGGCGAGCGACAGCTCACGCGCATCGAACACCGTCGCTGAGGCCCCGCGCCGCGACAGCTCGTCCTTCACTACAGCCAGCGCCCTGGCGGTGTAGTTGTCCGGGCGACTGGTGGCGGAGACGATGACGATGGTTGGCATGGTGGCGATTCGCTCGGGACAGGGTTTGGGTGCTGGATGTACCGTGGCATGGTAATGAAAGGCACCGAGCCCGCGCCGAGTTCCCGGTACCGGCCGCGACCGGTGGCCTCGGACGGGATGGGTCAGGGTGCGGTCAGGAAACGGATGATGTGGCGCATCACCCGCTCGCTCCCCTCGGTCTGAAAGAGGAACTGGGCGTGGGCGGCGCCGTCCAGGACCACCAGTTCCTTGGGTCGTGGCGCCTGATCATAGTGCTGGCGGATCCGGACCAGGCGCGGTACACCGCTCGCGGTCGTGTCGTTGCGGGCGACGATGAACAGCTTGCGCCCCACGAGGTTTTCGGGGGTGGCGCCACCGTCGCTGCCGAGCAATACCAGGCGCTCGATCTGGTTGGGCAGGGCGGCGGCGACCGCGTCGGCGGCAGCGCTCCCGCCCTTGCTGCCACCGACGACGGAGACGCGGTTCGCTCCCGTCTGCCGCAGGTAACTCACCGCGGCCAGCACGTCCAGGTACAGGGGTGCCGTGTAGAGGTCCTCCTGACCTGGCCCACCCGACTCACCGTAGCCCCGGAAATCGATGGCCACGACGCGCAACCCGGCCGCTGCAAGCGCGCGCGCCTGGTCCGCCCAACTCTCCTTGTCGAACCGTCCTCCGTGTGCCAGCACGACGCCGTGGGTGCCGGTCCCGTACACGTCGGCGTGGATGAGGCCACCGTCCTCGGTCGGGAACGATACGGGCTGCTGCGCGAGCATCGCGGACGGCAATGCTACGCCGCAGCACATACCCGCGACGGTCGCTGTGTTGAGAAGCGTTGATCGGAGCACGGTTGGTCTCATCGTACCTGCCCACGCTCACAGTTGGCCGGGGTGATCACCTCAGAACCTACCCGAGGCGCCGCCGCCACTGAACCCACCCCCACCCGTGCCGTCCGTATCGCGCCCGTCGCCTCCTGGGAGGGCCTCCTCCACGACCTCGAGTACCCGCCGCAGCCAGCGCGGCATCCGTCCGGTGGCGGCGGCGACGATGGACGCCGCACCTATCACCGCGGCCGCGAGGGCGCCGACGGCTATTCCCCACCCGATGACATGGGTCGGTCGAGCCCCGATGAAGTCGCGGGCGAATGCCAGGCCCAGGGTGAGGAGCATGAGACCCAGCAAAGCGAGGAGCAGCCGGGTGGCGAAGGACCATATGGCCCGAAGCCATCGAAGGAGCAAGGAGCGTCTCTGTGGCGTCATCGTTTCAGTTTGCGCGGAGTTCCCTCGGACCTCTGCATCGACTAGGCGTACGTTGCCGCGATTCACGGGAGATCCGAAGATCAGGAAATCAAGTATGAAGCTTCCGTTGTTGCCCGGCCAGACTGGCCGAGACGGGGGGCGCCCCTCATGGCACATCACGCGGAGGGGCCGTCCCCACGTCTCGAAGGGATTGACCTCTAAGGTGGCAGAGGAACCCGCGCCGCCGACAGCCGGGCGGAGGTCCAGATGTTATGTGTGATCAGCCAATCTCCGTCAGCCTGCCGGCGCCACACGGTCAGGAAGGTCCCGCTATCGCCGACTGGCCTCGCAGCTCCGGGCCTCAGGGCGTAATCGTAGAGTCCGTGCAGTGCATTCGAGGCGGAACTCTCCGGGGCGCGCGGCCGCGCAACTCGGACGCTGGCCACCCTGAACTGGGAGTCTGCCGATCTCCTGGTGCCCGGGTACGATGCGCATCCGTACGTGACCGCGGTGAGTCGGCTCGCGGCAGCCCGATGGCTTGCTGAGGAGGGCAATGGTGTGGAGGCGGAAAGTTTGCTACGATGGTTCGATGCCGCGTGGGCACTCGACGGCTACCGGCCCGCGAGGCGCGTCCTGGCCGCGCTCGCAACCCTGGAGCGAGCGCGAGTCGCGTGGGGGGAACAGCAGGCGGCGTTAGCGCGGGACCAGTATCGAACCTTCCTACGCCGATACGATCTGCCGGTCCCTGCCCACCAGCCTCTGATCGCTGAAGCCCAGGCGACCATGCTGAACGCGGAAGGATGACGCGGTGACGAAGCTAGCGCTGGAGCCAGTTGATCGTGGCAGTGCGTTTCCCGGAGGGGCGTTGCGCCCGTCCGAGTCACGTGGAAACTCGATGCGAGGCGATTCGGAGGAGATCATGCAGCGAACGACGTTCGTTCTCATCGCGCCGGTGCTCGTCGCTCTACTCACCGCGACGCCGGCTCAGGCACAGGCCTGGATCGAATACGCGGTCACGGGTGACGTGAGCGTCGAGAACCGCGAGGAGGACGTGGTCATGTGCTCGGACACGGACGAAGCATTCCTGGTCCATACGCTGGGGACCTGGAACGTGTCGATCGAGACAGCCGACCGCAGCCCCGGTGAGCACGCCGCCACGTTCATGGTAGCGGCCCCGGACTCGATCGCGGCCCTCAACGACTACCGCGTCGACGACCGGCTCAAGGGAGAGGGCACCGTCGGTATCGAAGACGGCGGTCGCGGACAGATGGGCCTGCCGCGCGTGGCTGTCACCTTCAACGCGAAAGGGCTCACGTCCGACGCTGGCAAGACGATCGATATCACCGGCCGTCTGGTGTGTGACGTGATGTAGCTGCCGTTGTGCGGGCCCACCTGTCACCCGGCAGCGGGGTCTGCTCGCGGGACTTCGCCCGCCGCCAATAGAAAGCCGCGCCACGGCCAGCGCGCCGGCGATACGCGCTCGACGGAGCGTGCCAAGGCGCCGCCCGCGGGCAGATGGATGGCCGTTCGGAACTGGACCCTCAGCCCGGTGGCCTCGAAAGAGGCGCGCCGCTTCACGACGCGAATGCCAGCGCGCGCCGCGGTAGCCGCCGGTGTCCGGCGGACGGTGTGGGCATGTCCATGGTACGCTTCTCCTGTTCGAAAAGGCCCAACGTGCCGTCGGAGCAGGCGCGGCGGTTTGACTACGCGTGCTCCTCGATGAACTCCACGGGCGCTCCGTTCTCCACGATGAACGCGACGCGCACTCCTGGAGACGGCGAGTTGGGTGCGATGAGGATTTCTCTCCCTTCGAGTGCCGCCTCGAGATCGTCCACGCGGAACGCCACATGTGGCACGGTCTGCACCAGCATCGGCAATGGAGAGTCAGGCTCGAACCGCATCCACTCGATCCCGAAGGCGCTCGACTCGTACCCGGATACGTACATCTTGTAGGCGGCAAGGTACGTCTCTCCCTCCCGCTCTACCGTCGTGGGGATGCCGAGGTGGTGGTACTCGTAGCCTGTGGCGCCGGTGCTCATCGGCCCCGCTTTCCCCGAGCCCGGTACAGCCGCTTCATGAGCTGGATCTGCCCGGCATGGTAGGTGTCGTGCATGACGATGCCGTGCAGGAGGTCGGCAAAACGGTACGCCTTCTTGCCCGGTGCCACCTCGTCGAGCCGAGCCGGGTCGAACCCGCGCACCGCCGCGATCAGCTTCTGCTGTTCCGTCCGCAGCAGGGCGCGGTCCGTCGCCCACGCCCCGGCGTCCGCGCGTGCCGGAACGGCGGGCCAGTTGGCTGGCGAGCGCGGGAAGCCGCCGATCGGTCCATCCTGGAGCACGCGGCGCACGGCATAATCCCAGTACGCGATGTGGAGCGCGAATTCCCAGATGCTGTGCCGGTCCGGTGTTGGTTTCCAACGGGCTTGCTCGGGCGGCACCCCGCGCAGACTGCCGAGCGGCGAGGCACCGCCGTGCCATAGCCGAACGCCCGGCTTCGGGTCGAGCATCGCGAGGATTTCGCGCAGTCGTGGGTCGGTCATCGGATGACTCGCGGTTGTGGGGCTGCCGCCACCGATCCCGGCGGACTGGCCGGGAGAACGGGCACACAGCCTGTATGGCGGTCAGGCGGCTCTTGCGGAATCTCGCACCTGCGGCCCGCCCGGAAAACACTCGGACGGTCGCATTGTGGAACCGCCACGGTGGCGGATGCCCGATCCGGGCGTAACTTCTCGACGCGCACTGCGTTCACCATCACCCCAAGGGTGTCGCTCGTCCCAAGGAGGCTCGATGTTGCGTTCGCTGTCTACCACCGTATTGCTCATCACGATCATGGGCCCCGCGATGCCGGTTCAGGCGCAAGAACAGACGCTATTGTTACGCGAGCCCACCGTGAGCCAAAGCCAAATCGCCTTCGCCTACGCCAACGACCTCTGGATCGTCTCACGCGCGGGGGGCGATGCGCAGCGCCTCACCAGCTTCCCCGGGATCGAGTCCGATCCCCATTTCTCACCAGATGGTCGGCTGATCGCGTTTACCGGTCAGTACGACGGCAACACCGACGTGTACGTGGTGCCTGCCGAGGGTGGGGAGCCCCGTCGCTTGACGTGGCATCCGGGCGGCGACCAAGTACGCGGATGGACGCGTGACGGTCGCCGCGTCGTCTTTGCCTCGGGCCGGACCGGCGCCCCGGTGCCGTATCCGAAGCTGTGGACGGTGGGATTGGACGGCGGGATGCCGACGCCAATGCCGCTGCCACGGGCTTATGCGGGCGAGCACTCCCCGGACGGTCGCCGTTTCGCGTACCAACAGCTGCCCCCGCCGAACAACCAGTGGCGCAACTACCGCGGAGGGCAGACCCAACCGATTGCAATCATGGACCTGAACGGCTACCACGTCCAGATGCTTCCGTGGCAAGACAGCAACGACGGACATCCGGCGTGGCTGGACGACAAGGTGTACTTCCTGTCGGACCGCGATTGGGTCGTGAACCTCTACGGCTACGACACCGGGTCCGGCACCCTCGAACAACTCACGCACTTCGTGGAGCACGACATCAAGTCCCTAGATGCCGGGCCGGATGTGCTCGTTTTCGAGCAGGCGGGCCGTCTGCACCTGCTCGATCCGGCCACGCACGCGGTCACGCCGGTCGCGGTCCAGGTACGCGGCGATTTCCCATGGACGAGGCCACACTGGGCACAGGTGGGTGAGTCGGCACGCCAGCCGGCTCTGTCTCCGACCGGAGCGCGGGCGGTGTTCGAGGCGCGTGGTGAGATCGTGACCGTGCCGGGTGAGAAGGGGGATCACCGGAATCTGACGAACAGCCCGGGTGTGGCCGATCGCGCGCCGGCGTGGGCCCCAGATGGCCAGCACATCGCCTGGTTCTCGGACGTTGGCGGTGAGTACCAACTGATGATCGGGACGCAGGACGGACTCCAGGCTCCGCGCGCGATCACGCTGGCGAATCCGACGTTCTTCTACACGCCGCAATGGTCGCCCGACTCGAAATACCTGGCCTTCACCGACGCAGATTTGAACCTGTGGTATGCGGACGTGGCGAGTGGCGCGGTCAAGCGCGTGGACACCGACGGTTACGCGCATCCGCAGCGGACCATGGATCCGGTCTGGTCGCCCGACTCGAAGTGGATCGCCTACGCGAAGCGCCTGGATAACCAGTACCACGCCGTGATGCTGCACTCGGTCGCGACCGGCGAGACACACCAGCTTACCGATGGCATGTCCGACGCGGTCGCGCCTACGTGGGACAAAGGCGGGAAATACCTCTATTTCCTGGCCTCGACCAACTATGCCCTCAGTGTGGGCTGGCTCGACATGACATCCTATGATCGACCCGTGAGGCGCGGGATCTATCTCGCCGTGCTTGGGGCCGACGAGCCGTCCCCGCTGCTACCCGAGAGTGACGAGGAGAAGGCTGAGGAAGAGGCGACGGAGGAGGAAGAAGAAGAGAAAGAGGAGCCGAGGGCGACTCCGCAGCCGGTGCGCATCGATCTCGCCGGGATCGACCAGCGCATCGTGGCCGTCGACGTGCCGCAGCAGGACTACGTGGGGCTGACTGCCGGGCCCGAGAACGTCTTCTTCTATGCTGAGGACCGCGAGAACCAGCAAGGCTTCACCCTGCACCGATACGACCTAAAGAAGCGGAAGGGCGAGGAGTTCCTGTCAGGGATTCAGGACGCCATCGTGTCGCATGACGGGAAGAAACTACTGTACCGGGCGCGCGCGCAGTGGGGCATTGTCTCGACGGATGCGGGCACCAAGAAGGTTGGCGACGGCAAGATTGACACGGACATTCGGGTGAAAGTGGATCCGCGCGCCGAGTGGGCCCAAATGTTCCGCGAGGCGTGGCGGTTTCAGCGCGATTACCTGTACGTCGACAACTTCCAGGGCGCGGATTGGAACGCTGTGTGGCAGCGTTACCATCCGTGGTTGGAGCACGTGGCGCATCGCGCGGACTTCACCTATCTGCTCCAGAACATGGCCGGCGAGCTGTCGATCGGGCACTCCTACACCTTCGGCGGCGATCTTCCGGACGTCCCGACGGTGGGGGTGGGCCTGCTGGGTGCGGACCTGACGGTAGAGAACGGGCGCTACCGTATCGCCACCATCTATACCGGTGAAAACTGGAATCCCGATCTCCGCGCGCCGTTGAGTGCGCCCGGTGTGAACGTCTCGGTCGGAGATTACATCCTGGCCGTGAACGGTCGTGACATTCCCGGGTCCGCCAACGTCTACAGTTTCTTCGAGGGGACGGCGGACAAACAGGTCACGCTCACAGTGAACGATCGACCGTCGATGCAGGGGTCACGGACGGTTACTGTGCGCCCCGTGGGCAGCGAGATGCAGTTGCGGCGGCGCGCCTGGGTCGAAGCCAATCGCCGCAGGGTGGATGAGCTGTCGGGCGGGAGGCTGGCGTATGTCTGGCTGCCAAACACCGCCACGGCGGGGTACGAGTACTTCAATCGGTACTACTTCGCCCAGCTGCACAAGCAGGGCGCCGTGATCGACGAACGCTTCAACGGTGGAGGTTCGGCGGCCGACTACATGGTGGAGCTGATGGGCCGCAAGCTCACGGGTTTCTTCAACAATCCGGTTGGCGAGCGCACACCATGGCGCAACCCGAACGCCGCCATCTACGGGCCGAAGGTGATGATCGTCAACGAGTCGGCCGGCTCGGGTGGCGACCTGCTCCCGTACATGTTCCGCGCGCTGCGGATCGGCCCCTTGGTTGGGACCCGTACGTGGGGCGGTCTCGTGGGCATCTGGGACGTTCCGCCCCTCATGGACGGCGGATCGATCACCGCACCCCGCGGAGGGTTCTTCGACCTCACCGGCGAGTGGGCGGTGGAGAACGAGGGGGTGGCACCGGACATTCAGGTCGAGCAGGCGCCAGCGGAAGTCATCGCCGGTCGCGATCCCCAGCTCGAACGCGCGGTCGAGGAGGCATTGCGACTGTTGCCGGAGCAGGCACGGCCGATACCGCCGGAGCCGGCCCCGCCGGTGCGAGCACGGCGGCCAGAGCGTCGGTAATCGCGTGACGTGACGATCGCGCACTCACCGGTTCTTCCCGGCGTCGCTCGCACAACCGGTGCGGCTAGCCGATCCGGCCGTGGGATCGGTGCGTAAACCCGCCGCCTGGTCACCCGGCCTGGCCTATCAGCACGTCGAATGGATCAGGGCACCGACCGGTTGTGTCTCGGCCAGCTCGTTGTACAGACGCACCGCCTCCTTCGTCTTGACCACGTGCGCGACGACGCTTCTCGATCCCAGTAGGCTCAGGGTCTCCGGACAGACCTGTAGCCGACCGAGCATCCCGGTGGATAACACGACCACCGCGGCACCGTGCTCGAGCAGCTCCTCGACGTCGGCGGGTTGCGTTCCCGGGCGATGACCGGTCCCGGTCTCCCGCCAGTCCCATTCCCGGGCGCCGCCGGGAAACAGCTTCACGTCCTTGAACGCACCGTGGCCCTGCACCCGGACCCGTCCCCAGGAGAGGGCGGCAATGCGCGGGCATGCCGGTTGGTCGCTCATGGTGCAGCCGTGAGTCGGGGAGTCGCCCTCATGCCGTCCCCGCCGACGTCATGAGTTGTGGTGGGACGGCCCACTCGATCGTCCATTGATTCTCCGCCCGAGACAGACACACGATGCCGGCGTTCGTGAACCGAACCACGTCCGAGTCCGCGTCGCCCACCACGAGCCGACCCACGAGCCGGGCCAGAAACGGCAAGTGGCCCACGAGCATCACGTCTGCGGTTTCGCGCTCGAGCGTGGCGGCCATCGGAACCACATCGTCCTTGGGCTGAAGCCCCTTCACGGCATGCACACCGCCCGCCGGTGTCAACCGTTGGGCGAGAATGCGGGCGGTCTGTTCGGCGCGGCGTTTCCCACTGTGGCGGATCTGACCGACCTCGAGATCCAGCTGCGAGGCCCACCGGGCCAACCGCTCGACCGACCCGACTCCACGATCGCTCAGTGGCCGTTCGGGATCTTCGGCCTCCGACTTGGCTTCTCCATGCTGCACGAGATAGAGACGCATCGGCGTCGCTCCGCTGATGGCGCACGGGAGCGGCCCAACGTGCCGCACGATCCCGCCGTGTCGCTTCGCCAATATGCGGATTGGCTCTCCACTCAGCCAGGCGTGCTGGACGATCTCCGGCGTGGAGTCTGCCGCTCCGGCGCGCTTGCTCGACAACCCCGACCGGCGGATCTTGGAGATGCTGCTCCTGTTCATACCTCGGCACACAGCGCCGGAGGGTTCCATGGCCCGCTTGGCACTCTGGCACCGCGTTCTCCTTCTTCTCGTCATTCCGACCGGCTATGTGTCGGGACAGGGAAGGGAAGATCCGCTTCGCCCCAACTGGCAGACCTATCACTCAACGGCCGCCACCTACGCGCTGCTCGAGGGGTGGGCCAGGGAGTTCCCGCACCTCACCGAGCTCTACGCGATCGGCGAGACCCTGCGTGGGACGCCGCTCATGGTGCTCGAGATCACGAGCGAGACGACTGGTTCCGCGGGTGAGAAGCCGGGCTACTACTACGACGGCAACATCCACGCGGGGGAACTGGCAGGCGCCGAGGTGGCGCTGCACTTCGCGTGGTACCTCCTGAGCAACTATGGCGGGGACGATCGCGTCACACGCCTGCTCGATACCCGGTCGGTCTATGTGCGACCGAAGTTCAACCCGGACGGGGCCGACCTGGCGCTCCGGAGCAGCGAACGATTGCGCAGCACACCGCGTCCATACGACGACGACTTCGACGGTCGGTTGGATGAAGATCCCGAGAACGACCTGGACGGTGACGGGGTGATCGTGTCCATGCGGGTCCCGAATCCCACCGGACAGTGGAAAGCACATGCGGGCGACACGCGTATCATGCTGCGGCGTGAGCCCGGCGACCGTGCCGGCACGTTCTACGACGTGCTCTCGGAAGGGACGGACGACGATGGCGACGGGCGGTTCAACGAAGACGGCATCGGTGGAATTGACATGAACCGCAACTTCCCGCGGGAGTGGGGCCTGGAGTTCGAGCAGGAGGGCGCCGGCCCGTATCCGCTGTCGGAGCCGGAGACGCGGGCCACGATCGAGTTCCTGGACTCGCACCGGAACGTGACCGGGGTGTTTCATGGGCACACGTCGGGCGGGTTCCTCTTTCGGCTGCCATCCACCGGACCGTGGGATGCCTTCCCCCCGTTCGATCAGCGCCTGATTCTCGAGCTGGGCGAGCAATACCGCGTCACCACCGGGCAACGCGTCGTGCCGAGCTATTCGGATCCGCGGTCGCATCGGCACGGAACCCTGATCAGTTGGGCGTACTGGGACTTCGGCGTGATCGGGTGGGTGCCGGAATTCTGGGGTGGATTCGGAAAGGACTACGACGGCGATGATCGCGTGAGCGAGGCCGAGCGGCTCCGATGGAACGACGAGGAGCTACGCGGAGCCGGCTTCGTTCCGTGGAGGTCCTTCACGCATCCCCAACTCGGACCGATCGAGATCGGCGGATGGAAGGGCAGGTTCACGAGGCAGAACCCGCCGGCCCACCTGCTCGAGGACGAGCTGAGGCTGTACGTCCCGTGGATGCTCTGGCTGGCCGAGGTGAGCCCCCGGGTGGTGATCCGCGAGCTGCATTCCACTCCGGTCGGGGCGGGACTCGTGAAGCTCACGGTCGTGATCGAGAACGAGGGATACCTCTCGACCAACATCACGCAGCGTGCGTTGGACGCTCGGCTCGCGCCACCGGTACGGGTGGAGATCGACGTGCGCGGCGCCGAGTTAGTCTCAGGCACCCGCAGCACCGAGGTCGGTCATCTGGCAGGCGCACGCGATGCGAACGGTGCCGACCGACACGCCGAGTCGCGTCGCACGGTGGAGTACGTGCTGCGCACCGGTGGCGCCGGCGCGTCCGCGACGATCACGGTCCGGTCCGAGAAAGGCGGTGTGGCTCGGCGAACCGTGGACTTGGGACGGCGGTAGCATGCTCGCGTGGCCGTAGGGCCGTCGGGGTGAGGTCTCGAACCCGGGCTTGGCCAAGGTCGGAAGGCGTTCGAAGCACGGGCGGGCGCAACCCGATCCCGGGATTGACGCGGTGACATGGCTCCGGTCATTTTTGACTGGAGTCATTTTCGGGTGGGGTCGTGACGTCGGACGCACGGACGACGGGTGGGGTTTCCCGGCGGGAGCGCAAGAAGCGCGACGCCCGCCGCCGCATCTACGACGCGGCCTTCCAACTGTTCCTGGAACAGGGCTACGACGCGACCACGGTCGAGGAGATCGCCGAGCGCGCGGACGTCGCCAAGGGAACCGTCTTCAACTACTTCCCTCGCAAGACATCGCTCCTCGCCGCGCTCGCGGCAGACTGGACCGCGCGCATCGAAGAGGAGTTGGGGCCCATCGACGAATGGCGTGGCTCCACGCGAGACAAGCTCGGCCGCGTGTTCCGCTTCCTGGCAAACCTCGGTGCACGGAATCCGGACGTCGCGCGGCTCGCGTTCTTCGAGAGCCTTCGCTACATGCATGCGATGGTGGAAGGGCGCCGGGACGACGACGAGCCGGTGCGGCACTTTCAGATGATGACGCGCGCGATCATCCGGCAGGGCCAGGAGGCAGGTGAGATCCGGCTCGATATCGATGCCGAGCATGCGGCGTCGCTCGTCGAGTCGGCGTTCCACCGCACACTGGCGCAGTGGCTCGCGGCCGGCGGCTCGCGGGCCGCCCTGCAGCGGACGTTCGAAGCGAAGCTCGACATCGTGTTTTCCGGCATCGCGCAGGCACGTGGTCGACGACGCGCGACGCAGGTACGGAAAGGGGGGTAGGGCATGTCACAGGGTCGTGGTGGGCGATCGATCTGGCTGCTGCCGGTCGTGTTGGCGCTGTGCGGGCCGCGATTGGTCGAGGGCCAGACTGTACGGCCGGCGGACACGCTCCGGCTGTCTCTGGACGAAGCCGTCGCGCTCGCGTTGACGCACGGCGAGGAGATTGCCGTCGCGCACGCGCAGGTGGCGCAAGCCAACGCGCAGGTGACGCAGGCCACCGCTGCGGCGTTCCCCCAAGTGGCGACTGCCCTGACCTACAACCGGGCCGTGCGCACGATCTTCGACGACCTCGCCGCACCGACGGGCGCCGATACCAGCGACATCCCACTCGCCTACGACGAGACCCGGACCCCGCGCCAGCGGTACGACACGATGAGCGAGTTGCTCATGGAGGACTTCATGGCCGGGCTGTTTGCCGGCCTGCCGTTCGGCCGTCGCAACACCTACGTCGCGTTGTTCCAGGTCTCCCAGCCGCTGTTCGCGGGTGGTCGGATCACCGGCCAACGGCGGCTGGCCAAACATCTGGAGACGGCAGCCGCCGATCAGCTTGAGGAAACCGAGGCGGACCTTGTCCTATCCGTCCGCATGGCATACTTGAACGCGCTGCTGGCCCGACGGCTTCACGAGGTAGCAGTGCAGAGCCGCCGCACGGCCGAGGACCATCTTAGCCAGGTCGCAGCCTTCCGCGAGGCGGGCACGGCGTCGGAGTTCGATCTGTTGCGCGCCCGAGTCGACCTGGCAAACCGGGAGCCGTTCGTGGTCCAGTCGGAGAATGCCGCTCACGTGGCGGCGCTCGAGCTTCGTCGCCTCATCAACGTGCCCGCGGCTCAGCCACTCATCCTCACCTCGGCGTTTCGTGCCGATCCAGTGACGGTCGATGAGGATCTGCTCCGCCGACTCATGGATGATCGGCCCTTGCTGCGCGCCCAACGTGAAGTAGTAGCCGCGCGCGAGGCGGGTGTCAGTATCGCGCGGAGCGCGTGGTTTCCCACCGTTGCCCTCCAGGGCAACCTCGGGTTCCAGGCGTACCCGGCCAATCCCGCGCCGCCGGCGCTCAATGAGTGGCGCGAGGACTGGAACGTGGCACTCGCCGTGTCGTGGGTGCCGTTCGACGGCTTCGGACGACGGGGGCGCGTCGCGGAGGCCCAGGCACAGTTGCGCGAGGCGAAGCTGCAGCAGGCGCAGCTCGAAGAGTCCCTTGAGCTGCAGTACGCCGCCGCCTTGGGAGATTTCCGGACAGCGGCGGCGAACGTCGAGGCGCGACGGGAAACCGTGCGTCTCGCCGAGCAGACGCTCGAGCTGGCCGACCTGCGGTATCGGAACGGGCTGGCCACGCAGCTGGAGGTGTCGGACGCGGCGCTGCAGTTGGACCAGGCGCGCGTGAACGAGATCGAGGCCTTGGCCGCGTACGTCACCGCGGTCGCGCAATTGGAGCGCTTGGCTGGTGGGCGGCTCACGCTCCTGAGGGAGGGGCAGCCATGATGAAGCGGATCGTGTGGGGGGTGCTGGCCTTGGCGTTCGTGGCGCTGGTGGCGTTCCGGATCGTACAGGCGAGTCGCGGTACGACGGAGGCACCGGAGGTGGACGAAATCCGTGCACGCACGGGCATCCCGGTAGAGGTGGCAGCGGTGCGCGAGGGGGAGCTCGTGGTTCGCCGGGAGTTCACCGGCGTGCTCCGCGGCATCCGCAGTGCCACCATCCGCGCCCGTACCGGCGACGAGATCGTCGACATCCCCGGACGCGTCGGGCAGCGGGTACGCACCGGCGAGGTAGTGATCCGCCA
Organism: uncultured Gemmatimonadaceae bacterium; assembly: GCA_964348385.1. Classification (GTDB taxonomy): domain Bacteria; phylum Gemmatimonadota; class Gemmatimonadetes; order Gemmatimonadales; family GWC2-71-9; genus JAOTVV01. Next base: position 13,244 of record CAYGCN010000026.1, read on the forward strand.
GTCGAGTGAAGGGTCCATGGCGTCGGTGCGGCAGGCGGAAGCGGCCTTCGAGCAGGCGCAGCGAACGGTGGAACGCTTCCGGCCACTGCACGCGCGCGGCGCGATCAGCGATCAGGATTGGGACAACGCGGTCACGAACCTCCGAGTGGCGGAGGCCAATCTCGAGGCCGCGCGGCGCAGCGTCGATCTCGTGAGCCCGATCGACGGCGTCGTAACGGACGTGCTGGTGACACGCGGGACCATGCCGGAGTCCGGCGACCCGTTGCTGCGGGTGTCCGATCTCTCACGCCTCCAGGTGGTGCTGCAGGTGAGTCCCGAGCAGGCTCGGGAGCTCGCGGTGCGCCAGCCCGCCTCGCTCCCGGATCACGGACTCGACGGCACCGTCTCGCGGGTGGCGCTCCAGGCGAACCCGGTGTCGCGACTACTCGAGGTGGAGCTGACGTTCCCCGGCGGACCGGCGGCGGCCGGCGCGGTGCCCGGCACGCTGGTGTCGGCACGCGTGGAAGTGGGCCGTAGGGCCGGCGCGGTGCTGGTTCCACGCGCAGCGGTACGCGAGGGCATTGCCTGGGTCGTTGACTCGGCCGGTGTCGCGCATCGACGCGAGGTGGCGACCGGACTCGAAGGTGACGGCCACGTGGAAATCCGTCGCGGCCTCGCCCCGGGCGAGCGGGTGGTGGTCGCGGGCGCGTCGCTCCTGTCGGAGGGCGCGCGAACCCGCGTCGTCGGCGGGTCGGGTTCGTAGGCGGGAGGCGACCATGTTCCGATTCTTCGCTCGCCTCGCGGTCCAGCGCCCCGTCCTCACCAGTATGATCGTGGCGGCGCTCGTCATCCTCGGCACGTTCAGCTACTTCACGCTGGGCGTGGATCTCATGCCCGAAATCGAGTTCCCCTACGTCACCGCGACCACGGTGTATCCGGGCGCCGGCCCGGAGGAGGTCGAGACGCAAGTCACGGAGCGTGTCGAGGACGCGATCAGCACGATCGCCAACGTGAAATCGCTGCTCTCCTTCTCACAGGACAACGTCTCCACGGTGATGGTCGAGTTCGAGCTGGGTATCGACCCGGACCTCGCGGCCATCGATGTCAAGGACCAGGTGGACGCGATCCGCGCCGAGTTGCCGGCCGACGCGGAGCCGCCGACCATCGCCAAGTTCGACATCAATGCGCTCCCCATCCTGGACGTGACGCTGTCGGGGCCGCAGGCCCTGGAGGTGTTGACCGATCTCGCCGACGACGTCGTGCGCGAGCGGTTGTCGCGCGTGGACGGCGTGGCGCGGGTGACGCTCGTCGGCGGACGGACCCAGGAGATCGAGGTCCTGGTGCATCCGGATCGGTTGCGGGCGTACGGGCTCGCGATCACCGACGTGGCCGCGCTCGTGGGTGGCGAAAACCTGTCGGTGCCGGCGGGTCGCGTGACCGAACCGGACGCCGAGGTCGCCGTCCGGGTATTGGGGGAGTACGGCTCGCTCGACCAATTGCTCGAGCTGCCCTTGTTCCTGCCCGAGGGCGGCCGCATCCGGCTGCGGGACGTGGCCACGGTGCGTCGGGGGTTCGCCGACGTGCGCGAGATTGCCCGTTACAACGGGCGCCCAACCGTCAGCCTCTCGATTCAGAAGCAGTCCGGGGCCAACACGGTCGCCACCGCCGACGGCGTGGTCGCAGCGCTGGACGAGCTGCGCCCGCAACTGCCCGCCGGTGCCGAGCTGGTGGTGGCGCGGGACGCGAGCGTGTACATCCGCGACTCGATCAGCGACATCCTGAGCAGCATGCTGATCGGCATTCTGCTTACGACGCTTGTGCTGTTCCTGTTCGTGCACTCGTGGCGCGGGACGGTCATCGCGGTAGTGGCGATGCTGGCGACCGTGATCGCGACATTCCTGGCGCTCGATCAGGCGGGATTCACGATCAACGTCATGACCCTCATGGCTCTCGGCATCACCGTGGGGATCCTGGTGACCAACACGATCGTCGTGTTGGAGAACATCTACCGTTACCTCGATCAGGGCGCGGAGCCCATCGAGGCCGCCGAGCGCGGCACCGCGGAGGTGGGCGTGGCGGTCGCGGCGTCGGCGCTCACCAACGTGGTCGTCTTCACCCCGATCGCCTTCATGAAGGGCATCATCGGCCAATTCTTCTTTGCGTTCGGCTTGACAGTGGTGTACGCGACGCTGATGTCGCTGGTCATCTCGTTCACCGCCGCGCCGATGCTCGCGTCACGGCTGTTACGGCGTGGCGAATCCGGGCTGGAGGCGGCCGGACGACTGGGTGGGCTGTGGCGCTGCATCGACGGGTGGTATGCCAACCTCGCGCGCGACTACCGGGCGGCGCTGGCGTGGGCCCTGGGCGCGCCGCGGCATGGCTGGGCCGTCATCGGTGGCACGGTCGCCGCGTTTGTAACGGCGCTTGCCATTCTGGGTCTGTTCGTGGGCGGCGAGTTCATGCCGCGTCAGGATGAGGGCCTGGCGCGGGTAACGCTCGAGTTACCGCCGGGCACGCCCATCGCGCGCACGACGGCCGTCGCAGATCGGGCCGAGCAGCTGCTACGAGAGGTGCCCGAGGTGACGGACCTGCTGACGCAGGTGGGCGGCAGCGGCGGCGGGTTCAGTCTCGTTGGGTCGGGGGTGAACGTCGCCCAGATCCAGGTCACCGTCGAGTCGGATCGACCCACCGAGAGCATCATCCCACTGCTGCGCGAGCAGATGGCTGCCCTGCCGGACGCCGACGTCACGGTCGCGCTGTCGGAGACGATGGGCGGTGGCGAGGCACCGTTCCAGGTGCTCGTGAAAGGCCCGGACCAAGGACGGTTGGATTCGTTGGGCCTGCTGGTGACCGAGCTGGTCGCCGCCGTTCCCGGACTGGTCGAGGTGCGCAACACCGTCGAGGAGCCGAGGCCCGAACTCGGCTTCCTGCCCACGCGCGAGGTGCTGCGTGAATATGGGCTCACCGTTGGACAGGTGGCCGGAACCATGCGTGCCTCCATCGAGGGCGTGCTGCCGGGCGTCTACCGGGAGGCGGGAGACGAGCGGGACATCCGGGTGCGCCTGGTCGAGACGGCACGGGCGTCCACCGACCAGCTCACGTCGCTGCAAGTGCGCACGGCGGCCGGCATGGTTCCGCTGGGCGCGCTGGGCCGCATGGAGCAGCGCGGTGGTGAGGCGACCATCCAGCGCGATGACAAGCAGCGGACCGTACGTGTGGACGCGTACCTCGCCGGAGGGAGCCTCACCGAGGCCGCGGCGCGCACGCAGGCGGTGATCGACAGCATGGGTCTGCCGCCCGGGTACTCGTACGAGATCACCGGGGAGTTCGAAGCCTATCAGGAATCCGTGGCCGAAATGCTCAAGGCGTTCCTCCTCGCTGTCATCCTGACCTACGTGCTGCTGGCCATGCTGCTGGAGTCGTACGTACACCCGGTGACCATCATGGTCACCGTGCCGCTCGGCGCCGTCGGCGTAGCGCTCGCGCTGTTCCTGACTCGGACGTCGGTCAACATCTTCAGCATGATGGCCATCATCATGCTGGTGGGCATCGTCGTGAACAACGCGATCCTGATCCTGGACTACGCGCAGCAGCTCAGGCGGCAGGGCAAGAGCGTCGTTGATGCGCTGCTCGAGGCCGCGCCGGCCCGGCTGCGCCCGATCATCATGACGAATGTCGCCATCGCGATCGCGTTGCTGCCCCAAGCGCTCGGGTCTGGTCCGGGCTCGTTCTTCCGCAAGCCCATGGCGGTGGTGACGATGGGTGGTGTGCTCGGCTCTGCCGTGTTTACGCTCTTGCTCATCCCGGTGCTGTATCAGAAGCTCGACCGGATCGGCGCGGCGATTCGCCGGCGCATCGTGCGGCTCGAAACGGGCGAGTACCCGGTTCAGACCAACGTGCCGTCGCCCTGAACACCCGCCAGAGAGGAGGGCGAGATCCCATGATGATACGTCGTTGCGGCTCGAGGGTGTGTGGGGTCGGCGTGGTGTTCGGCGCGGTGCTGTTCGCGGTTCCGGGAGCTCACGCTCAGGTCAAGGACACTCTTGATCTCGCCAGGATTCCGGCGCGCGTCATGGATGTCCTGCGCGCCCGGTTTCCTGAGGCTGAAATCCGCCAGTGGACCAGGGAAGAGGAGGACGGCGTCGTCCTCTACGACATCGAATTCACCCAGGAGGCTCGAAAGTTCGAGGCGGACATCAAGGAAGACGGTACGATCCACAACTGGGAACTGGAGATCGCCGTCAACGACCTGCCCAGAGCCGTGCGGGAGGCCGTCGCGCGGAGTATCCCCAGGCGGCGGTCCGCGAGATCATGGCGATCACGGCGGTGATCCGTGGAACGGAGGCGCTGGAGGGGTACGAGATCGCGCTCGTGACCGCGGATCAAACGGAGATCGAGGTTACGATTGCCCCCGATGGGAGGATCCTGGAGCGGGGCTGAGGGACTGGGTGAGCGTCGCCTACCGAATCACGAGGTGGAGGCCCAGGTAGCCGATCGCGCCGAGCCCGGCTGAAGCGGGGATCGTCAGAATCCACGCCCACACGATCCGCCCGGCCAACCCCCACCGCACGGCCGACAGCCGCTGCGCCGATCCCACGCCCACGATCGACCCCGTGATAACGTGCGTTGTGCTGACCGGGATGCCGAGCCCGGATGCCAGGAAGACCGAAATCGCCCCCCCGGTCTCGGCGCAGAAGCCGTGCACCGGTTTGAGCTTGGTGAGCCGCGATCCCATGGTCTTGACGATGCGCCAGCCGCCGGCGGCCGTGCCCGCGGCGATCGCTGCGTGCGCCGAGAGGATCACCCACGTCGGGATCACCTCGGCCGTGGTGAGATGAAACGCTTGGACCGGGAAGTCGGTGAACAGGTGCTGTGAGCTGACCAGGAGACCAACGATGATCCCCATGGTCTTCTGGGCGTCGTTAGTCCCATGGCTCAGGCTGTAGGCCGCGGCCGACACCAACTGAAACCGGCGGAAGTGCTTGTCGATCGCGACGGGCCGAGCGCGGCGGAACGTCCAGGCCACGCCCACCATGAGCCCGAGCCCAAGGACCATCCCGAGGATGGGCGCCACGAAGATGAACAGGATCGGTTTCACCCAGCCGCCGAGGATGAGTGCGTCGACTCCGGCCTTCGCGAGCGCCGCGCCGCCGTACCCGCCGATCAGTGCGTGCGACGAGCTGGACGGGATGCCGAAATACCACGTCGCGATGTCCCAGCCGATGGCGCCGAGCAGGCCAGCCAAAATCACCACCGGATCGACGATCGAGAGGTCGATGAGGCCGCTGCCGATGGTTTTGGCCACAGCGGTGCCAAACCCGAAGGCGGCAATGAAGTTGAAGAATGCCGCCCAGGACACCGCGGCCACCGGCGACAGGACACGGGTGGACACGATGGTCGCGATGCTGTTGGCGCTGTCGTGGAACCCGTTGATGAAGTCGAAGACGAGCGCGACCGCCACGATCGCGAGCACGAACCAGACCGACTCGAGCATCAGCCGTGCTTCAGCGCGATCGACTCGAGATCCCCGGCCACGTCATTGGCCTTGTCAATCGTCGACTCGATCTTGTCGAACATCTCCTTCCACTTGATGATCGCGATGGGGTCCGACTCGGTATCGAAGAGCCGGCCGAGCATCTCGTGGAACACGGCATCGGCTTCTTCCTCGATGCGCTTGACCTCGATCCGGTGCACCATGAGGTCGTTCTTGCCGCGGAGCTTCTTGACCGCCGCTTCCAGCTCGCCCGTGGCGGCTATCGCCAGGTCGCACATCTGGACGATGCCGTCCGGGGTGGGGCCGAGCCGGAAGATCTGCGCGCGGCGTGCGGTGCTGTCGATCCGGTCCATCACGTCATCGAGATCCGAGGCGAGCAGATAGATATCCTCGCGGTCGATGGGCGTGATGAAGGTGCGATCGAGCCGCCTGGCGACATCTTGGGTGATTTCGTCCGCCTCGTGCTCCAGGCGCTTGATGGTATCGACGCAATAGGCGGTCCGCTCCGGGGTGGTGAACAGCTCACGCTGGTAACCGGCGGCCTCGTGCGACCGTCGCGCCACTTCGGTAAACAGGTCGAAGAACTCTTCGGTCCGTGGTAAGAGACGCATGCGGGGGTCTCCGTTGGCCAGATGTCGTGTCGTCCCGGTGGCTGTCCGGGACGGCGCCTAAGTCTGCTACGACGGATGGCGAAGCGACAAGGGGGGAGGGAGGAGAGAGGAGGGAGGAGTGTCCCGGGTGTCCGCGCGGGCGGGCGCCCAGCCGCTTCGCCTTGTGCAATGGGATCTCGGCCCGTTTTTGGAAGGAGTTCCTCGTTCCTGCGAGTTCCCATGTACCGCTCCCTCGTAGGGCTCCTGCTCGTTGCGCTCGCCACCGCTTGATGTCGATGTCCATCATGGCGATGTTGGGGATCGGGCTGGACCAGATGGCGGCGGACCAAGAAGATCCTGGTCAACGTGAACGGCGCGCGCGCGCGGCGGGCGGGTGTCTCGAACCGGGATGTCGCCGTCTCGCTCCAGACCGTACTCTCCGGCATTGAGACAACACAATATCGGGAAGACGACAAGATCATCCCGGTGACGCTGCGATCGGTCTCGGCCGATCGCGAGGATCTGGGCAAGATCGAGGGACTCAACGTCTACTCCCAGGTGACCGGGCAATCGGTGCCGCTCCGGCAGGTGGCGGATCTCGAGGTCGTGTGGCAGCCGTCCAAGATCCTGCGCCTCGAAGCGGCGCAACGCCGCCTGCGGCCCATTCTGTTGACGACGGCGACCACGGTGGGCGGCCTGCTGCCTCTCTGGCTGGGAGGGGGGCCGATGTGGGAACCGATGGTGATTGCCATCATCTTCGGGCTGGTGTTCGCGACGGCCCTCACCTTGGGGTTCGTGCCGATTCTGTACTCGTTGTTCTATCGGGTGAGTTTCGGGACGTAGTGTTGGAGGGCGAAGGCGGTGCAGTGGTCGATCGGCAGGGACGGAGCGATCTCGGCTACGTCGTGGCGTCCCGCCCCGGCGTGCACGGCTGCCCCTCGTTCTTCTCCACGGTGACCGTGTACATCCCTTGCTCTCCCACCCGGATCGTGATATCGCCGTGGACGTGGGTGCAGTACACCGTGAGCCCCGACACGGTGAGGAGCGCAGTTGTGGCGTTGATGCGGGGGTGCGTCGTGCCGTTGGCACTGATCACGGCGAGTGCGGGGGCTGAGTGCGCGAGCCACGCCGAGCTGCCGTTGAACCCGTTGTCGAACACGGCGTCGTTCGCCCCGTGGTGTCCCATCTTCAGGGCGGTCACGGGACCGGTGCGCGTGCCGAATCCGGTACGCCAGCGCTGGTTGGCCAGGACCTCTCCGTCGCCCGTCAAGAACATCCGGAACGGCCCTTTCACGACTTCGGTGCCCAGTGATCCTTCGTTGATTTCGGAGGACGTCGCGCCCGCATTGTCCAGAAACGTCGTGAGCGGCGGAACGAGGGCGAGTTTGGTGGCGTTGGGGCCGAATCCGAGATCCAGTTCCGTGACCACCGACGGCTCGACGTACGCGTTTGCGCGGCTCTGGGCCTCGGCAATCAGCGCGTTGTAGGCGGCGAAGCTCCGTACCTGGCCGTTGGCGTAGAATCGCTGAACCACCCGGGACTGGAGTACCGGGCTCATGCCGCCGAAATGATCGGAGTGTGCGTGGGACAAGACCATGGCGACGAGCGTATCGACGTTCAGGCCGTCGAGCGCCCGTCGGACCAGCGTCGCATCTGTCCCGTCCACGCCGGCCGGGCCCGCGTCCACCAGGGCGTGACGGAGCCCCGCGCTGGACGAATCGGTGAGAAGGATGGCGTCGCCACCGCCGCCGGCTTCGTTCTCGCCGAGGTCGAACACCCTGATGATGAGCCGCGTCTCGCCCGAGAGGGTGATGGTGAAGGAGACGGACTTCGAGCTGGTGAGCTCACCGGCGCGCGCGGACACCGCGAGGAGGTAGTCGTCTGGTTGGCTCACCGTGCTTCCCGACGAGAACGACTGTCCGTTGAGCGTGGCCGAATACGTTCCCCGGTCGATCGAGATCGTGATAGTGACCGGTCCGGCCCGCGTCTCACCGTCGGTGACCCCGCTGATCGTGATGACCGGGGGACTGCCGGGATCGACCACGCCTTCACCGCAGCCGATCGTCACAAGCGTTACGGCGACGACGACGGCCGAGAGCCGCCTCATCACGGCGAAACGACGGCTACGTGACGCCATTTGACATTCCCAGTACCTCTTCGTACCTCCTGTGGTGAGCCCTACACTCGAACCTCGAGAACCTAGCTGCAGTGCACGGTCGCGGGATCATTATCACGTCGACATTTCTCGCACAGGCACCCGTGAAGATAGCGAATCGGGTGCCGAACGCGGGGACGTTGGAGCGATTCCCGGCCTTCCGCTACGTCACATCGTCCATCATAAGGAGACCCCGCATATGATCCGGCTCTCGGGACGGCTGCTGCCCGCATTGGCTGTGCTGGCCTGGGTCGCGTGCAGCGCCGACCAACTGACCCTCGGTGAAGGTACCCCGGCGACCCTCCAAGTCCGTGTCTACGTGGACGCGGACGGCGATGGTGCCTACACCGCGGGTGCCGACGATCCGGTGGCAGGGATCGCGATCACCGCGACCAGTGACGCCGCCGACTTGTCCGAGACCACCGACGCCGAGGGGTTGGCGACGTTTGCGTCCGTTTCACCCGGGAGTTACACGCTCGCGGTGTCCGGCACGCCACCGGCTGGCGCGGTGCTCGCGTCGGCGACCAACCCGGCCGTCGCCGTGCCGTTTCAGGGTGGAACGCTCTCGGCCGAGTTTCGCTACGCCTACATGCCGGGCGATCTGAGCGGCCGGATCTTCCGCGACGACAATGGCAACGGGACGTTCGAGCCGGCTGACGACACACCGGCCGGTGGCGTGCCGGTCGCGCTGCGCAAAGCCGGGACGGCGATCGAGATCGCGTCGACTTCGACCGACCCTTCGGGCCTCTTCACCTTCTCGGGCTTGCGGCCGGGCGCTTACGTCATCGACATCACGCCGTTCCAGACGATCACCATCGTCGGCGGCGACTCAGTGAATGCCACGGTGACTGCCGATGTGACGACCAATCTCGACATCCTGTTCACCGGCAATCTCGTAATCACCGTGGCCGAGGCGCGGCAGGCGGCGGCCGGCGAGGTGGTCACCGTCGAGGCGGTGATTACGTGGCAGAATCAGTGGGACGCGCGGGTGTATTTCTTCCAGGACGGCACGGCGGGGATGTCGGCGTTCGACGCGAACGGCCCGACGCTGCAGGTCGGTGACAGCGTGCGGCTCACCGGTGAGCGCGCCGCGTTCCGCGGCGAGGAGCAGATCTCGCCGGTCACCAGCCTCGAGATTCTGGGCAACGTAGGTGAGCCCGCACCGCGTCCGGTGAGCGGAAACGACATCAACGGTGGCCAGTTCCAGGGCGAGCTGGTGACGATCGACGCAACGCTGGACAGTCTGCAGGTCTTTTCGTTCGACAACCACATGCTGTTCTTCACCGATGGTGGGGCGGTGATCTTCACGGTGTATGTGGACAGTCGGACCGGGGTCGGCAGCACCGACTGGACGACCGGCCAGGTCTACAGCATCGTGGGCGTCCTCGGGTCGGACGACCGGAACACGCTCCAGTATCGGGTCGAGCTCCGGCAGCCGAGCGACGCCGTGCTGGGCGGCTCTACCGTGACGATCTCCGATGCCCGCACGCAGTCGGGCTCGACGGTCACCGTCGAGGGCGTCGTCACCTGGCAGCAGAACTGGGACGAGCGTGTGTACTTCTTGCAGGACGCGACCGGTGGCATCTCGACCTTCCACTCGGGCGCTCCGACGCTCGCGCGCGGTGACCGCATCCGCGTGGTGGGCACGGTCGGCGCGTTCCGGAGCGAGGTGCAGCTCTCGCCGGTGAATGCCATCAGCATCCTCGGGAACGAACCCGTCCCGGCCGCGCGCACGGTCACGGGCGCGGACATCAACGGCGGCCTGTTCCAGGGCGAGTTGGTGACGATTGGCGGGACCGTGGACAGCGTCCAGGTGTTCTCGTTCGACAACCACATGGTGTGGCTGTCGGACGGAGCCGGGACCGATTTCACCACCTACGTGGACAGCCGCAACGGCGTCGCCAGCACCGACTGGACCATCGGCGCGGCGGTGACGCTCTTCGGTGTGCTCGGCACGGATGATCGCAACACGCCGGCCGCGCGCCTGGAGATCCGCGATTCGCAGGATATCCAGTGAGTGCGCGTGTGATGAGGACCACTTCCAGGGAGATGACTTCCGTGAAGCGCTCGAGCCAAACGCATCGCCTTGGCCTCGCCTGGGTCGTGTCGCTGAGTCTTGCGATGCTGCCGGCGTGCAAGGACGTGGCACCGGCCTTCCAGGTGCAAGGCACCGGCGACATCGAGGGCCTGGCGTTCTTCGATGCCAACGAGAACGGCCTGTTCGACCCCTCCGATGGCGACTACACGATCGGGGGGGTGGGCATCGCGGTGCAGGATCGCGGCACCGGTGAGACGTTCGCCGGGGGGACCACGGCGTCGGGGCCGGACGGCCGGTTTATGATCACCGACGTCCCCGCCGGGACCCACGACCTGGTGATCGACACTCTCACCGTGCCGGCCGATGTGGCCATCTGTCAGAATCCGCTGCGGGTGACCGTCTACATCGACGAGACGGAGTTCGAGCAGGTGGCCGGACGGCCCGGCTGTCTGATCACCATCCTGGCGGCCAAGGACGTCAATGTCGGCGATTTCGTGATCGTCCGCGGCATCGTGACGTCCGCTCCGGGCCAGATCGAGTCCAACTTCGCCTACATCGAGGATGCGACGGCCGGGCTCTTCCTGTTCGCGCCTGCGCTCATGGGGCAGGGGATCGAGGTCGGCGATCAGATCGAGGTCGGGGGAAATACGGCCGTCTTCAGCGGCCAGTTCGAGCTCATCAACGTCGTGCTGCGTCAGCTCGTGGAGGACGTGGCCGTTCCCGTCCCGCTCCTGGTGACGACCGCCGCGATTTCGGCCTCCGGCGCCGATCCCTTCGACGATCTGCAGAATCGGTTCGTGCGGATCGAGAACGCTCAGCTCCTCGAAGCGTTCTCGGCGAGTGGGAACAGTCAGAACTCGAGCATCGATGATGGGAGTGGCGCGACGGTGATCCGCGTCGATGACGGGGTCGCCGATCGGAACACGCTGGACACCATCTTCACTGCCGGCGCCTGTTACAACATCAATGGGTTCGCGGCCAACTTCAACGGATCGGGGCAGATCTTCCCCCGCTCGCTGGCGGACGTGGAGGAGGTCTCGTGCAACTGACCCTCTCTTCTCAGACGATGCCGATGCTATTCCGCACTCTCCTCGTCGCCTTCCTCGTCGGCTGCGTGACGGTGCCTGCGACGGCGCAGGATGTTTCGACGACCGGCCAGATCCGTGGACGCGTGTTGGACGAATCCGGTCAACCCATGGCCGCGGTGGTCGTCACCGCCCGGAACCAGGAGACCGGCTTCCAACGCGAGGCGCAGACGGATGAGAACGGCCTGTACACGGTCCGCCTCCTGCCGCCGGGTCTCTACACCGTGACGGCACGGCTCATCGGGTTCCAGCCGCGGACGGCGCAGGGCGTACGCGTGGTGATCGGCGGGTCGACGCCGATGAACTTCGACCTGTCGGCTGCAGTCGTGCAGATCGAGGAGCTGGTCGTCACCGCCGAGCGTCCGGTGGACGTGGCGGAGAGCGGCGTCAAGATGCTGGTCACGCAGCAGACCATCGAAGACCTGCCGTCGCTCGGTCGGGACTTCGTCGATTTCATCAATCTGTCCGGCTTCGTCGCGCCTGATCCCGGAGAGACGACGGGCGGCCAGTTTGCGATCGGTGGCCAGCGTGCGTCGCAGACGAGCGTGCAAATCGACGGCGTCGACGCCAACAACTCCTTCTTCGGCGAAAACCGGGGCGGCTCACGCATTCCGTTCGTGTTCTCGCTGGAGTCGATCCGCGAGTTCCAGATCATCACCAACGGCTTCGACGTCGAGTACGGGAGCTACACGGGAGGCGTGATCAACGTCGTGACCCGTGGCGGCACCAATCGGTTCGAAGGCACGGTGTACGGCAACTTCCGAAACGATGCCTTGACGGGCAGCCCCTTCATCGAGGATCCCAACGATCCCGAGATCACCACGGACTACGAGGTCATGCAGCTCGCCGGCCGGTTCAGCGGGCCCATCTTGAGCGACAAGGCGTTCTTCCTGGTGTCGGCTGACCTGCAGCGCCGACGTGAGCCGCAGCTCCCCCTCACGCAGAGCCGTTTCGGCCCCGGAGGCGAGCAGGAAGACCCCGTGGTGTTCGCAGAGATCGGTCGCTACTTCGATATCCTCGAGAACCAGTACGGGATCAGTGACCCGCAGGCCGGGTACGTGCCGTTCGAGACCACGAACGACGCCATCACCGTGTTCGGGCGCGTGGACTGGGATCTGAACGACAAGCACCGGCTGACGCTGCGCCACAACTTCTCGACGTTCAGCAATGACAACGAGTGGAACGGGAACTTCGATTTCGAGTATGGCTTCTCCCGTGCCGAGAAGCTCGAAGACCGCTCGCACTCATTCGTGGGCGAGCTGCAGTCGGTGCTCAGCGACCGGACGTTCAACGTGCTGCGCTTCCAGTTCGCCGATGAGACCCGGCCGCGACAGGGCAAGGATCTGCGGCCGACCCTCACGGTGAACCTTTCCAACGGCCAGCGCATCCGCTACGGCGGGACGTTTGCCTCGTACAACAATCGCCTGGACGAGCAGAAGTTCCAGCTCATCGACAACTTCACGATGCTGTTCGGCGACCACTCCGTAAAGATCGGCGGCAATCTGCTCTATACGCGGATCTTCAACCGGTTTCAGAACTTCGGGTCGCAGTTCCAGGGCGCGGGCGAGTTTCAGTTTGCCAACCTCGACGACTTCGAAAATCTCCGCCCCCGCTCGTACTTTCGACCCATTCAGCAGGGAGGCGGCATCCCGACGTCCGAGTTCGACGTCGTCGAGTGGTCGCTGTACCTCCAGGACGAATGGCAGGTGAGCCCGAAGCTCACCGCCACGGCGGGGCTGCGCTACGACCTCCAGACCTTCCGCGACAGCCCGCAACCCGTGGTGGACGTCGAGCGTGCCTTCGGGTGGGAGACGGGGTTCGCGCCGACCGACAACAACAACTTCTCGCCACGCATCGGCCTGGCGTACGACCTGGCCGGTGATGGTCGCTCGGTCGTGCGGTTGGGTGCCGGGTACTTCTACGGGCGTGTTCCCTACGTGGTGGGCGGCAATGTGCTGCAGACCGAGCGGCCCGTGCTCGAGGTGATCTGTAACGGGTCGATCGTGGATGGGGATCCCGATGCGCCGCCGTCGCCGACGGGCTACGGGTCGTGGGGGATCGACGGATTCGACAACCCGGCGACCTGTGCCTCCACCGGGGCGGCGGGCGTGCCGACGTACACCTTCTGGGCGCCGGACTTCGAGTTCCCCGAGACGTTCAAAGCGAACGTCGGCTTCGAAAAGGTGCTGGGCGATCGCACGAGGGTAATGATCGATTTCCTGTTCTCGCAGTCCCAGAGCCTGTACACGGTGCGGAACCTCAATCTTCGGGACGTGCAGTTCCAGCTCGCGGGCGAGGGCAACCGTCGGGTGTTCTCCCCGCGGGGGACCTTCGATCCGACGAGCGCGAACTTGACCAGTGCTCGGCGGTCGCTGGAGTTCGGCGATGTGCTGCTCAACTACAACGACGGACGAGCGCGCTCGTTTATTTGGAAGGCGGAGATCAACCACAACTTCAGCCCCGATGTTCGCGTGAGCGGTTCCTACACGCACACCCGGGCGTTCGACAACTCGCCGTACTCCTGCTGCACCGCCAGCGGCGGCTACGCCGACCCGACGACCGGTGCGTTCGGTCCCAACGAGATCGGCGATTTCGGCGATTATGACCGCGCATGGGGTCCCAGTGACTACTCGCGGCGCCACACGCTGGTCGGCTCGGGCTTCGTGCGGCTTCCGTTCGGCTTCGAGGTGTCGGCGTTCTGGAAGAGCCAGAGCGGACGGCCCTGGACCGTGGTCGGCGACGATGACCTGAACGGCGATGGTCTCACCGGCAACGACCGAATCTTCATCTTTGCGCCGGCCGATCTGCCGCTCGCCTCCACCGGCACCGCCGCCGAAGAGGAACGTGCCCTGTACTCGACACTGTTGGAGCAGTACAGCTGCGTCGGTGATTACGTAGGCGAGATCGTCCAGCGCAACACGTGCAGCTTCCCGTGGACGCACCAACTCGACCTACGACTCACTTGGGGCACGGACATCGGCCGAAGCGGCCGGCGCATCGAGTTGCAAGCCGACTTCTTCAACGTGCTCAACGGCATCGGCCGGCTGCTCTGCAACGAGGGGGCAGACGACTACGATCCCACCTCGGGTGCCTGCGGTTGGGGTCGCGTCACGGGGGTCTTCGGCTCGAACCGAGAACTGCTGGACCCGCGGGGTTTCGACCCGGCCACCGACCAAATTCAGTACCGGGTGAACAGCTCCTTCGGCCAGGAAGACCTACTGGGCTCGAATCTCGTGCTGCAGTTCCAGACGCAGCTCGGCGTGCGGTTCTTCTTCTAGATCGCCATTCATAGCGGAGTGAACGCGGGGCGGGGAATGAGCTTCCCGTCCCGCGTTTCTCTTTTGTTCCGGCCGAGGGATGGCCTTGGGTATCCGGCCCGCTCCATTGTTCGGGCCGTCACCTCGCCGCATATTCCGACGTGCCCGCCCACCTGCCTCGCTACTTCGCGCTCGTCGCTCCGCTCCTGATCGGTGGCCTGCTCCCGCCACCCTGTCGCGCCTCACCCGATTCGCTCTACCGGGAGGCGCGTCCTGCCATGGGGACGACGGTCGAGATTCACCTCTACGCCTCGACCCGTGAGCGTGCAGCTGCGCTCTTCGAGGCTGCCTTCCAAGAGATCGAGCGCGTCGAGCAGGCACTGAGCACCTACCGGCCGACCAGTGAGATGTCCCGCATCAATGCGAACGCAGCCCGCGGACCCGTGGTCACCGATCCGGAGGTGCTCACCCTACTCGATGAGGCGCTGGACTACAGCCTCCGTACCGATGGCGCGTTCGACATCACCGTCGGGGCGCTCGTCAACGCGTGGGGGTTCTTCCGCGGCCATGGGCGCTATCCGACCGCCGACGAGCTGTCACGCGCGCTGGCACGTGTGGGATGGCGGAACGTCATCCTGGACCGTGCAGCGCGGACCGTGCAGTTCCGCAAGCCAGGCATCGCGCTCGACCTCGGTGGCATCGGTAAGGGCTTCGCGCTCGACCGCGCCGCCCTGATCCTGCGGCGACACGGCGTGACGGCCGCACTGCTCGGCGCCGGGCAGAGCAGCTACTTCGCGATCGGCGCACCGCCGGACACCGACGGATGGCGCGTCGTGGTCCCCGACCCCGACGATCCCAGGCGGTCACTCTCGACGGTGTGGTTGCGCGACCGGTCGCTTTCCACATCGGGCAACGCCCAAAAGTCCTTCGAGTTCGACGGTAAGCGGTACAGCCACATCATCGATCCGCGGACGGGTGAGCCCGTGACCGGAATGACCCAGGTCACGGTGATCGCACGCACGGCGCTAGAGAGCGATGCGCTGGCGACGGCGCTGTTCGTCCTGGGAGCTGATCGCGCCACCGCAGTGCTCGACCATGTCGACGACGTGGCCGCTCTCCTAGTCACGACCCGCGGGACGGTGGATCGTGTCGTCGCCATCGCATGGGGCGGGTCGGTCGGGTCATCGCTCAAGTGAACCCCGTGTCCAGAGGGGAGGGGAACCACACGATGAAGAGAAGAACGTTCGTCGCCGCCTCTGCGGCCGCCGCCGGTGGCTCGCTGATCGGCGTCGACGCACTCGCCGAAACGCTTGCTCCGCGTCGGGTGGCGCCGTCGGACGAGATCAATGTCGGCGTGATTGGTGTGGGAAGCCGGGGACAGTATTTGATGCAGTTGTTCCTTCGCGTCCCCGGTATGCGGATCACGGCGCTGTGCGATGTGTACGAGCCGCGGTTCGCGGAAGGCCGTGAGATCACGGGTGAAACGACCCCTGCCTATCGCGACTACCGGCGGATGCTCGACACCGCGCAGGATCTGGATGCCGTGATCGTCGCCTCGCCGCTGAGCTTTCACCGCGAGCATATGGTCGGCTCGCTCGAGCGTGGCCTGCACGTCTATGGGGAGAAGGCGATTGGGTTCACTGTGGAGGACTGCCACGCCATCGTCCGTGCGACACGGGAAAGCGGGCGCCGCTTCCAGACCGGACTCCAGTACCGCTACGCACCGTGGTACCGCGAAGCGATCGAGCGGATCAAGGGTGGTGAGATCGGACGCGTGACGCACGTGTACGGCTACTGGCACCGCAACTACAATTGGCGCAGGCCGGTTCCGGATCCGTCACTCGAGCGGCTGATCAACTGGCGACTCTACAAGGAGTACTCGGGCGGGCTCCTCGCCGAGCTCGGCTCGCATCAGATCGACATTGCGAATTGGATCTTCGGAGAGGTGCCCACAAGCGTGATCGGCACCGGCGCGATCACCTTCTATCACGACGGCCGAGAGACTTACGACAATGTGCAGGCGGTGTTCACCTATCCCGGTGGCGGCACCCACGTCTTCAGCTCCATTATCGGAAACCACAATGTGGGTTACCAGGTCAACATCTACGGCACAGGAGGCTCCGTGAAGCTGACCCTCGAAGATGGGGCCTTCTACTACGAGCCGGCACGCGCCAACTCCGCCGTACCGCAGGAGCTGATCGAGCGGGGTGTGCACACAAGTGCCACGCTGGCCACCAGCGGGGACATGCCGTACCGTGGGCCCGGTCTGCCGATCGCGATCCCCGAAAACGAGGCAGGCAACCCGAACTTCCTCGCCGTGTCATCGTTTGTCGACAGCCTGCGCGCCAACACCCCACCCTTCGCGGACGAGCAGGTGGGGTGGGATTCCGCCGTGGCCGTGGCCCTTGGCAACGAGGCCATTCGGGGAAAGCGCTACGTCCAGTTCGCCGACTACCTCGACCAAAAGGAGCGGGCACGGTGACAACCCTTCGCGCGATGCTGCTCATGACCGTGGCGCTCGCGGCGTGCCAGTCTCAGGACCGGCCGCCGCAGACTGACGAATGGGTCTCCTTGTTCGACGGGCGGTCATTCGCGGGCTGGCGGGGAGTCGGGCGGGACTCCATCCCCGCCGGGCACTGGATCATCGAGGACGGCACCATTCGCAAGGTGGCCAGCGGAGCCGTGCCGA